>JAUSLF010000009.1 GCA_030646695.1 Nitrosomonadaceae bacterium
CATTACCCATCATTGCGACATCCTCGAAACAGGCAACGATTCTTATCGCTTCAAACAGCGTAAAAATTACTCTCAACAAACCAGAAAAGTGGAAACATTTGGACGCTGACTAGTGGAAAGTTTTCGACGCTGATTGACATAGAAAGGAATCACTGAGTGGACCGGAGCGCATGCAGTTCAAGCCGAAGCGGAATTTCATCAAGCTGCTGGATGGGGTGACGCAGAGTGCTGCCAAATGAGTGCCGGCACGTCCATTTGGCTCTCCCAAATCGCTCGGTAATCATCTGATTCCATTGGTGCGCGACGTGTTGTTCTGGTATTTCATGCGAGTTTCAAAAATAGTCATAACATATTGATTAGGGAAGTAATGATCAAAGTTCTCTTTGTCTGTATGGGTAACAAAATAGCGTGTCCCTGCTAATCTAATATCTACGCCAGTTTGCATTGGATACACAATGAATTGGATACGTTGCTGGATACACCACGACCTTTTTCGAGCATGAAAACACTCCAAAAACGCCATCGGATGACATATAAGCATCAACAATCTCATGGTGGACCGTGGGTAGATGTTGATCCATTGCCATCTCAGGAGTGGCGTAAATCAAGACAAATCTGCCGCTTGATATTTTATGGCAAATGGCATAAAGTAAGGATTCCTTACTTTATGCCTCGAAGGCTATCATGCTTGCCAAAATGACTGCGAAAAACCAGCTCACCCTGCCCAAGAGCATAACCGCTGCCGTTGGCCCTGCGGAGTATTTCGACGTGGAAGCCCGCAACGGCCAGATCGTGCTGACCCCGGTGCGCATCCAGCGCGGCGATGCCGTGCGCGCCAAACTGGCCGAACTCGACTTGCAGGAGCAGGACATTGCCGATGCAGTGGCCTGGGCCCGGCGGGCGCCGAGTCAAGCACCCGCCAGCCCCGCGAAGAGCCGCCGCAGGAAATGACCCGTTCCCTGCGCCCGCCCTGCGTGGTGATCGACACTAACCTGGTACTGTCTGCACTGGTATTTGCGCAGGGGCGGATGACGCCGTTGCGCCATGCCTGGCAAAGCGAACGTTGCCAGCCTATGGTATCCAGAGTCACAGCGGCGGAACTCATCCGCGTACTCGCCTACCCAAAATTCAAGCTCTCGCCGGATGAACAGCAGGAACTGCTGGCTGACTATTTACCCTGGTGCACTACTGTGCGCATACCCAACCCGCCACCCGAGACACCGGAGTGTCGCGATCCCTTTGATTTGCCATTTCTACAGCTCGCCGTCGCGGGCAAAGCTGACTATCTCGTGAGTGGCGACCGGGATTTGCTGAGCCTTGCTGGCCAGTTTGCTTGCCCCATCGTCACCGCCGATCAATTTATCAAGACGCTAAACAAATGACCACCTCCGACATCGTCGCCAAGCTTTGGAACCTGTGCAACATCCTCAAGACGAACCCGCCGGCGCACTGCTGGAACAAACGCAGGCGGAAAATGAACGGCTAGAACCATGCTCGATAAGCTGATCACTCGCGCCAGCCTTAAAGACCTTGCCGGCACCACTGCCTTCCGGCGTGGTGAAGAATATTTTTCCGTCGGTGCCGTCGGGCGTTTGCGCGCCACCGGCGACAAGGTCACTGCCAAGGTGGAAGGTACGAGAACCTACCAAGTTGAGCTGCGGAATGATGAAGGCGATTTGACCTACGATTGCACCTGCCCGCGTGCTGCCGACGGCTATTTCTGCAAGCATTGCGTGGCGGTCGGTTTGGCGTGGTTGGCCGAAAATTTCGTCATACCGAAATCCGGTGCCGTATCCGGCAAGAAGAAGCGGCGCGATCCGTGGCGCGACATCAAGGAGTATCTGACTGTTCAGCCGCAGGACGTCTTGATCGACTTGTTGCTCGATGTCGCCCAACGCGACGACCGGCTTTACCAGTCGCTATTGCTCAAGGCCGAGCGTAGCGGCGGTGGAGGCAACGTGGCCAAGGCATTCCGGCGGGCAATCGACGATGCGACGCATATCCACGGTTTTGTCGATTGGCAGGAGGTCGGCAGCTTCGCCGGTGATATCGACCAGGTAGTGGATTCACTGGTGGAATTGCTCAAGCCCGACACCGCCGCCATGCTGGTCGAACTGGCCGAGTATGCCATTGAGCGAGTCGAGAATTCGCTGGAGCAGGTTGACGACTCGGACGGCGAGATTGGTGACGTCGTTTATCGTCTGGGCGAGCTGCATCTCAAGGCTTGCACGCTGGCTAGACCCGAGCCGGCAGAGCTGGCCGAGCGTCTGTTCCGGTTGGAGACAACGCTACCGTTTGGCCTGTGCAGCTTCGATGCCACTACCTATCGCAATGCCCTCGGTAAGGTCGGCCTGCGTCGCTACCGGGAACTGGCGGAAGCAGAGTGGCGCAAGCTCAAGCCACGGGACGCGAAGGACAGCTACGATGTCCACCGGGCAACGATCACTCGCATCATGGAGCGATTGGCCGAGGCGAGCGGTGATGTCGAGGAGCTGGTGGCGATCAAGTCACGTGACCTTTCTTTGGGCTACCACTATCTCGAGATCGCCGAAATATGGACCAAAGCCAAGCAGTCGGACAAGGCGCTGGAATGGGCGGAACGTGGCCTGAAGGCTTTTCCTGAGCGGCCCGACAACCGGCTGCGGGATTTTCTGGTGGCGGCGTACCTCAAACGCAAACGCAATGACGAGGCGCTGCAACTGACCTGGATCCAGTTCGAGGAGCAGCCGATTCTGGAACACTACAAGAAGCTGCACGATGTCTCCGGCAAGCTCGGCCTCTGGCCGAAGCAGCGCGACCGGGCACTGGCAAGGGTTGCCGAGGTCATCGCGCGTGAGGCAAGCACAACGAATCGCTGGAAGCCGAAACCGTCGGCACCCAACTACTCGCTGCGGGTGGAAATCGCGTTGTGGGAGAAAGATCTTTATGCCGCCTGGGAGTTTGCCCACAAAGGCACCTGCGACCGGAACCTGCTGATCGTTTTGGCCGGGAAGCTCGAACCTGCACGCCCCGGTGATGCCGTTAGCCTCTACCGTCGCGTAGTGCCGCCCATCGTCGAACAGACCAGCAACGCCGCTTACGCTGAGGCGATCAAACTGATCCGCAAGGTGGGTGGATTGATGAAAGCACAGAGCCAGTCGCGGCAATTTGGCGACTACCTGGCAGAGCTGCGTGTGCAGTTTAAGCCGAAGCGGAATTTCATCAAACTGCTGGATGAGGTGGCGCGGAGTGCTGCCAAATGAGTGACGGCACATCCATTTGGCTCTCCCAAATCGCTCGGTAATCATCTGATTCCATTGGTGCGCGACGTGTTGTTCTGGTGTTTCGTGCGAGTGTCAAAAATAGTTATAACATATTGATTGGAAGGGTATGATCAAAGTTCTCTTTGTCTGCATGGGTAACATCTGCCGTTCACCCACTGCGGAGGCGGTGTTCAGGCATCAGGTTAAAGCGGTCGGTTTTGACCAAGCAATTCACATCGATTCTGCCGGTACCCATGATTATCACATCGGCGATCCGCCGGATGAGAGGGCGCAGAACGCGGCGTTACGGCGCGGCTATGACATGCAGGAATTACGTGCGCGCCAGGTGCAGATGGGGGATTTCGAGATGTTTCACCACATTCTGGCGATGGACGAAGACAATCTTGCCATACTCAAGCAGCAATGCCCGCCGCAGTACCGCCATAAGCTCGGACTGTTGATGCAGCACAGCAAGAAATTCGTTGAACGCAAAGAAGTGCCTGATCCCTATTTTGGCGGGCGTCAGGGGTTTGAGGAAGTGCTGGATATGGTGGAGGAAGCGGGGCAAGAATTGCTTGACCACATCCGCAATAAAAAATAACGGGAGATTGCAGGGTGGAGGGGGAAAAGTACGATCCACCGTAGTGACACTTATGAAAGGGTGGGGGCGACCCCCACCCTTTATTCCTTGCGGCTGTGATTATTTGTGCGTTTCTATCTGCACCAGTGGTTCTTGTTCCACCGGCGGTGAGGATACCGGTTTTTCCCGTTGCCGCTTTGGTAGTGCCGGTTGTTCCAGTGCAGTGGCCTCAATCGGTTTCACTTTTTCCGGAACGGTTTCTATCATGATAAGTCCGCTTGCGGCCAGATTCAGCGGCTCCGGCGTAGACGCTGGTTGCTGAGGTACGACGGGCTCGGGTGCAGGCATTGCTACCGGTGCCGCCGCTGGGATACTCTGTTCCACGACGTTGCTTCCAGTTTGGTCGGGTTCTGTCATGACCGTGATGGAGACAGGTTTTGCATCAACCGGTATTGCTTCCTGGGCGGGCTGTTCTGTAGCCAATACTGTTTCTGTCTCAACCGCCGCCTGTGCCATATCCGGCACCATTGCCGGCTCGGTTGTAACCTGAGGTGCAACGATAGGAGTGGTTTTCGTCTCGTCAACGGTCCCCACTTGCAGGAAGGAGACGGTGGAATCGAGTCCTGATGGCTCATGCATTGGTGTAGGGGCAACTCCCGCTACAGTGTCTGCATCACGCACAGTCTGGGTGGCAGCTGTTTGCTCTGCCGGACTGCTCTGAGTAGTCGTTTGCTGGGTTCCTTGCTCGCCACGTCCCTGGCGTTCACCCCGCTCACGCTGCCTGCCACCGCGACGTCTACGGGAACGCCCGCCGTCTTCAGCTTGCTGGGGCTGATTTTCTGACGGCAACTGCCCTTCTTCCGCCGTTGGTTTTGCTTCCGTCCGGATGTGTTCTTCCCGTGGCGGACGTGGTGGTTTTTTCTGGGCAAGTCGCTCGCCTTTGGATTCTTGTTCGCCGCGCGGAGGACGTTGCGCGGCAGTTGTTTGTCCTTGTATCAGGGCGCCACCAGCCTCGCTACCGGGCTCACCACGCTTGCCATCTCGCCCCTCGCGGCCACGATCATGGCGTCCACGCGGGTGTTGTTCTCGCTGCGGTCTGGTTTTGACTTGTTTCGGCTCCTCTTTTCTTTCCTCGCTACTCGTCTGCTTGAACCAGCCGAAGAGTTTGCTTAGAAGCGAGGACTCTTTGGGCATGGGTTGCGGTTTTTCCTCGCGTATTGGAGCAGGTTGTGACGGTGTAATGCCTTTTACGGCCGCCTGTGGTCGCGCCGGCCTGGGTTCCTGCGCGGCTGACGGCAGAGTAATCTCTTCTACCGGCTTCTCTACCATCTGGTAGCTGGTTTGTACCTCGCCAAGCTTGATGTCATCATGCCGCAAGCGGGTAATATTATAGTTGGGCGTCTCCAGGTGAATGTTTGGAATCAATATCACATTCATTTTCAGACGTGCTTCGATGGAATGAATTTCCGCGCGCTTTTCGTTCAGCAAATAGGTGGCAACATCCACCGGTACCTGAACGTGCAGTGCGGCGGTGTTTTCCTTCATCGCTTCTTCCTGGATGATCCTGAGGATATGCAGGGCAGAGGAATCGGTGCCGCGGATATGGCCAGTGCCGTGGCAACGGGGACAGGAAATATAACTGCTCTCGCCCAGTGAAGGGCGTAGGCGCTGACGTGATAATTCCAACAGGCCGAAACGGGATATCTTTCCCACCTGCACCCGTGCGCGGTCATAACGCAACGCGTCATGCAATCGATTCTCCACTTCGCGCTGATTGCGAGCAACTTCCATGTCGATGAAATCAATCACCACCAATCCGCCCAGATCGCGCAGGCGCAATTGCCGCGCGATTTCATCAGCCGCTTCCAGATTGGTGTTGAGCGCAGTTTGCTCGATATCGGCGCCACGGGTGGCACGTGCGGAGTTGACGTCAACCGATACCAGTGCTTCGGTGTGATCGATGACGATGGCGCCGCCGGAAGGCAGAGTTACTTGCCGTGAATAAGCAGTCTCAATCTGGTGCTCAATCTGGAAACGTGAGAACAATGGGACATCATCACGATAGAGTTTGACGCGATTAACGTTGGCAGGCATGACGTGACTCATGAACTGACAGGCCTGCTCGTAAATGCTTTCAGTGTCAATCAGGATTTCGCCGATCTCCTGATGGAAGTAGTCACGGATGGCGCGTATTACCAGGCTGCTTTCCTGGTAAATCAGGAAAGCGCCGTTTTGACTCTGGGAAGCATCTTCAATGGCGCGCCACAACTGCATCAAGTAGTTGAGATCCCACTGTAATTCTTCTTCACTGCGGCCTATACCGGCGGTGCGAGCAATGATGCTCATGCCTGCGGGGACATCCAGTTGCGACATCACGTCGCGTAGTTCGGCGCGATCCTCACCCTCGATGCGGCGTGACACTCCGCCGCCGCGCGGATTGTTGGGCATCAGGACCAGGTAGCGCCCAGCCAGCGAAATGAAGGTAGTGAGCGCCGCACCCTTGGTACCGCGCTCGTCCTTGTCCACTTGGACAATGAGCTCCTGGCCTTCACGCAGCGCATCCTGAATGCGGACTTTAGCCGGGTCGGCGCTTTCCTTGAAATAAACACGGGAGATTTCTTTGAACGGCAGAAAACCGTGACGCTCGCCGCCGTACTCGACAAAGGCAGCTTCGAGACTGGGCTCGAGGCGGGTAATGACTGCTTTGTAGATGTTGCTTTTGCGTTGTTCTTTGCCGGCGGATTCAATGTCAAGGTCAATCAGTTTCTGACCATCAACAATGGCGACACGGAGTTCTTCCGGCTGTGTCGCATTGAATAGCATGCGTTTCATTTTATGCCTCCCGCGCTCTGGTCACGGGCGGACAACCCACGCGTGTGCGGACCGTGTCCGGCACACGCATATAAGAATTTATTAGTCAGGCAACTTGGTCATAGTGTCGGGCTGCTTGTTAATGATGACTATTCTCTGGTTTGTCACTAGGGTCCTGCCTCTTTGGCAAGCAGAACCGGAAATTAAGTTTCAGCTCGGTTTCAACCGGGTTCCGACTATGGTTTTCTCGGGAAACGGGTACTATGAAACTGAAAGCTGAAATCTACGTGTACTTTGAGCGCACAAATCAATTACTATCGCTACTTTTATTGGTGAGCGACGTTAACCAGGTTTCGGGGTCGGCTCTTTTCCATGAGCAGGATAAAATTCCATCAACAGTGCCATTGAAATTCCATCAACAGTGCCATTGCACACACCGGATAGAGGATAGGCTGGAACTCCGAATTGGCAAGTATAAGTAAAATTAAGGATTTAGGCAAAGTTTTTCCTTTGAATGCTGTAGTCAAGGAGATTGTTGGCGAGGATAGTGACGGCCAGCGTATCGATAATTTCTTGATCAAGCGTCTCAAGGGTGTGCCGAAAAGCCACATTTACCGGCTTCTGCGTAGCGGCCAGGTAAGGGTCAACAGTAAACGCATCAATGCAGATCACCATCTGCAACAAGGTGATACGGTGCGTATTCCGCCGGTGAGAATGGCGCCAGGCGAGTCGCTGGAAAACAAAAAAATAACCAAATCCCGATTTATCTCGTTCGACGTGCTGTTTCAGGATGAGTCGCTGCTGGTGATCAACAAGCCTGCCGGAGTGGCGGTACATGGTGGCAGTGGCGTGAGCTTCGGTGTCATCGAGCAATTACGTGCTCAGCATCCTGACTGGAAGTTCCTGGAACTGGTTCATCGGCTCGATAGAGAAACTTCCGGTGTTCTGCTGCTCGCCAAGAAACGTGCGGCACTGGTTGCGCTGCACCGGCAAATTCGTGAAGGGCTGATGGAAAAGCGCTATCTGGTGCTGGTAAAAGGCAAATGGTGCAATCCAAGACAAAGCGTGAAACTGCCGCTTAGCAAGTATGTGACGGCGGCGGGAGAACGGCGCGTGGCGGTAACCACAGGCGAGAAAGAGGGAATGGCCACCCATACGGTGTTCACCCTGCAGAAATCCTGGCAGGATTTCTGCCTGCTGGAAGCGGAACTGAAAACCGGACGCACTCATCAAATCCGCGTGCATCTTGCGCATCTTGGCTTCCCCATCGCTGGCGACGACAAGTATGGGGATTTTGCGCTCAACAAGAAGCTGGCCAAGCGCGGCCAGAAATCAGGCTTGGGACGCATGTTCCTGCATGCCCGTACAGCCGTGGTGATGCACCCCGTAAGCGGCGAGCGTTTGTGCCTGGAGGCGCCGTTAGCAAATGATCTGCAAACATTTCTGGACGCGCTGGATGCGGAAGATGGCCAATAACGCGCATCAGGCCGCACGGTAACATTCTGTAGATAAATTTCTGATGACCAATAAATTCGACCTGATAGTATTTGATTGGGATGGAACCCTGCTGGATTCCGCCAACGTCATCGTATCTTCAATCCAGGGCGCAGCCCGCGATGTGGGTCTGCCGCAGCCATCGGCCGAAAATGCGCGCCATGTCATTGGTTTGGGACTGAGCGAGGCTCTGGAATATCTTTTCCCCGGTCTTCCCCCACAGCAATCCGGATCACTGACGGATCGTTACCGATATCATTATTTTACATACGAGCAGAAAATTTCCCTATTCGAGGGCGTGACCGAGATTATCGAGACCCTGTATGCGGAGGACTTCTTGTTGGCAGTGGCCACTGGCAAGAGCCGCACCGAACTCAATAAAGCACTTGAATCCAGCGGATTAGGCGTCTATTTTCATGCCAGCCGTTGTGCCGATGAGACTTTCTCCAAACCCCATCCAGCAATGCTGCTGGAATTGATGGAACAATTTGGTGTGGAGGCAGGGCGCACATTGATGATAGGCGATACCACCCACGATTTACAAATGGCAATCAATGCCAAGGTCGCCGGGTTGGGTGTGGCATACGGCGCCCATCCCAGAGAGAATCTCAGTTCTCTGGCACCGCTTGCCTGTGTCGACAGCATCACGGAATTGCACTCGTGGCTCAACGCGAACGTCTGATTTGCGCAAGCAGCGAACTGGCGGATGGCGGCAAAGGCGTCCGTTTCAACGTGGAGCGCCCGCATGAGTCCGGAGCCGTTCCGGCGTTTGTGATCCGCTATCGGGGAAAGATCTATGCCTATCTCAACCGCTGCGCCCATGTTGGCGTCGAACTGGACTGGATGGAAGGCGAATTTTTCGATGATTCAGGGTTATACTTAATTTGTTCGACTCACGGCGCGACTTACGCGCCGCAAAGTGGTTTTTGCATTGGTGGCCCATGCAGGGGGAAAAGCCTGCAATGTCTGGAAACCGAAGAACGCGATGGCAACATTTTTTTGAAGGATTGAAACAATTATGGCCGATTCAGAAAATCGCAACGAAGGCTGGGAGAAGCAGGTGCTGGAGAAACTGGTGTTCTCCTCTCTGCAGGAGCAGCGCCGGGCGCGTCACTGGGGCATATTGTTTAAGTCACTTACTTTTCTCTACCTGTTTATTCTGCTATTCCTCGTATTGGGCTGGGTCGGCGGTAAAGATGGCCCCATTTCCGCTAAACACACCGCTCTGGTAGAGCTGCGCGGCGTAATCTCCGCTGATAGCGTCAGCAGCGCTGACAACGTCAATGCAGGGTTACAGGAGGCGTTCAAGGACAAAAAAACGCAGGGTGTGATTCTGCGCATTAACAGTCCCGGTGGCAGTCCGGTGCAAGCGGGTTATATCAACGATGAAATCCGCCGCCTGCGCGCCGCATATCCCGAGATTCCCCTCTATGCTGTGGTCGAGGATATTTGCGCCTCGGGTGGCTATTATGTTGCTGTTGCTGCCGACAAGATTTATGTGGACAAAGCCAGCATCGTTGGTTCCATCGGCGCGCTAATGGACGGCTTCGGTTTTACGGGGACGATGGAAAAACTCGGCATCGAACGACGGCTGCTCACGGCAGGAGAGAACAAGGGATTTCTTGATCCCTTCTCGCCCTCCAATCCGCAGCAACAGGAATACGCCAAAGTAATGCTGGGCGACATTCATCAACAATTTATTCAGGTAGTGCAGCAAGGCAGGGGTAAACGTTTGCAGGATGCCCCGGAGATCTTCAGCGGGATCGTCTGGACTGGGCAGAAAAGCATAGACCTGGGACTTGCTGATGCCATGGGCAGCGCCGAATATGTCGCGCGTGAAGTTATCAAAGCCGAGCACATCGTGGACTACACCACCCAGGAAGGTTTCGTCGAGCGCTTCGCCAGACGCTTTGGTGCAGTGACGGCAAGCGCACTGGTCAGTGCTGCAGGGGGTGGGTGGGGGGTACGGTAATCACCCATGCAGCAGAAAAATCGTTGGTTTCTTGTTAATGTCAGGCAAGAGATGTTTCCATTCCTTCACCGTTCTGGTCGCAATGTGTTCACTGGCGAGGGTGATATCGTTGGCGATACACAGGCTGGTGCTGTCGCGGCAGGCTTGTACGAGCGCTTCAAGCAGCTTCTGGTTACGGTAGGGGGTCTCGATGAATATCTGGGTCTGGTCGCGGGTTATCGATTCCTTTTCCAGTTCGACAATTTTCATGAGGCGTTTGTCAGATTCCACCGGCAGGTAGCCGTGGAACATGAAGCGCTGGCCATTCAAGCCGGACGCCATCAATGCCAGCAGGATGGACGATGGTCCAACCAGCGGCACCACCCGGATATTTCTCTGATGGGCAATTCGCACCAGTTCTGCACCAGGGTCGGCTATTGCCGGACAACCAGCCTCAGACAATAACCCCGTATCGTTTCCTGCCAGCAGCGGTGTGAGCAGATTTGCAAAATCCTCAGGCCGGGTATGTTCATCCAGCACCTGCATCCTGATTTCCTGTAATGGCAGGCCGCAGCCGATTTGTTTTAGAAACTGTCTGGCGGTTTTTGGGTGCTCCACTATAAAGTGGCCAAGACCTGCGACGCATTGCCGGACTGCAATGGGAATCACCCAGGTGATATCACCTGGGCCAAGTGGTGTCGGGATGAGATAGAGTGTGCCGGAACTCACACTATTTCTATGCCTTCATGTGCCAGCATTTCTACCAGCGCGATCAGCGGTAGCCCTATCAGGGCATTCGGGTCGTCACCTGTGATGCGTTCAATCAACGCGATGCCCAGCCCCTCAGATTTCGCGCTGCCTGCACAATGATACGGCTGCTCTCTGGCTAGATAATTTTCGATCTGCTGGTCGCTTAATTCGCGGAATTTGACGTGAGAGGGGATGAGTCGCGTTTGCATGCTGGCGCTGCGACTGTTGAAAAGACTCAGCGCAGTATGAAATGTCACTTCCTTGCCGCGCAGCAAGCGCAACTGCCTCACTGCGTTTTCATGGGTTAATGGCTTGCCGAGCAGAGTATTTTCCAGCACCGCCACCTGGTCGGCGCCTATGATAAGCGCGTCGGGGTAGGTCGTAGCAACGGCCCGGGCTTTACTTTCGGCCAAACGAAGGGCGGTGGCTCCGGGCATTTCACCAGCCAGGGAAGTCTCATCAATATCCGGGCTGCAGACCTCAAACGGAATCTGCAGACGCTGGAGCAATTCGCGGCGATAAATGGAACTGGATCCCAGTACAAGCTGTTGAGCAAGGTGCGGTATTTGCAAAATTTACCCAGGATAATTTTTGACACTCAGGGGCAAAAAATATATCATGCGCGCCTTATGTCTGCACGGTTTGTCATAGATGCCCTTGATTTCGTGCGTAATGCCGGGGCACATCATGGTAAAATTACACCCGCTGAACTTGAGCGATTGCAAGATTATCTGACCGATAGCCATGGCGAGCTCGAATATACAGTCAGCGGCATGTTGGATGGTGACGGCAATCCGGTTCTGCGGATCGTCGTTAAGGGGACAATCAACCTCCAGTGCCAGCGCTGTCTCACTGGCTTGGCGCATGTGCTGGATCTGAAGGCAGATATTTTGCTGGCGAGAGATGAGAACGAGCTCTCCCGTTTTGATGAAGATGAATCAGTAGATGGAGTTCTGGCAGTGCCTGAGATGGACGTGCTGGCGCTGATTGAAGATGAGATAATCCTGAGTTTGCCAATTTCAGCCCGTCACCCGGAAGGCGAATGTTCAATAGGCAAACCGGCTGGTGGTGATGCAGTGGGCAGAAAACATCCCTTTGCCGCACTGGCGACACTGAAAAAACTGCACTGAAATTATTTAAGGAGCAAAACACTATGGCAGTTCAACAAAACAAAAAATCCCCATCAAAACGCGGCATGCACCGCTCGCATGATTTTCTGACCAGTTCGCCGTTGGCGGTGGAACCCAGCACCGGCGAAGTGCATCTGCGCCATCATATTAGTCCCAACGGCTATTATCGGGGTAAGAAAATCATCAAGACCAAGGACGACTAAGTCTCGTGCTGGCATTCTGCGAATCCCGAAGCCTTTAGTTTGTCTCAGCCTTAATGGCACTTAAATCGGACATTACCGTAGCAATAGATTGCATGGGTGGTGATCGTGGCCCCCATGTAACTGTTCCCTCGGCTGTCAATTACCTTCGAAGCAATCCAGGAACCAATATCGTTCTGGTGGGATTGCCCGACGCCATCGAGGCAGAATTGCGCGCTATCAAGTTTGCGCCTGATTCCCGTCTGAGGATTCATGCCGCAAGCGAAGTGATCGGCATGGACGAATCGCCGGCTGTAGCGATGCGTGATAAGAAAGATTCTTCGATGCGGATTGCCATCGACCTGGTTAAGCGTGGCGAGGCCCAGGCCTGTGTCAGTGCTGGCAATACCGGGGCATTGATAGCGACTTCCCGGTTTGTGCTGAAAACGCTGCCTGGGATCGACCGGCCCGCGCTTGCTGTGGTGCTGCCTACCATGAAGGGGCACACTTACGTGCTGGATCTGGGTGCCAACGTGGATTGTAGTGCGGAGCAGTTGCTTCAATTCGGTGTCATGGGCGCTACTCTGGTTTCTTCTGTAGAAGGTAAGGAGCGGCCAAGTGTCGGCTTGCTGAACATAGGCGAAGAAGAAATAAAAGGTAATGAAGTGGTGAAACATGCGGCAGAACTGCTGCGCAACAGCGGACTTAATTTCTACGGCAATGTTGAAGGCAATGATATTTACAAGGGCACAACCGATGTGGTGGTGTGCGATGGTTTCGTCGGCAATGTCACCCTGAAAGCTTCAGAGGGCGTGGCACAGATGCTGGCCACTTATTTGCGTGAGGAATTTAAGCGTAATCTTCTTACCAGGTTTGCGGGGTTCATTGCCTTGCCGGTCATCAAGGCATTCAAGCGCCGGGTAGATCATCGCCGCTACAATGGTGCGAGCTTACTGGGGCTGCGCGGTATCGTCATCAAGAGCCACGGTGCGGCTGACAGTCATGCATTCAATTTTGCCATTGAGCGTGCGGTGAGTGAAGTGCGGGGCGGAATGTTGCAACATATCAGTGAGCGTGTGGCGGGGTTGCAACACCATTCTAAAAATCCATCTTCGCATCCTCAATTATTGTCAAAAGAAGACGCAGCATGAGGTATTCCAGAATCGTTGGAACAGGCGGCTACTTGCCCGAGAAAGTTCTCACCAACCATGACCTCGAGCGCATGGTGGATACCAGCGACGAATGGATACGCAGCCGTACTGGCATTACTCAACGGCACATTGCGGCGGACCATGAAATGGCAAGTGATCTGGCGCTGCACGCCAGTCGCAAGGCGATGGAAGCGGCAGGCATAAAGGCTGAGGAGATCGACCTCATCATCGTCGCCACTACCACACCGGACATGATTTTTCCCAGCACCGCCTGTATCTTGCAGGATAAGCTTGGTGCCAGGGATTGCCCCGCATTTGACGTGCAAGCGGTATGCAGTGGCTTTATCTATGCGCTTGCCACCGCAGACATGTTCATCCGCGCAGGCAGATGCCGCAATGCGCTGGTGGTGGGAGCCGAAGTGTATTCGCGCATACTCGACTGGAGCGACCGCAGCACTTGTGTGCTATTTGGCGACGGCGCGGGTGCAGTGGTGTTGAGCCAAAGCGACCAGCCAGGAATACTCTCAAGCCATCTGCATGCCGACGGTAAACACAGTAAAGTCCTTGCGGTGCCTGGGAGTATCTGTGACGGTAAGGTGCAGGGCAAGCCGTTCCTCATCATGGAAGGGAACACGGTTTTCAAGTTCGCGGTGAAAATTCTGGAAGAAGTGGTACGTGAAGCCCTGACCGAGAATAATTTACAAGCGTCCGATATTGACTGGCTGATTCCCCATCAAGCCAATATCCGCATCATTCAATCCACCGCGAAGAAATTGGGCATACCGATGGAAAAAGTGGTAGTCACGGTAGACAAGCACGGTAATACTTCCGCTGCTTCCATTCCCCTGGCGCTGGATACCGCCATACGCGATGGACGCATCAAATCCGGTCAATATGTGCTGCTGGAGGGAGTGGGTGGCGGGTTTACCTGGGGTGCGGTGTTGCTCCGCTGGTAAGACATGAAATTCGCTTTTGTTTTCCCTGGTCAGGGTTCGCAATCAGTTGGCATGATGAAAGAGTATGCCGATTTTCCGGTAGTACGCGAAACTTTTGCCGAGGCATCCGACGTCCTGGGCCAGGATTTCTGGGTGATGGTCAACGATGGCCCGGCTGATGATCTCAATCTCACGGTCAATACCCAACCATTGATGCTGATGGCAGGGATTGCGGTATATCGTGCATGGGAAAGTTTGGCTGGTGCAAAACCGGCTTTTTTGGCCGGTCACAGCCTGGGAGAATACAGCGCATTGGTTGCTGCGGGGGTGTTGGCCTTTGCTGATGCGCTGCCACTGGTGCGTTTCCGGGCGGAGGTAATGCAGCAGGCGGTGCCGGAAGGCACAGGTGGCATGGCGGCAATTTTGGGATTGGATGATGACACGGTGCGAGCAGTATGCATTGAAGTCGTGAATGCCTTCAACGGGGAATCGCTGGAACCGGCAAATTTCAACGCACCCGGTCAGGTAGTAATCGCGGGGAACAGGAATGCAGTGTTGCACGGCATGGAACTAGCCAAGGCAAAAGGTGCAAGACGGGCAATAATGTTGCCCATGAGCGTACCTTCACATTGTTCGTTGATGCATCAGGCGGCGGAAAAAATGCAGCAACGACTGGAACTGGTGGCGCTGCAATCACCCACCATCCCGGTGTTGCATAATGCGGATGTGCAGCCGCATGCAAGTGTTGCAGCCATCAGAAATATTTTAGTACAGCAATTATGCAAGCCGGTACGATGGACCGAGACCATCCATACTTTTGCCACCGCAGGCGTCACTCATGTAGTGGAATGTGGGCCAGGTAAGGTGCTGTCTGGACTAAACAAGCGCATAGACGGGAAGTTGCAGAGTCTGGCGCTGGCAGATGGTGAGGCGCTACGGCAGGCTGCAGGCGTACTGAGGTAGATTGGAAGAATATTGCATCCTTTGTCATGCATGATTATGGATATTAATCCGTGACAGGACATACCGGAGAGATAATGCTGCAAAATCAAGTGGCGCTGGTAACTGGCGCCAGTCGCGGTATTGGCCAGGCCATCGCGTTGAAATTAGGCAAGCAAGGCGCTACCGTGGTCGGCACCGCCACCACTGAGGCTGGTGCCGAAATCATCAGCCGCTATCTGAGCGAAGCCGGCATCAAAGGTGCGGGTATGGTACTGAATGTAACTAATACTGCGCAGATTGCAGGCATTCTTGCAGCGATACCCGGAAAGTTCGGTGAAATCACGATACTGGTAAATAACGCCGGCATCACCCGCGATAATCTGCTGATTCGGATGAAAGATGAAGAGTGGGATGAAATCATGGAGACCGATCTTAAATCGGTATTTCGTTTGAGCCGTGGAGTGCTGCGTGCCATGATGAAAACCCGTTCTGGTCGCATCATCAATATTTCTTCGGTGGTAGGCGCTATAGGTAACCCCGGGCAGACCAATTATGCAGCCGCTAAAGCCGGGATATTTGGTTTCAGTAAATCACTGGCACGCGAAGTGGGTAGCCGAAATATCACTGTGAACTGTATTGCCCCCGGTTTTATAGAAACCGACATGACCCGCTCACTTACCGACAAGCAGCAACAGGACTTGATTCAGCATGTACCGCTGGGCAGATTGGGACGGCCTGAGGAAGTGGCCTCAGCAGTAGCGTTCCTTGCTTCGCCAGCCGCTGCATACATTACTGGTGCGACACTGCATGTGAATGGTGGCATGCATATGGATTAACCGGGAATATTTCAACATAGAGATACGCATTAGCGTACGACAGCTATTTGTTACATTTAGATTTGGTAAAACTATAAAATAACGTCGATTTGTATCGTTTAGCTTCAATTGACTCAAATTAACACGTATCCGCGATTGTTTTCTAAGCCCGGGTAGATAGTGTTCTGGTATTGCAAATACCGAAAATTTGCTAGAATAGAGACGGTTTTTCTTATCTGAGAAGAGGGGTATCTGATGGAAAATGTGGAACAACGTATAAAAAAAATCGTAGCCGAGCAACTGGGCGTGAATGAAGCTGAAGTCAACAACGAATCATCTTTCGTAGATGACTTGGGTGCGGACTCGCTTGATACCGTTGAACTGGTCATGGCGCTGGAAGAGGAATTCGAATGTGAGATCCCCGACGAGCAGGCGGAGAAAATAAATACCGTCCAGCAGGCGATTGATTACATAAATTCCCACACGAATTAATTTCATGTTTTAACATTCCCCACATTAGAGTTATCTTGTCCAAGCGTAGAGTAGTCATTACCGGATTAGGCGCTGTCTCGCCCGTTGGCAACACCGTTCCCGATGCATGGGCGAACATCCTCGCAGGAAAATCCGGCATCACCCGGATCACCCGTTTCGATGCCACAGCTTTCGCCTCGCAGATAGCGGGAGAGGTGAGGGATTTCGATATCACACAGTATATCTCCGCCAAGGATGCGCGGCGCATGGATACTTTTATCCATTACGGCATGGCGGCGGCAATCCAGGCGGTGAAAGACGCGGGTATTGAAGACGTCGCTGGCGGTGGCCTTGATGCCGAACGTATCGGTGTCAACATTGGTTCTGGCATCGGTGGTCTGCCGATGATCGAGGGAACCCACGACGCCTATCATATCGGCGGTCCGCGTAAAATCTCACCGTTCTTCATTCCCAGCGTCATCATTAACATGGTCGCGGGCGACTTGTCCATCATGTTCGGCTTCAAAGGACCCAATCTAGCCATTGTCACTGCCTGTACTACCGCGACTCACTGTATTGGCGATTCTGCCCGCATGATCGAATACGGCGATGCGGACGTGATGGTGGCAGGTGGCACAGAAGCGTGTGTAACGCCACTCACCATTGGTGGTTTCGCCTCGGCGCGAGCGCTGTCGACCCGCAATGACGATCCTGCTAGCGCCAGCCGCCCGTGGGATAAGGACAGGGATGGTTTCGTGCTGGGTGAGGGTGCAGGCATTCTGGTGCTGGAAGAAATGGAACACGCCAAACGCCGCGGTGCAAAGATTTACGCTGAACTGGCTGGCTTTGGTATGAGCGCCGATGCCTACCATATGACCGCACCCTGCGAAGACGGCGAGGGCGCTGCACGCTGCATGACCATTGCGCTCAAGAACGCAGGCATGAATAATGATGAAGTGGATTACATCAATGCTCATGGTACTTCCACGCCACTGGGCGACCTGGCCGAGACCATGGCGGTAAAACGCTGTTTTGGCGATCATGCAAAAAAACTTGTGGTCAATTCCACCAAATCCATGACCGGGCATTTACTTGGCGCAGCGGGTGGGGTGGAAGCAATATTTTCCGCACTGGCGATATATCATCAGATTGCGCCACCGACCATCAATATTTTCGACCAGGATCCGCAGTGTGATCTGGATTACGTTCCCAATGCCGCAAGGAATATGAAAATCGATGCGGCAATGTCAAATTCGTTTGGATTTGGGGGCACAAACGGCACGCTTATTTTCCGTAAAGCCTGATCCCGCTGTCGTAGTGCAGGGAGTATTTGCAACGCATGCATATACTGAAACGCATGATTCTCTTGGTTTTGGCTGCTGTCTTCCTGTTTGCCGGGTGGTTTGCCTATCATGTTAACGCTGTCGTTCAACTTTCCGCTGTTCCATACGAATTTTCCATCAAACCGGGTAGCAGCCTGAGAAGCGTTGCCAAGCAATTGGCCGATGCCGGGGTTTTGCACGACACCTGGTCATTCGTTCTGCTGTCACGGCTAATGGGTTATGCATCACTGCTCAAGGCTGGTGACTATGAGCTTACCGAGAACACTTCACCATGGCAGCTGCTGGAGCGCGTCACTACGGGTGATATCAATCAGAGCGAGGTCAAATTCATAGAGGGCTGGACCTTCTCCCAGCTTAGAAAAACCCTGAATGAACACCCTGCTGTCCGGCATGACACTGCTGGTTTGAATGATCTGGAAATTCTGCGGTTAATCGGGGCGGGCGAAACAGCGGCGGAGGGATTATTTTTCCCCGATACCTATTATTTCGTACGCGGCAATAGCGACATTGCAATATTAAAACGTGCCTACCGTACGATGCAGAATAGTCTCGCTACTGCCTGGGCCGGACGTGCCACGAATTTGCCGCTGACGGATGCCTACCAAGCCCTGATTCTGGCCTCTATCGTCGAGAAAGAAACTGGCAGAGAGGGCGATCGTACCAACATTGCCGGCGTATTCGTCAACCGGTTGCGTTTGGGTATGCGGCTGCAAACCGATCCTACTGTTATTTATGGCCTGGGGGAGAAATTTGACGGCAACTTACGCAAGAAAGATCTGCTGACCGATCAGGAATACAATACCTACACGCGCCGCGGTCTCCCGCCCACACCCATCGCCCTGCCGGGACTGGCTTCAATTCAAGCGGCGCTGAATCCTGCTAAAACCAATGCACTATACTTTGTCGCAAAAGGCAATGGAGAATCGCATTTCTCCAGTAATCTGACGGATCACAATCGTGCAGTCGCGAAGTATCAGAAATGATGACATGTAGAAACAGAGTAAGGCATTGGATCATCTTGAGATGTAATCCAAGTCTGAAATCGATAGAGTGTTACTTATCCACTGTCATCAACGCGATCAATCACCGGATTCAGGCTAAACCAGGATTTATCGACCGAACACGAACAATATGGGAATAAAAATTTCAGTCATTACCCCGATTCTGATAATTACCGGAATGATTATGGCTGCTACTGCTTCTGCTGAAATCTACAAACATGTAGATAAGGAAGGACGCATAACCTATTCCAATACACCCACGAAGGGTGCAAAAAAGCTCTATCTCGATCCGTCACCAGCGCAGCCCAGGTCTACGGCGGCAACTCCTGACGGTTTCCCCAAGGTGGCTCGCAAAGTGCAACAGCAACGGGATTTGAAGCGCCGTAAAATTCTCGCAGAGGAGCTGGCTGCAGAGGAGAAGCTTCTATCAGATGCCAGACAGGCTCTAAAGAAAGGTGAAGCAAGCTATGAGGCTCTCAAAATCAATCCTGCTCAATCCAGACACAACGTGATTAGCTCCGAAGAACAGATGAAGAAACTCCAGGAACAGGTGTTGTTGCATGAGAACAATATCGTGGCGCTGAAGAGAGAGCTGGCAAACTGAGTATTTTTGGGAATGATGCTTTCATGCATTCTATCCTGCAAGGTCGCTGTTGCGCCCGCACGGGGTTTGCGGAGATTTTTCAGCTGGCGGATCTATGAAAATAAAGAGCAGCATACTTTTGGCAATATTTAGCGTCGCATGCTATGCCCAGCCTCAGGTATATAAACATGTGGATAAGGATGGCAAAATAAGTTATTCAAATGCTCCCCTGAAGGACGCCAAGAAACTCGATTTGCCACCGCTTACGGTCATACCGGCAATCAAGCCAAAAGCGAAAATCAGGCCCCCGGGCCTGCCTGATACTGCTGACAATGAAGCGCGCCGCATGACTATTGAGGAGAAAATCGCCGGGGAGATGAGGCTCCTGGAGGAGATAAAAAAGGAGTACAGCAATGGCGAACCGGATCGTCTAGGCAGCGAAAGGAATTACCAGAGATACCTTGACCGGGTGCAACAACTCAAGGATGGAATAACTGTCCATGAGGAGAACATCAGGGTGCTCAGACTGGAGCTTCAGGGTTTAGGTTCCAGCCGGAGATAAGAGTACCTGCGTAAACACGGGAACAGTGGTTCAGTTGCGTTAAGTGGAACGAGTATTAAGGCTGCATTGCAAGTTCCACTACTACCGGAGCATGATCCGATGGCCGTTCAAATTTACGTGCTGCTTTGTCTATGACACATGCAGTACAGGCCTTGGCGAGGTCGCTACTCAGCAGAATATGGTCTATCCGCATACCCATGTTGCGGCGGAAAGCCATCATGCGGTAGTCCCACCAGGTATATGATTTCTCCGCCTGCTCGAACAGGCGGAAGCTATCCACAAAGCCCAGTTTGAGCAATTTGTGGAATGCCTCTCGCTCCGGCTGGCTGAACAGCACCTGTCCTCGCCATAATTCCGGGTCATGCACGTCGCATTCTTCCGGCGCGATGTTGAAATCACCTAACAGCGCTAGTTTTGGATATTTATGTAGCTCATCCTGCAGCCATACGTTGAGGGCGACCAGCCATTTCAGCTTGTATTGGTATTTTTCTGATTCGACGTTTTCCCCGTTGGGGACATAGATGCAAATTACCCGTACATCGCCGTAGGTTGCCGCCAGTACACGTTTCTGCTGATCGTCCAGGGCAGGGATGGCGCTGACGATCTCACTGCCGGTCTGTTTGCTAAGCAAGGCGACGCCGTTATAGGTCTTCTGTCCGGCATAGGTTGCCTGATACCCTGCTGCTGTAATTTCGGCTAGCGGAAAGTTTTCGTCTTGCAGCTTGGTTTCTTGCAAGCACAATACATCAGGCTGATTGGCCATCAACCAGTCAATAACCTGTGGCAGACGGACTTTAAGGGAATTGACATTCCAGGTGACTATCTTCATGGCTGCCTGTGATCAAGCAGTGGCGGAATGGCATGCATTACTTTGGCTCTGTCTTTATCCACGCACCTGTCCGTCGCCACGCTTCGGCGATCTGCTCGCGCGTCATTTTTTCTTCGACAACAGCACGATTCTTGATGGCCCTTTCCTCGCCGCCCGCAGCCGCGAGGCTGAACCACATATGTGCTTCGATGTGGTCCTGAGTAACGCCTTTGCCGTCAGCGTACCTGATGCCTAGATTGTATTGCGCATCCGCATCCCCCTGCTCTGCTGCCTTGCGATACCATGTCACAGCCTGCTGTTCATCCTGTGCAACCCCGCGGCCTCGGGCATACATGACGCCCAGATTGTACTGTGCATCCGCATAGCCCTGCTCGGCAGCCTTGTGGTACCACATCACAGCCTGCTGCTCATCCTGCGCAATCCCGCGGCCTTTGGCATACATGACACCCAGATTGTACTGCGCATCCGCATAATCCTGTTCGGCGGCCTTGCGATACCACGTCACGGCTTGCTGCTCGTCCTGTGCAACCTCTCGCCCTTTGGCGTACATGACACCCAAATTATATTGCGCCCATGGATGCCCTCTCTCAGCAGCTTTGAGATACCAGGACACAGCCTGTCGATCATCTTGGGTAACACCCTGGCCCTTGAGATACATGAAGCCCAGAATCGCTTGTGCCGGCACATCTCCCTGCTCGGCCGCCTTGCGATACCATATCGCGGCCTGCTGCTCGTCCTGCGCAACCCCGCGGCCTTTGGCGTACATGACGCCCAGGTTGAACTGTGCCCCTGGGTGCTCTTTCTCAGCGGCTTTGAGATACCAGGCCACGGCTTGCCGGTCATCCTGTGTAACTCCCTGACCTTTGGCGTACATGACCCCTAGACTATATTGCGCCTCCGCATGACCTTTCTCAGCAGCTTTGAGATACCAGGACGCGGCCTGCTGCTCGTCTTGTGGAACGCCACGGCCCTTGAGGTACATAAAACCCAGAATAGCCTGCGCCGGGAGGTCTCCCTGCTCTGCTGCCATGCGATACCATATCACGGCCTGTTGTTCGTCCTGCGCAACTCCCTGACCTCTGGCATACATGACGCCCAGATTGAATTGGGCATCCACATTCCCCTGCTCTGCAGCTTTCTTGAAAGATGCCACGGCCCTGGTGTAGTCCCTGCTGGCAGCAAACTGCCTTCCGTCCTCAAAGTCTCCGGCAACAACCGGAAGTGCCAGCACTGCCAGTATCAACCCTGTAAGCGTTAATAGCCACATAATTTGCTCACCATTTTGACAGACTGCAACCCGCAGGAATGTGACTGTATCAGTTCCTTGTGATTCTCCCGACGATAGCCCTGTGCTAGACTTCATATTCACTTGTTCTTAATAATCGGGATTGAAGCTTTTGATAATTACGCCGCCGGATTTGTCATCGTGCTCCAGACTCAAGAGCTTGTGCTCCTCAGCTTCATCCAGCAGTTTGCCAAATGAGCGGAAGCCATAATAGGACTCGTTAAAGCCTGGCTTGCGGCGTTTCAGTGCTTGCTTTACCATCGAGCCCCAGATTTTTTCTTCCTCGCCACGCTCCGAGAATAGCGCCTCCACCGTTGCCATCATCAGATCGAGGGCTTCCTGCTTCTTGTCGCCTTTATTCTTGGACGTTTCCTTGGCCGCATCTGCGACCGGCATGCTCTTAGAGGCAGGTTTCTTCACCGTCTGTTTCTTCAGCTTCTCTCGGACTAGATCGTCATAATAAATGAACTCATCACAGTTCGCGATGAGCAGATCAGAAGTGGAATTCTTCACACCGATGCCGATCACGGTCTTGTTGTTTTCCCGCAACTTGGACACTAATGGCGAGAAATCAGAGTCACCGCTGATAATGACAAAAGTATCAACATGAGATTTCGTATAGCAAAGATCAAGTGCATCTACCACCATGCGAATATCGGCAGAATTCTTGCCGGATTGGCGTACATGAGGAATCTCAATCAGTTCAAATGAAGCTTCGTGCATCGCTGTTTTGAAGGTTTTGTAACGATCCCAGTCGCAATAGGCTTTCTTGACTACGATATTGCCTTTCAGCAACAGGCGTTCCAGCACCTTGCTGATATCGAACATCTCGTATTTGGCGTCACGTACGCCAAGGGCGATATTCTCGAAATCGCAGAACAGTGCCAAACTTCTGGTATCTGTCGAGATGGGCATGGCTGTCTCCAATAGCTTGTGTGGGGTCATTTTACCGCTGCTACGGATCTTGTGGATAACGCTTTTATGAGTGTTTCTGGTGGTGGCCGACTCTCAACTTTAGAGTTTCGGCGGTCTCAGTCCCGCCCAGTCTCGCTGACATATGGGATCAGGTCAGGAGCAGTGTAACCATATGAGGACGTGGGCGGAATGTTTGATGCGAGCGGCATGCACGGGCAAATGGCATTGACAGTGATTGCAGCAACGGAAATCGGAGCAGGATTTTTCGCATCATGCCGATAATGGAGGCCAAGGTTAAATCTGTGCTCATCCATGGCAGGTGCCAATAAGCCTGATACGGTTTTGTTGATCCGCCGCACTGATCTATTGTATTGCCTGGCCGTGCAGGTTGCCTCTGATTTATTCGGTCTTTGCCGCATCCTCAGTTTCCGCCACACCCGGAGGCTGGTCTGGACTGTCATCGGATGGTGTCTTACCCTTATCCAGCTTGCGCTGCCTTTTCTCTTCCTGTTTCTTTTTCTTGGCCAGGTCTTTCTGGCGTTTTTCATATTGGAAATTTGGCTGTGCCAATTTGTCACTCCTTTAATGGCTATTTCTGATGCAGAGAGAATCAGAGAAGATTTGTTTTTGCTTTGATTATTCTACGTGGAAACGGGCAGCTTATCCGAATATATTCGGATAAGGAGAAGATTCGGTGGAAAAATAACGGCAGGGGTTATCTGAAAGTTTATTGATGCTTCACAGTGTTTCCACTTGCGACCATCAAGCAGGGCCGGCGTCGTGGGTCACGCCAAGGGTATCGAGCACCTCCTGATCGGGTCGCAAGTCAATACAGAGCACTTGCAGCCAAACACCAAGGCGGCGGGCCCTCAAGATCGACTGCAACGGCGTTTTCTGTTCTTTATCTCTCACGAGAACGCCGACATCTGATGTTTATCGATGTAGAAAATGATATCTCCAACAGAGCGGGGCCATACGGTTCTAAACCATAGCCGTATTCATGTTTCTTAATCCTGCCGCCGTACTGCCTAGCGTTTTAAGGAAATCTTCCACCTGTACCGGCGTGTTGGTGCTGCCTAGGCTGACTCGCACTGCACATCGCGCCAGCATGGGTTCGACTCCCATCGCTTCCAGCACATGGCTTTGGCCAGGAGTCACGCTGGAACAGGCAGCGCCACTGGCTACCGCGAAACCTGCCTTGTCGAGCCGGACGACCAAGGTATCACCCTCGATACCGGGTAACGCAAAATAGCAGGTATTGGGCAAACGCGCTGCCCCCAGCCCGAAAATGACAGCGCCCATCGCAATCAGTCCCTGCTCCAGACGTGCGCGCATTGCCGCAACGCGTGCGGTCATCTCAGTCATGCGGATCTTGGCCAGCTCGCAGGCAGCGCCAAAACCAATGATGGCAGGGACATTTTCGGTACCTGAGCGCAACCCGTTTTCGTGACCACCACCGAAAATAAGTGGTTTGAGCAACAGTCGCTTGTCCATAATCAGCGCAGCAGCACCCTTGGGGCCATAAATCTTGTGGGCAGACAGCGTCATGGCATGTACTTTGAGCGCGGCAAAATCCACCGGAATTTTCCCAAAGGCCTGCACTGCATCGGTATGTGTCCAGGCATCATGCTCACGGGCTTTTTCTGCAATCGCCGCTACGTCCTGAATTACGCCGGTTTCATTATTTGCCAGCATCACCGACACCAGGCCGGGTTGTTGTTCCCTCATGGCGTTAGCGGCATCGTCCAGACTCACTTGCCCCAAACGATCCACCGCCAGCCGCCGCAAATCCCATTTCTCAAGCTTTCTCCGTGCCAATTCCTGGGCTGGGCGCAGTACGCAAGGATGTTCAATCGCGCTGACGATAATCCGCGTAGGTTTCAGGTAGCCTGCGGCTCCCTGGATGAACAGGTTATTGGCCTCCGATCCGCCACTGCAGAAAGCTACTTGTTCCGGCTGTACGCCGACCGCATCCGCCACCTGCTCGCGCGCCTGGTCTATTGCCCGACGTGCTGCCATCCCGCGGAGATGGCGGCTGGAAGGATTGCCGAACTCTCCCTGGAAATACGGCAGCATCACATCCAGCACTGCGTCATCCATCGCAGTGGTGGCGTTATGGTCGAAATATGCTTGTACCCTTCTATTCATTTTCATCAACTATCGTCGATTTCATTGCATTTGCTTCAATCCGGCGGATTTTCATGCGCTGCTTACAGAGAAGCAGTTAAGCTGGAAATGTTTTTCCCGGCTGCTTGTGCACCCGTAGGTCCTGCAATACTGCGACATTCTTCACTTTTGGACTCGTCACCAGTTGTTCTAGCGTGACCAGGGCAAGATAGTCCCGTATCTTGGCATTGAGGCTGGTCCACAGATCATGGGTCATGCAGCGCTGATCATTGTGACAGTTCTCCTTGCCCTTGCACTGAGTTGCGTCAATTGGTTCATCCACGGCAAGGATGATGTCAGCCACCGACACTTCATTCATTGCCCGCGCCAAATGGTAGCCGCCGCCGGGGCCGCGCACACTGGCTACCAATTTGTTGCGCCGCAGTTTTCCGAACAACTGCTCCAGATAAGACAGCGAAATCTTTTGGCGCTCGCTGATGCCTGCCAGCGTCACTGGCCCATGACCACCATGCAGAGCCAGATCGATCATTGCGGTCACCGCAAAACGCCCCTTAGTCGTCAATCGCATTTTTGCTCCCAGTCAGAATCAACGTTCGGATTAACAATTATTTCCGGGTTATCCGCAGCAATACCCGACAATTTTGCTCAAGTATATAAAGTCCCACTTATTCAGTCAACTATTTTGTTCGAATAATTCGAGGCAGTCTTGTCGGTTATGACATTCCCGCGCTCGATCTCATAGTATGGCCGGTGCAATTTACTTTTCTTGCTGCGCTTGCTGCTGTTTCCCCAGAGCGCTCAGGATTCCACGCAATATATTTACTTCTTCTTTTTCCAGCCGGGCGCGCGCAAATAAGCGGCGCATGCGCTGCAGCAGCCGTTTCGGTTCCTGGGGATCCAGAAAACCACTGTTTATCATGCTTTGTTCCAGATGACGGACAAATAATTCAATCTCATCGAAGCTGGCGGGTGTGCCCATTGGTTGCGGAAGATTCCCGCTTTCCGCCAGCGCCATGCGTAATTCATATGCCATTACTTGCACCGCGCTGGCAAGATTGAGGGAGGAGTAATCTGGATCGGCCGGGATATGCACAATAATTTGGCACTTGCTCACTTCAAGTGTGGTGAGACCGGACATTTCTGTGCCGAAAACCAGTGCCACCGGATGTTGCCGCGCATGGTTGCACAATTCCTGTGCCCCCTGACGTGAATCGAACACTTCATGTGCAAGATCGCGCGGACGGGCAGTGACTGCCGCCGCCAGCACCGTGCCACTGAGGGCTTCATCAAGGCTGTCACAAACCTTGGCGGTGTTGAGCACATCCCATGCGCCGGCGGCACGCGCTTCTGCTTCCTTGTCGGGAAACAATTTTGGATTTACCAGATAGAGTGCACTCAACCCCATCGTTTTTATCGCCCGCGCAGCCGCACCGATATTCCCGGGATGGCTGGTATGGCTCAACACTATGCGGACATTAGCAAGCGGGCAGGGGGGATTCATATTAAAATCCTAGTTTTATTTAATCTCGAATCCAGAAAATGCATCCTATGCTCACCATTGCAGTAAAAGCCGCGCGCCGCGCTGGTGGTATTATCAACCGTGCCGCACAGAATCTGGATTTGCTGCACGTCTCGCGCAAGGCGCACAATGACTTCGTCAGTGAAGTGGATGGTGCAGCGGAAGATGCCATCATTCAGGTGCTGCTGGATGCCTATCCGGCTCACGCGATTCTAGCAGAAGAGAGTGGTGCTCGCGGTGATCAGGACAAGTCCGAATACCAGTGGATCATTGATCCGCTCGACGGCACCACCAATTTTCTGCACGGCTTTCCCCAGTACTCGGTCTCGATCGCGCTGCTGCACAAAGGCATACTGACCCAGGCAGTGGTGTACGATCCTTCCAGCAATGAATTATTCACCGCCAGCCGCGGGCGTGGCGCTTATCTCAACGACCACCGCCTGCGCGTAAGCAAGCGCGCCCAACTTGCTGATTGCCTGATCGGTACCGGCTTTCCGTTTCGCGAGTTCTCCCACATAGATGCTTATCTTGCCATGTTCAAGGACATTATGCCCAGAACTTCGGGTATCCGCCGTCCCGGCTCCGCTGCGCTGGATCTGGCCTATGTAGCCGCCGGACGCTACGATGGCTTCTGGGAACTGGGATTGTCACCATGGGATATGGCCGCTGGCTGTCTACTGATCACCGAAGCGGGTGGATTGGTGGGTGACCTGGAAGGCAATACCACTTACCTGCAAAGTGGGCACATCGTCGCCGGTAATCCGAAAACATTCGGACAGTTGCTGCAGGTGATTGCGCCGCATTTGACGAAAGAATTGAAAGCCTGAAGCGTTGGTATCACCGTTAAAAGTGCTATCGTTTTGCTTGCCACCAAATAACCAAACGGAATAAATGCCATGAAAATTGAACAACTAAATACCGATTACGCCATCGCCGGCCAACTCAGATTCATTGAGGGCAAGGGTGGCTTTCCTTTCATTGAAATCAGCAACACCAAAGCCAGCGCTTTGATCTCCGTCTATGCAGGCCAGGTATTGTCTTTCCGCCCGGCTGGCGAAGCGAACGACCTGATGTTTCTCAGCGAAAAGGCTTATTATCAGCCGGGCAAAGCTATCAAGGGCGGGGTGCCGATCTGCTGGCCGTGGTTCGGCGCAGATCCGCAAGGGCTGGGCCGTCCAGCGCATGGCTTTGTACGCAATCGCCTGTGGAACGTAGTGGCAACCGGGACAACCGCAGACGGCGGCACCAAGGTTACGCTAGGGTTAATCGATACCCCCGAAACTCGTGCTATCTGGCCACAATCGTTTACCTTGGCGCTGGAAATCACGGTTGGAAGCTCGTTGAACCTGGAATTAGTCACGTGCAACACAGGTACGCAGATGTTTCCTGTAACGCAGGCATTCCATACCTACTTCAAGGTTGGGGATATCAGTCAGACAAGCGTATTGGGACTGGAAGGTACCGACTACATCGATAAGACCGACAACAGTGCGCAAAAACAGCAGACCGGTGCAGTAATGATCAATACAGAAGTCGACCGTATCTATCTTGGTGTGCAGGGCGAATTGGTGGTTGCTGATGCCGCCCTGAAGCGCCGCATCCGGATTGCGTCCAGAGGTAGTAAAGCCGCCGTAGTGTGGAATCCGTGGGTAAAAATCTCGGCGGAGATGGGCGACTTGCAGGATGATGATTACCGGCGCCTGCTCTGTGTCGAGACTACCAATGCTGCCACGGATGTGGTGGAGATTGCGCCCAACAGCGAATTCAGGCTGGTGGCGAACTACCGTGTGGAACGGAATTGAGCGCCAATTAAGAGCGCCTCCAACGAAGTAATCTCGCTCGCCCCGGGAGTGGTTTTATCCAGCGCGAATTTATACTAATGTCCAGCCAGTATACTCCGATGATGCAGCAATACCTGCGCATCAAGGCACAGCATCCCGACATGCTGATGTTTTATCGCATGGGGGATTTCTACGAACTGTTCTTCGATGACGCGGAAAAGGCCGCCAAGCTGCTTGATATCACTCTAACCCGGCGCGGTACCTCGGCAGGAGAGCCGATCAAGATGGCGGGTGTGCCTTATCACGCCGCCGAACAATACCTGGCAAAACTTGTCAGGCTGGGCGAGTCGGTGGCGATCTGCGAACAGACCGGCGATCCCGCCACTGCCAAGGGACCAGTGGAGCGCCAAGTCACACGCATCATCACGCCGGGAACACTGACGGATGCGGCGCTACTGGAAGAAAAACGCGATTGCGTACTGCTTGCGCTGACCCTGCACGAAGCCACACTGGGGCTGGCATGGCTTAATCTGGCAGCGGGGCAATTCTGCGTAATGGAGACTGCGGCGGACAATCTGGCGAGCGAACTGGAACGCCTGAAGCCGGCCGAAATTCTGTTGCCCGAGTCGCTGGATACCTCGGCCGTGCTTAACGGCGTGGGCGCACTAAAAAATTTAAGCTTGAAGCATTTGCCGGTATGGCAGTTCGACGTTGATACCGCCGCGCGCAGCCTTGCTCGGCAATTTGGAACCCGCGATCTTTCCGGTTTCGGCTGCGACGATTTGCAGCCATCGTTGGGTGCAGCGGGCGCACTGCTGGAATACGCTCGGCTCACGCAAGGCGCAAGCATCGTTCACGTTAAGGCGCTGCAGGTTGAGCGGGATAGCGCTTACGTGCGGATGGATGCCGCCACTCGCCGCAATCTGGAAATTTCCGAAACCATACGCGGCGAAGCATCGCCCACGCTGTTATCGTTGCTCGACACCTGTTCAACCAGCATGGGCAGCCGTTTGCTGCGGCACTGGCTGCATCATCCGCTGCGCGACCATACTGCGGTCCAGCAGCGCCTCGATAGCGTATCTGCCTTGATCGGAGCAGCCGGGTTGGGGCCGTATCATGCGGTGCGCGAATGTTTCAGGCGCGTGGCGGATATTGAGCGCATCACTGCTCGCATTGCACTGAAATCCGCACGTCCACGGGATCTGTCGGGTTTGCGTGATAGCCTGAAACGCTTGCCCGAAGTCATCGCTGCAATTGCCGGTTGCGCCAGCGAACATGTTGCTGCACTGGCGCAAGCCATGGCGCCGGATACCGTGCTTGTCAACTTGCTGGAGAAATCCCTGCGTGAAGAACCCAGTGCTGTGCTGCGCGAAGGCGGAGTGATTGCCGACGGTTATGATGCTGAACTGGACGAGCTACGCGCAATACAGAACAACGGGGGTGAATTTCTGTTGCAGCTGGAAGCACGGGAAAAGGCGCGCACCGGTATTGCCAGTCTCAAGGTGGAGTATAACCGGGTGCATGGATTTTATATTGAGGTCACCCACGCCCATAGCGAGAAAATTCCTGACGATTACCGGCGGCGGCAGACGCTGAAGAATGCCGAGCGTTACATCACGCCGGAACTGAAAATCTTCGAGGACAAGGCGCTATCCGCACAGGAGCGCGCGCTGGCACGGGAGAAGTTTTTGTATGATGCGTTGCTGGACGCGCTTGCGCCGTTCATTGGTTATTTACAGCGAGCCGCTCGGGGTGTTGCTGAACTGGATGTGCTGGCCGCCTTCGCTGAGCGTGCGCTGGCGCTCGATTACACCATGCCGGTTTTCACCGATGCGGCCATGATCGAGATCGTGGCGGGTCGTCACCCAGTGGTGGAACAGCAAGTGGAGAATTTCATTGCCAACGATGTGCGGCTCGGTGCTGGTGACAACGGCGAGCGGCAAATGCTTATCATCACCGGCCCCAATATGGGTGGGAAATCCACCTACATGCGGCAGGTTGCGCTGATCGCATTACTCGCGCATTGCGGCAGCTTCGTTCCCGCCAACAGCGCACGTCTCGGCCCGCTGGATCAGATTTTTACCCGTATCGGTGCATCCGATGATCTTGCCGGTGGACGCTCGACTTTCATGGTGGAAATGACCGAGGCTGCCAACATTTTGCACAATGCCAGCGCGCAAAGCCTGGTATTGATGGATGAAGTGGGGCGGGGTACCTCCACCTTCGATGGTCTGGCGCTGGCGTTTGCAATCGCCCGTTATCTGCTGGAAAAGAACCGGTGCTATACGTTGTTTGCCACCCATTATTTCGAACTGACCAGACTTGCGGAAGAATTCAGGCAGGCGGCTAACGTGCATCTGGATGCAGTGGAACACAAACACCATATCGTATTCCTGCACGCGGTCAACGAGGGCCCTGCCAGCCAGAGCTATGGTCTGCAAGTCGCGGCACTGGCCGGTGTACCAGAACAGGCCATCAAGGTAGCGAAGAAACATCTGCTGAAACTGGAGCAGGAGAATGCAGACAGAAATCTACAGCGGGATTTATTTTCCATGGGTTCTACCGCCGCGGTAGAGCTGCCGCAGCACCCCGCACTCGCATTGTTGCGCACCATCATACCGGATGAGTTAAGTCCGAAAGAAGCGTTGGAACAACTCTATCTGCTGAAAAAGGCGGTGGAGAGGGAGTAGGGCAGGCGAGCAACCTGCGCTACGCTTAAAGATGCAGTCGGAATCAGGTAATATCAGTGCTCATGGCCGTGAGGACCATGGACGTGACCGTGGGAGAGTTCCTCGGCAGTGGCAGGGCGCACATCGGTAACCGTACAATCGAAACGCAGCGTCATCCCGGCCAGCGGATGATTGCCATCCACCACTACTTTGTCTTCGGCAATGTCGGTGACGGTGAAGATCAATACGTCATCCGAGTCTTCCGTGCCACCTTCAAACTGCATTCCAATCGCTATGTTCTCGGGAAACGCATCACGCGGTTCCACCCGCACCAGTTCACTGTCGTATTCGCCGAAGGTATTTTCCGGCTCCATGAAAACCGAGCAGGTATGGCCTACCTCCATGTTATGCAGTGCTTCTTCCACCATTGGGAAAATGCCATCATAACCCCCGTGCAAATAACTGATCGGGGAATCGGCTTTTTCCAGGATTTTTCCAGTCGAGTCCGATAATTCATAATTGAGAGATACTATGGTGTCTTTGACGATGCGCATGTTATTTCCGTTTGTGGGTTGTCGAATCTGCAATCAGATTCCGGCAAACTGGCTGGCCGGATTTCAAAATTAGAGCGGCACTATTTTATCAGCAGTATATTTTGGCGTCATCACAAATAGCGCATCCAAGATTGCTACGGTAATCATAATCAAGCCGGCATGGGACTGATTGCCGCCAGTAAACGGATCTGGAGCGGTGCAGCAAACACCGCTCTTTCACAGACCACATTTCATTATCAGTTTTCTTACGGGAGCAAAACTGCGGCGATGTACGCTGGATGCGCCATGTTGTTGCAATGCCATGATGTGCGCAGCCGTTGGATATCCCTTGTGCCGGTCAAAGCCATAGTGCGGGAAATGCTGATGTAGTCGCAGCATTTCAGCATCGCGCGCAGTCTTGGCCAGGATCGAGGCAGCCGAAATCTCCGGCACCAGACTGTCGCCCCTGATGATGGTGCGCACCGGGAGACTCAGGCGGGGGCTATGAGTTCCATCCACCAGTACCTCGTCGGGCGTAAGTGACAGATTCTCGACCGCTCGTTTCATGGCCAGCAAGCTTGCCTGCAGGATATTTAACTGGTCGATTTCGTTAACGGATGCAGAAGCAATGGCCCACGCCATGGAATGCGCTTTGATAACAGTTGCCAGCCGATTGCGGTTTTTCTCACTGAGTTTCTTGGAATCTGCCAGCCCCTCGATTTTGTAAGCAGGATCAAGCACTACACAGGCGGCGAATACCGGTCCTGCCAGCGGTCCCCGGCCGGCCTCATCCACGCCACAGATCCAGTTGAATTTCCGGGTTGGCATTGCTCTTGATCTCCGGCTTCTGATGCAGGCGCGTGGATTGCTGCGAAGATCCTCAGATACTCCGCATCGTGCACATCAATTCAGCTTCGGTAGCAAGCTGGCCTGCTACTTCTGCGCGGGCGGAATACTTCCAGATTCCTCTTACCTGCCGCGTGATGGTTACCTTGAGCAACAACTGATCGCCTGCCTGCACCGGCTTCTTGAAGCGGGCACCGTCTATCCCGACAAAATAATAAATTGAGTCATTGTCAGCTTTCACCCCCGCAGTTTTGAGGGTCAGGATCGCTGCAGCCTGGGCCAGCGCTTCGATGATCAGTACACCCGGCATAACGGGATGATGGGGAAAGTGCCCAACAAAGAAGGGCTCGTTAATGGTCACATTCTTGAGCGCGACTATGTCCTTGCCCGGTTCGCAGGAAAGTACCCGGTCTACCAGCAAGAAAGGATAGCGATGAGGCAGATATTCCAGGATTTCATGAATATCCATGGCACTCGTGCTTTCCCCTTTCAGGTTTTCGTTTTCTTTTTCCATGGCTATTTGTCAGCCAGTGCTTTGATGACCTTGTCGGTAATATCGATGCGCTGACTCCGGTAAACAGAATCCTGCAGCTGCAGAATCAGGTCGTATTTCTCCGCTTCCGCGATGGCTTGTATGACTTTGCTGGCGTTCAACTGGATCGCAGCAAATTCATCGTTCTGCCGCAGACTCAGATCTTCCCGCATCTGCCGCTGGCCACGCTGATATTCACGATTGAGGTTGGCAAGCTCACGCTCCTTACCGCGCCGATCCGTTTCCGGCATGGCCATGCCGTCCTTTTCCAGTTGTTCCTGCAGCGCCTTCACTTGCGCCGCCATTTTCTTGAGTTCCTGGTCGCGCGGCAGGAATTCCTTTTCTATCTTTTTCTGCGCGCGCACAGCCGGTACCGATTCGATCAGAACCCTTTCGGTATTGACTATGCCTATCTTGATTTCGCTCGCATAGGTGTTGAAGGGAATGGCCGCGGATGCAATGATCATGCACGCAGCGGTTAAAATTTGCCGATACTGAGTTTTCTGCTTCAATTTTCTCTCCTGGTTGATCACTGCCAAATTTAGAACGTCTGGCCAAATTGAAACTGGAATACTTGTAGTCTATCGCCGGGCTGGTCATTCAGCGGTTCTGCGAGACTGACCTTTAGCGGCCCCATCGGGGAAATCCACATGGCAGCTACTCCGGTGGAATAACGCATTCCTTCATTCGTCCTGAACGCCGGGTCACCACCAGGACCGAATACGGTACCGCCATCCAGGAACGCGCTCAGACGTACCGATCTGTCGTTCTTCATGCCGGGCAGCGGGAACATCAGTTCCGCACTGCCGACGACACGCTGGTTACCGCCCAGCGACCTGCCCTTGTCGTCACGCGGACCCAGCGAACTGATATAGTAACCGCGCACCGAAGTGTTGCCGCCGGCAAAGAAATTCTTGAAGAAAGCCAGCGGTTGTCCATTATAACCATTACCGGTTCCGGCCTCACCATGCAGCATCAGGGTGAAATCCTTGGAAATGGGATAAAACCATTTGAGAGCGTAGCTTGCCTTGTAGTACTGGAGATCGCCACCGGGCACGCCCGCTTCGAGGAACACTCGATGGGTGGTACCGCTGGTAGTCCAGATGGCGCTGTCACGCCCGTCACGCGCCCAGCTTAGCGTCACCGGGAGATTAAGGGTGACCTTCCCGAAAGTGTCTACAAAGTCTTGGTTACGCTTAACGCTGCCTACGTTTTTTATATCCGTCTGTTCCGCACCCACGCCAAACGAGATGGTGTCATTTTCATTAACCGGGATACCGAAGCGCACACCGGCACCGGTGGTGGCGGTATTAAAGGCACCCACCCCCAGCAGATGAGTGGTATTAAGGTAGCGGCTGTAAATATCAAACCCAGCGCTTACCCCATTCTTGGTGAAGTAAGGATCGGTGAATGACAATGAGTACACTTTATTGATCTGGCCAGTACTGACGTTGAGAGCGACATTTTTTCCGCTGCCGAAGATATTGTCCTGGGCAACGGAGGCGGTCAATATCAGACCCTGCTGCTGGGCATAGCCCGCTCCAAACATCACGGCGCCGGTGGGCTTCTCCTTGACATCGACATTGATGTCAACCTGATCGGTGACACCCGGAACTGCGGGCGTTTCCAAATTGACGGCATTGAAAAAATTCAATCTGTCCACACGCAACTTGGACTGCGCGATTTTGGCGGTTGAATACCAACCACCTTCGAATTGACGCATTTCCCGGCGTATCACCTCATCGCGCGTGCGTTCATTGCCAGTTATGTTGATGCGCCTCACGTAAACCCGGCGGCCCGGATCGATAAAAAAAGTGAACCCTACCTGTCTTTTTTCCTTATCTATTTCTGGTGCTGCGTTGACATTGGCAAACGCATAGCCATCATTGCCCAGCCGGTCGGTGATGAGTTTGACGGATTCAGTCAGTTTCTCGCGTGCGAACACTTCGCCCGGTGCAAGTTTGATGAGCTTGCGCAACTCCGTTTCCGGTAGCAGCATTTCACCTGCCAGTTTGATCTCGGAAACCGTATAGTTGGCACCCTCAGTAATATTTATCGTGATATAAATATCCTGCATGTCTGGCGTGATCGACACCTGCGTAGAATCAATGCTGAGTTCCAGATAGCCACGATTGAGATAGTACGAGCGCAGCGATTCCAGGTCGCCACCCAGTTTCTGTTTTGAATACTGATCATCTTTGGTGAACCAGGTCAACAGACCGGGAGTTCTGAGTACAAGCTGGCTCAGTAATTCCTTTTCCTTGAAAGCCTTGTTGCCGACGATATTTATCTTGCGTATCTTGGCGACTTCACCTTCGTCTATGTCGAAGTTGATGGCGACGCGATTACGCTCAAGCGGTGTGGTAGTAGTGGTAATTTTTACTGCGTATCTGCCGCGGCTGATGTACTGCTGCTTCAACTCTTGCTCCGCTCTTTCCAGCAGTGAACGATCAAAGATACGCGATTCCGTCAGACCTGCCTGCTTCAGGCCATCCTTCAATTTACCCTTCTCGAATTCTTTGCCGCCGACTATATTGATCTGCGCAATGGCCGGACGCTCTTCCACCACCACCAGCAGGACGCCGTTGTCCGATTCCAGCCGCACATCCTTGAAAAAACCAGTGGCATAGAGAGCCTTGATTGCCGCCGCGGCTTTTTCGTCGTCCAGTATATCGCCCACCTTCACCGGCAGATAACTGAACACCGTGCCCGCTTCGGTGCGTTGTATGCCATCCACCCGGATATCCTTGACCACGAACGGTTCGATTGCCCATGAAAGCGAAGAACAGAAAGTGACGGCAAGCGCAGCCAGATACCTGATTTTCATTTTTTAACCGGAGATAAGCCGACTGATGTCGTTATATATGGCAAAAGCCATCAGGGCAAACAACAGCGCCATCCCCACCCGCTGACCAACTTCCATGGCCGTGTCAGAAAGCGGACTGCCTTTGACGATCTCGATCAGATAATACAGCAAATGCCCCCCGTCCAGTATCGGGATGGGCAGGAGATTCAGCACCCCCAGGCTGATGCTGATCAGCGCGAGAAAGCCCAGATAAGGCGCAAGCCCCATTTGCGCTGACTGCCCGGCGTAATCGGCAATTGTAATGGGTCCGCTGACATTTTTCCACGACACATCTCCTATCACCATTTTCCCCAGCATGCGCAGCGTAAATACCGATGTCTCCCAGGTTCTATCCACCGCCTTGACTATGGACACACCCAGCGGATAACTGGTTTTTACCAGCAGTCCTTCCAGTTCGGCAGGGTCAATTTTGGGGCCAACGCCGATCTTGCCGATTCTCTCGCCTTTTTCAGTTGCCGTATCAGGAGTGACGCTGATGTCGAGAACAGAGCTGCCGCGTTGGATTTGCAGCAGCAGTGACTGTCCCGGGTTGGCGCGTATCTGCCGCACCAGTTCTTCCCAGTTTGCAATGTTCTGTCCGTTTACGGCCAGAATTTCATCATCTGCCAGCAAGCCGGCACGGTTACCCGCGCCGTCCGCTGTTACCTGGGCAATGACGGGTTTCAGTGCAGGCTGGTAACTGCTCAGGCCGATTTTCTTCAGAAAATCCCCGTCCAGGTCATCGGCGTGAAAGTTGCTCAAATCCAGTGTGCGCCAACTGATTTCCCCACGCTGATTGAGAGTTTCCACAGTTACAGCCGGAGATTTATCCACAACCTGCGCCAGCAGCAGCCAGCGCGCATCCTGCCAGGTCGCCACAGGCTCGGTACCGATTTTTACGATGGTCTCTCCAGCCTCGAAAGCCGCAAATGCAGCGGGTGTTGTCGGAGCCACCGGTCCCAGGACCGGCTTCATTCCGCTGGTGCCGAGCATGAACAGAAAACAGTAAAGCAGGATGGCCAGCAGAAAATTAGCGATAGGTCCTGCCGCGACAATGGCGCTGCGACGTGCGACCGACTTGCGGTTGAACGAGCGTGCTAACTCCTGCGGAGCGACTTCGCCTTCACGCTCATCCAGCATCTTGACGTAACCGCCGAGAGGAAAAGCAGCTATCACCCATTCGGTCTGATCTTTGCCCCAGCGTTTCCTCAGCAGAGGCCGACCAAAACCGATCGAAAAGCGCAGCACTTTTACTCCGCACCAGCGCGCTACCAGGTAATGGCCAAATTCGTGGAATACGATCAGTACGCCCAGGGCGACGACAAAAGCAATGATCGCAAAAGGGATGGTCATACCAATGTGCCAGGATGGATGTGGCACAAAAGGAGTTCCAGAAAAGAATCTGGGGCACTACGTCTTCCCGTCTCCTGGCAAGCAGGGGAAAGAGAGCGGGGCGGGGGAAAAATGCCCAGGCTGGCGGCAGCCGGGGCATTTTCGGGGGATGATATTCTTGACACTTTACACCAGAGACGCCAGCCACTCATGCGCAGTTTCGCGTGCTACGCGGTCTGCTGCCAGGACATCTTCAAGGGTGGCGATATCCTTGCGGCTGACCGTCTGCATGACTTGTTCGATCATGACTGGAATTGCGGTAAACGGCATGCGACGTTTGAGAAAGGATTCTACTGCCACTTCGTTGGCGGCGTTGAGTATGGCCGGGGCGCTGCCACCGGCGGCAAGCGCCTGGTAGGCGAGACCCAGACAGGGGAAGCGTTTGAAATCTGGCGCTTCAAAATCCAGTCGGCCGATCTTGAACATGTCCAGAGGCGTCACCCCCGTTTCAATGCGCTCCGGAAAACCCAAGGCATGCGCAATCGGGGTACGCATGTCGGGATTACCCAGTTGTGCCAGCACCGAACCATCCACATATTCGACCATGGAATGAATCACGCTTTGCGGATGGATTACTACCTGGATTTGCTCAGGGACAGCATCAAACAGCCAGTGCGCCTCAATTACTTCCAGCCCCTTGTTCATCATGGTGGCAGAGTCCACTGAAATCTTCTGTCCCATCACCCAGTTAGGATGAGCGCAAGCCTGCTCCGGTGTTACCTGCTCCAGTGACGCCAGCGATGCTTGCCGGAACGGTCCGCCGGATGCAGTCAGCAGAATGCGGCGCACCCCGACTGTGGCCAGATTTCCGGTGAAATGCTGCGGCAGTGACTGGAAGATGGCGTTATGTTCGCTGTCTATCGGCAGCAGCGTGGCATGATGCTGCTTGACCACGTCCATGAAAATACGCCCTGCCATCACCAGGGTCTCCTTGTTGGCGAGCAGTACCTGCTTGCCTGCGCGGGCAGCGGCGAAGGTGGGGCGTATACCGGCGGCGCCGACGATAGCAGCCATTACGGCATCCACCTCGGGCAGCGATGCCACTTTCTCCAGCGATTCAACTCCCCACAGAACTTCGGTGGCAAGTCCTGCCGTGCGAATTTCTGTCTGTAATTTTTTCCCACTGGCCGCATCCAGCATGACCGCATAACGCGGCTGGAAGCGGCGGCACTGTTCCAGCATTTTTTCGGTACTGCTATTGGCGGTGAGTGCAACGACCTGAAATCGATCAGGGTGACGTGCGACCACATCCAGTGTACTTACGCCGATGCTGCCGGTAGAGCCGAGTATGGTGAGATGACGGACGGTAGTCATAATTTAGACAGTAAAAATCAGCAGCGCCAGAACAGCGGCAGGCAGGGTTGAAGTGAGTGCATCGATGCGGTCAAGTATACCACCGTGGCCGGGCAAAATATTGCCGCTATCCTTGACGCCGGCATGACGTTTCATCAGGGATTCGAACAGATCGCCGACGATGCCCAGCGCAGCCAGTACCAGCAACAGCGGCAGCAGTAACACGACTGGGGTTTCTTCTGTCGCCATCTGGCTCCATATCAGCGCATAGACGGAAACCGCTGCCAGCGCTCCGGCCACACCCTCCCAGGTCTTGCCGGGACTGATGTTGGGTGCGAGCTTATGCTTGCCAAACGTGCGTCCAGTGAAATACGCCGCGGTGTCGGAAATCCAGATGGCTGTCATGAAACCGAGCAGAAGCAGTGGACTGATGGCGCGCAACTGATACAGGGCAAGACCAGTCGGCAATAGCAGCAACCAGCCTATCAACGCCAGCAGGATCGGACTCTTGATCGGATAGTTCGATTTCAGAAGACCTGGTGCAGCCAGCATCCAGAATGCCAGTGATGCGGCGTAGAGCCACAGGAATGCGGTAGTGTAAGGGTCGATCAGAACCGCCCGGCTCAATACATACAGCAGTTCTCCGCCCAGCAAGGCGGTGGATGTCAGATAAACAGTCGAGTGGGCAACGGAGAACTTTGCCAGCTTGCTCCATTCCACTGCACCCATCATCACCAAGGCAAGCAGCAATGTCATCCAGAAAATCGCCGACAAATAAAACAGCGCTGCCAGAAACAGGAGCAACGCGATGACGGCGGTTAGGGCGCGGGTTTTAAGCATGAATGAGGGCCCCAACAAAAAACTTCACCGGTTGGGAATGTGCAAGGTTCAGCGGTCCCTTATGCCGATTGATCGGCCGCAACTCTTCTCGCTCCTTCGGCGGATGGTGATATTTTGAGCTGCTCGCTGGTGCGGCCAAAACGGCGCTCCCGCCGCTGATATGACTGGATGGCAAGATCCAGCGCCTGAGCGTCGAAATCCGGCCATAGGGTGTCGGTGAAGTAAAGCTCGGTATAGGCCAGTTGCCACAATAGAAAATTGCTGATGCGCTGCTCGCCGCCGGTGCGGATAAACAGATCCGGCTCCGGTGCGTAGCTCATGGCGAAATGCGGCATCAAATCTCCTTCCTCGAAACCGCCGGATAATTCAGGGTGTTGCGCCAGCATGCTACGGGTCGCCTGCATGATATCCCAACGCCCGCCATAATTGGCCGCAATAGTAAGCGTAAACTTGGTGTTGGCGGCAGTCAGCCTCTCGCCGTTGCGGATAAATTCAACTATTTTCGGCTCGAACTTCGATAAATCGCCGACCACCTTGAAGCGGATACCATTCTCATGCAGCTTGACCACTTCCTGTTCCAGTGCGACGATGAAAAGCTGCATCAGGACAGAGATTTCATCCTTTGGTCTGCGCCAATTTTCGCTGCTGAAAGCGAATAACGTGAGGTAGTCGATGCCGCGCTCGCCGCAGGCTTTGACGGCGGCGCGCACCGTCTCCATCGCCCGCTTGTGTCCGGCCACTCGTGGCATGAAGCGGTTCTTCGCCCAGCGGCCGTTGCCGTCCATGATGATGGCGACATGCCGGGGGATTATTCCGGTTTTAGGTATTTCGCGGGTTGAACTGATAACAGTGGACATGGGGGAGTGCAGTTCTGAATTGGATCAGACCGCCATTAATTCGGTTTCCTTAATTTGTAGCATCTTATCGATTTCGGTGATATGGCGGTCGGTGAGTTTCTGAATCTCATCCTGTCCGCGGCGCTCGTCATCCTCGGCGACCTTTTTTTCCTTGAGCAGTTCCTTCAAATGTGCATTGGCATCGCGCCGGATATTGCGCATTGCTACGCGCGCGGTCTCTGCTTCATGCTTCACTACCTTGGTAAGGTCGCGGCGGCGCTCCTCGGTCAGCGCTGGCATGGGTACCCGTATCACCTCGCCAACAGTCATGGGGTTCAGTCCCAGGTCAGAGTCACGGATTGCTTTTTCAACCACACCCAGCATTTTCTTTTCCCAGGGCGTAACACCAATGGTGCGGGCATCTATCAGGTTGATATTCGCCACCTGGTTGATCGGCATGGGGGTGCCGTAATAATCCACGCTGATGTGATCGAGCAGGCCGGTGTGAGCCCGACCGGTTCGAACTTTGCCCAAGTCAGTTTTCAATGCCTCCAGGCTTTTCTGCATTTTTTGCTCAGCGGCTTTCTTGATGTCGGCAATCATGATATTTATCTCGTGCGGAAAGATTGGAAATAAAAACCTGCACTGTCCTGCGGCTCGCAGTTACTCAGACCCGTACCAGCGTTCCTTCATCCTCACCCATGACCACCCGTTTCAACGCCCCGGCTTTGAAGAGGCTGAATACATTGAGCGGCAACTTCTGGTCGCGGCACAGGGTCAATGCCGTGGCATCCATCACCTTCAGGTTCTTGGCGATGGCCTCATCAAACGTCAGTTTCTGGTAGCGTACGGCATCGCGGTTGGTTTTTGGGTCGCTGGTATAGACGCCATCCACTTTGGTGGCCTTGAGCACGATATCCACGTTCATTTCCATGCCGCGCAATGCGGCAGCCGTGTCGGTAGTGAAGAAGGGGTTGCCGGTGCCGGCGGCAAAAATGACTATCTTGCCTTCCTCCAGATAGCGCATCGCCTTGCCGCGGATATAGGGCTCCACCACTTGATCGATACGCAGTGCCGACTGTACCCGGCTCACCAGTCCGCCGCAACGCATTGCATCCTGCAGCGCCAGCGCATTCATGACAGTGGCCAGCATCCCCATGTAGTCGGCGGTGGCGCGATCCATGCCACCCTCGGCCGAAGTCATGCCGCGGAAAATGTTACCGCCGCCGATTACCACTGCCACCTCGACGCCGAGCCGGGTTACTTCGGCAATTTCGGCAACAATACGTTCTATCACAGTGCGATTGATACCGTAGCTGTCGTCGCCCATCAGAGCTTCACCCGAGAGTTTCAGCAAGATGCGTTTATAGGCGGTAGTCGTCATGGGTACGGTTAGTCCGGTTGCAGTGAATGGTCTTATTTTGCCTGGTTAACCTGAGCCATTACCTCGGCAGCGAAATCACAGGATTTCTTTTCAATTCCTTCACCCACGACAAACATGGTAAAGCCACTGACTTTGGCGGATTTGGCTGCGAGCAGTTTTTCCACTGTCTGCTCCGGGTCTTTGACGAAAGGTTGGCCGAGCAGCGTTACTTCGGCAAGGTATTTGGCGACACGTCCGGCCACCATTTTTGCCACGATGTCGGCGGGCTTGCCGCTTTCCGCTGCCTGCGCGGTGTAAATCAGGCGCTCACGTGCCAGCAGATCAGGCGCTACTTGCTCTCCGGAAACACAGAGTGGTTTGCTGGCGGCAATATGCATCGCTAAATCTTTTCCCAGTGTCTCGTCGCCGCCGGTGTAATCAATCATCACGCCGATTCTGCTGCCATGCAGATAAGAAGCAAGCCGTCCCTGCGTCGCATAGCGTACGCAACGGCGCACGCTGATGTTTTCACCCAGCTTCATTACCAGCGCCTTGCGGAACTCTTCTACATTTTCGCCATTCGCCAAGGTAGCCGCTGCCAACGCATCGGTATCGGTCAGATTCTGCGTCGTCACCAGTTGTGCCAGGTTGCGGGCGAAATTGATGAAGTCTTCATTCCTGGCAACAAAGTCAGTTTCGCAGTTGACTTCCACCAGCGCCCCGCTCCTGCCATCGGTTGCGATATATGCTCCTACCATACCTTCTGCCGCAATGCGCCCGGCGGCTTTGCTTGCCTTGGCGCCGCTTTTGATGCGCAGCAGGTCTTCCGCCGCTTTCATGTCGCCACCGGTTTCAGTCAATGCTTTCTTGCATTCCATCATGCCGAGCCCGGTCAGGTCGCGTAACTCCTTCACCATGCTCGCGGTAATGTCCGCCATATGCTACTCCAACAAAATTATTCAAAAGATTCGCAGCGGCTGCTCAGATCGCCGGTCAGTTAAAAAAGGGGGCTGTCTGCCCCCTTTTTTGTTTGCGGCCTACCCGGCAAACCGTTCTGCCGTCATTGCTTCATCCACTTCCACAAATTCATTCTTGATGATTTCGTGAACAATCTGACTGCGTCCTTCCAGAATTGCATCAGCCATGCCGCGTGCGTACAGGCGTATCGCCTGACTGGAGTCGTCGTTGCCGGGAATTACATAATCCACTCCATTGGGATCGTGATTGGTATCCACCACACCCACTACCGGGATGCCGAGTTTCTTGGCTTCGGTGATCGCACCCTTGTGATAACCCACGTCAATCACGAACATGGCATCGGGTATGCCTTTCATATCCTTGATGCCGCCCAGGCTGCGATTCAGTTTTTCCAGCTCGCGCTGAATATCCAGTGCTTCTTTCTTGGTAAGCTTGTCGAGGGTGCCGTCCTGTGTCATTGCTTCCATGTCGTGCAGACGTTTGACGGACAGTTTCATCGTCTTGAAATTGGTCAGCATCCCGCCCAGCCAGCGCTGGTCTACGTAGGGAGAGCCGCAGCGCAGCGCTTCCTCGCGCACGATATCGCGTGCCTGGCGCTTGGTGCCGACAAACAGGATATTGCCCTTGTTGGCCGATAATTGGCGCGCATACTTTATTGCGTCCTGGTACATTGCCAGGGTTTTTTCCAGATTGATGATGTGTATCTTGTTGCGATGGCCGAAAATATAAGGCGCCATCTTGGGATTCCAGAAACGGGTCATGTGTCCGAAATGAACACCCGCTTCCAGCATTTGCCGCATGGTTACTGACATGAACTTCTCCTATAGGGTTGAGCCTCTGCCCGCCATAGTCACTCTCATTTCCTTTATGGAGAGAGCACCCCTGGATTGGCGAGCATGCGAATTTGACCTGACTGCGGATTGCAATTGAGCGCCGCAGAGCCAGATCTGCGCGGGATTATAGCATTTTTGCCGGGACTCGCTCAAGGCAAAATAGGGCGCCACTGCATCCCGCTGCCGCGACAATTTGTCCTGCCAGAGGGATGCGGGTAAGCTCTCTGCGCTGACGAAGGGTAAATCTTCCAATCCTCGGGTTTCTAAAAACAGATGGCAGAATCCTACGACCTGGTCATCATCGGTAGCGGCATCCATGGCGCGGGTATCGCGCAAGCGGCGGCGGCACGGGGCCTGTCAGTGATGGTGCTGGAGCAGACCGGGATTGCGAGCGGCACCTCCAGCCGTTCCAGCAAACTCATACACGGCGGGCTGCGCTATTTGGAAAGCGGGCAGTTTTCACTGGTGCGTGAATGCCTGCACGAACGCACATTGCTGCTCGAGCTGGCACCGCAGCTGGTCAAGCTCAAGCCTTTCTACATCCCGGTATATCGTGATACCACCCGCCGCCCGTGGCTATTGCACGCGGGGTTGAGCCTTTATGCATTGCTGGGCGGCCTGCAGCCGGCAGTACGTTTTCGCCGGATGCCACCAGGACTGTGGCAAAATCTGGACGGGCTGGACACCACCCATCTGGAAACGGTGTTTCAATACAATGACGCGCAGACCGATGACGCGGCGCTGACTCGTGCGGTGATGTGCTCGGCGCAGCAGATGGGCGCACAGCTGAAAATGCCCGCCACCTTTACCGGCGCCCGCCTGGGTCAGAACGGCGAACGCGACAGCATCATCGAATACCGGCATAACGGACAAATCGAAACATGTGCGGCGACAGTGCTGGTGAACGCGGCTGGGCCATGGGTGCAGCAAGTGTTGGGCCGGATCACCCCGGTTCCTGCACAACTCAGGATTGATCTGGTACAGGGCACGCATATCGTTGTGCCGGGTACGCTCACGCAGGGAATCTATTATGTGGAAGCGGAAGATAAGCGCGCGGTATTCGTGATGCCATGGCAGGGCAACACGCTGGTAGGCACCACCGAGTCGGCCTATCACGGCGACCCGGCCGATGTCAGGGCATTGCCGCAGGAGCAGGCTTATTTGCTGCAGACTCTCGCACGTTATTTTCCACGTTATCGTGGCGAACAACAGATGCTCGCAACGATGGCCGGTTTGCGGGTGCTGCCCTCAAGCGGGAGCGGGGCTGAGGGCGGCGCGCTGTCCGTCAACGCGCGTTCGCGTGAAACAATGCTGCATCCCGACCGGCAGGGTCATCCGCGCCTGCTGACAGTCTATGGCGGCAAGCTGACGACGTATCGCCTGACTGCCGAGCGGGTAATGACGCGTCTGGCGGGAGTGTTGCCGGTACGCAAAGTGGTTGCGGACACCCGCCATCTGAAGCTGGGCTAAAGCAGCGTAGGATTCTTGGTCAGCGCGACCAGCACGATATAAAAAAATACGGCATGGGCCGCAATCCATGCAGTGATTTTGATTTTACGGGTCTTGCCGCGTTTCAATGCCACCATACCGAAGCCAATATAGAGCAGCAGCCCGGCGACTTTTGCACTGAGCCACGAATTATTTACCGGATCCTGCTGTATCGTCATGGCCAGTGCAATGGCGCTGGTCAGCAGCACGGTATCGATCACGTGCGGCACGACCTTTACCCAGCGCCGTTGCAGCGCGCTGGAACCCTGCATCATCCATACCCCACGCAGCGTAAACAGCAGGTAGCTGAGGATTACGCTGGCGACATGAATCATTTTTAATGCGGCATAACTCATCTTCAATTCCCGGACAGCATCCAGCCGTGACTGCCTGCCATCGCACCGGCCACGGTGATCAGGCTCAGGCTCAGCAACACCCAATGCATGCGCTGGATCAGCGCAAAAGTTTTTTCCGGATGATGCTGCGCGCGTTGTTTAAGCTGCCGCTGCAGCACCAGCGGCTCCAGCACAAATAGCATCAGAGTGAACATCAACCATACCAGCACCATCGCGTGCATCCACCAGAAGCGCAGTTCAGCGAAGCGGCCCCAGGCGTCGAGCAGGTGCACCATGTAGAAACCACTCAAGCCGGTGAGCAAAGTGGTGAAACGTGCTTGCGTAGCAAAGCGACGTTCAATACGCTCAAAAAATTCCACTCGTTCCGCTGCGGATTTCATTTGCGCCACAGCAGGCAGCAACACGGTAGTGACCATCGCCACGCCGCCGATCCACAGCACCACGCCCAGCACATGCAGCACTTTGGCAAACACGAATTCGTTCATGCGAGCAACCTCATTGCTGCAATGATACAGGAGTGGAACCGTGAAGCCTGGGTTGACAGACAGCTATTCCGTCAATTCATGCTGGATCGCATAGCGGATCAGCTGGGCATACGCTTGACTCCAATCTTCAAAACCTTACAATCTCCATAGGTACCGCTCTTCGGTGGTTCAGTCCAACGAGGTTTATCCGCCGCTAATAGGATGTGGGTTCAACAAGTTTGGGGAGGGCGGCAGATAAACGCTATTCGTTAGGGCCACCATGCCACCTGTCTACTACCTCGCCTATGGCTCGAACCTCCATCCGATCCGCCTTCAGGAGCGAGTTCTATCGGCTCGTGTCGTTGGCGTAGTTGATTTACCTGGACACACATTGGCGTTTCACAAACGGAGCGACGATCTTTCAGGTAAGTGTCTTCTGTACTCGGATCAAGGAGCATCGAGCAAAGCGTACGGTGTTCTTTACGAATTCGATCCAACTCAAAAACCGCAACTCGATGCTGCGGAAGGGAGTGGAAAGGGGTACTTTGAGCAGCAGGTGAGCGTACCGTTTGGCGGCTGTGACTACACGGCCTATATCTACATGGCTTCGTCAACACACATGGACCCGACACTGGCACCGTACCACTGGTACAAGAATCTGGTAGTCGCCGGCGCGCGCTTTCACGCCCTTCCTCCAGACTACGTGGCAAACATTGAACTCATCGGTTCTACTGAAGACCCCGATCTTCGCCGAAGGCAAACAAATGAACAGTTGCTTCATCGAATGGGGTGGGTTTAACCCTTCGTTCCAGCGGGACTGCCGCAAAAGCGCGGCAGTCCTTTAACTTGACGTTAGGCATTTTCTAGGAGACCGTCTCATGAAAGAAGAAACAAAAGACACCTTGCTCAAAGTCATCCCCAGTGGAGACAGTCGCCGCAGGATTTATTCTTCGATCAAGTTATGGGTTGTTAACCGCAGTTGGACCAAGGATAAAAAACACGTCGTGGTATGCGGCGTTATGGGATCAATCGAACGCATCATTCATCAATTCGAAGGGAAGCAGGGACAATGGGTACGATATGAAGGCTATTATCACCTTTTGCATTCCACAAATGAGTTCTCAGAGCTTCTTAGAAATTCAAAAAAACATCAGTTCAGTTTCTTCAATAATGTCCTTCATGGGCGCGGTGATGCCACTATACATACTGAGCCAGCCCCATTTATTTATTGTGACTGTGACGATTGGTTTCTTGGCCTAACCCGGCAGTCAAGCGGCGTTCAAGCGTAGCACAATAGACTAGCCAAAACTGTTCCTATAAGTCGCAATTTTCTCATTGTTGAACAAGGAAAAGTGGCCAGGTTAGAATTATTGTTCAAAATCTTCCCGAGCCAATGCAAGTCGGGATAATCCTTTTCCGCGTAAGAACAAGTTGCGCGATTATGTCGCGCTGCATGGTATGCAGCCGGTGTTACTCGAGCGCATCGGCATAGTAAGCGTGACAGATGATCAACTGCTGTTACGAAGCCAGGCAAAAAACAACCTGAATCAGTTCGTCTTGAACCGGGGGTTGCACTAAATAAATAAGGTAATCCCCCGGCTATGCCGGGGGACTCACTAGGTTTGACCGAGCGCTACGGTCAGCCTGATTCTTCTGACTCGATCAAAAGTTAGGAGAATCAAATGAAAGAGTACCAGAGTCTTAGTCATACGAA
>JAUSLF010000010.1 GCA_030646695.1 Nitrosomonadaceae bacterium
TTCGTATGACTAAGACTCTGGTACTCTTTCATTTGATTCTCCTAACTTTTGATCGAGTCAGAAGAATCAGGCTGACCGTAGCGCTCGGTCAAACCTAGTGAGTCCCCCGGCATAGCCGGGGGATTACCTTATTTATTTAGATTGCAACTTTTTGCTAATATGCGTAGTCTTATGCGCTGTACAGTTCATCAACCAAGGAGGCATGATGCAACCTGAACTAAGATATTCGAACCAGAACGCAGCCGGCGGGCTTGCGGTTGCACGCAACAAGGTTCTGCGCAACACCTACGGAATGCTGGGCCTGACCATGATCCCGACGGTGATCGGCGCAATGATCGGCATGAGCACCAATTTCTCTTTCCTCGCTCAGTCCCCGATCATGGGACCGCTGGTGATGCTGGCGGTGATGCTGGGCCTGATGTTTGGCGTCAGCGCCACGCGCAACAGCGTGATGGGGATCGCCCTGCTGTTCGTGTTTACTTTCGTCGCCGGCTGGTGGCTGGGACCGATGCTGCAATACGCGCTGCATTTCAGGAATGGCGCGCAACTGGTCGGCATCGCTGCGGGTGGAACCGGGGCCATCTTCCTCACCCTGGCCACAGTTGCCACCGTAACCCGCAAGGATTTCGGCTTCATGGGCAATTTTCTGTTCGTGGGACTGGTACTGCTGGTGCTCGCTTCGGTCGCCAACCTGTTCTTCGCCATGCCGGCCGCTTCGCTTGCCATCTCGGCAGTAGCGGTGCTGTTATTCTCCGGCTTCATCCTGTTTGACGTCAGCCGCATCGTCAATGGCGGTGAAACCAACTATGTCATGGCAACGATGGGCATTTATCTCAGCATCTACAACCTGTTCATCAGCCTGCTGCATCTGCTGCTGGCGTTCTCGGGCGAAAAAGACTGACGCTTCGAACGTTATTGCTACAACAGGGCGGCTGGTGACAGCCGCCCTTTTTCATTTCCACTTATTCATGCCTGCGCTTTCTCAAACAGCGCGATCGATTCGACATGGGTAGTGTGTGGAAACATGTTCACCACCCCTGCCGCTTTCAGGCGATAACCCTTGGCATGCACCAGCACCGCCGCATCACGCGCCAGCGTGGCGGGATTGCAGGAGACGTACACGATGCACTCAGGCGCTGCCTGTCCCTCAGCCAGCGAATTGACTACGGCAAACGCGCCGTCACGCGACGGGTCGAGCAGCATTTTGTCGAATGCTCCCTGCTCTTGCAGCCACGCTGCGCTGGCCTCAAACAGATTGGTCTCGATAAATCGGGTATTGGCTGACAGCCGGTTGCGCTCGGCATTCTCTGCCGCGCGCCGCACCATGGTTGCACTGCCTTCGTAACCCACCGCTTGCGCTCCGCGCCGCGCTATCGGCAAGGTGAAATTGCCCAACCCACAGAAAAAATCGGCGATGCGCTCCCCCGGCTGCGGGTCAAGCAGGCTCAGGGCGCGCCGCACCAGGATACGGTTCATCGCGGGGTTGACCTGGGTGAATTCGGTGGGATGAAACGGCATGACGATATCGAATTCCGGCAGGACATAATTCAGTTCTGGCGCATCCAGCGGATAAAACGGATAAGCCGTCTCCGGCCCTTTGGTCTGCAGGAAAAACTGGACGGAGTGTTGCGCGGCAAAAGCTCTGAGCAAGACTTCATCCTGCGCGCTGAGGAGATCCATGATGCGCAACACCAGCACATCCACCTCCTCTCCCAGCGACACTTCCACTTGCGGCAGCCGCTCGCGGATCGACAGGCTGCCGATCAGTTCCCGCAGCGGCACGATCAGCGCGGATATGCGCGGCGGCATGATTTCACACGACTGCATGTCGGCGACAAAACTGCTGCGTTTTTCGTGGAAGCCCACCAGCACGCCACCTTTTTTGGCGACGTAGCGCACCGACATCCGTGCCCGGTAGCGATAACCCCAGGCTGCCCCGTACACGGCGGGCAGGATCAGTTCGGGCTCGACCTTGCCGATGTGCTTGAGGTTGCTTTCCAGGATGCGCTGTTTCGCTGCGACCTGCGCGCGCGCATCCATGTGTTGCAGGCCGCACCCGCCGCACACGCCGAAGTATCGGCACTGCGGGGTCACGCGTGCCGACCCCGGCTTGAGTATCTTCCCCACCTGCGCCAGTTCGAAATTTGACTTCTTGCGGTACGGGCTATAGGTGACCACTTCGCCCGGCAGCGCACCTTCAATGAAGATGACCTTGCCTTCGGCGTGGGCAACGCCGCGGCCTTCCTGATCCAGAGATTCGATGGTGACGGGAGCGATCATTTTGTGCCAGGCGGGAATAGCGGCAATCGAGAGGAGCGGGCGAACTCGCCCGGTTACTGCCACTGACCGAGAAATTCCTGCCAGTGGGGTTCGGCAGATTTGCCCAGGGTGGCGCGTACCAGCTTGCATTCGTGTTGATATTGTTCGTTGCTCAATACGCCGCGCATTAACTGGAAGCGCAAATACACCAGGTAGGTGTTCACCACATCGGTTTCGCAATAGTTGCGAATGGCGGCGATCTCGCCGTTCTGGTACGCGCCCCACACCTGTGAACCGTCCATGCCCAGCTTGCCAGGCAAACCCATCAGCCGGGCCAGATCATTCAGCGGCGCATTGGCGCGCGGCTGATACAGCGCCAGCAAATCCATCAAATCCAGATGGCGCGTATGGTAGCGGCTGAGATAATTATTCCACTTGAATTCGCGGTCATCCTCGCCCATTTCCCAGTAACGCCGCGCCTGGATGCCGTGCACCAGGCTACGGTAATGCAGCACCGGCAGATCGAAGCCGCCGCCATTCCATGAAACCAGTTGCGGGGTATATTTGTCGATGCCCTCGAAAAAGCGCCGGATCAGTTCTGCTTCGGAGTCCTCCGCAGTTCCCAACGACCAAACGCGGAAATCGTTTTTGTCGCGCAGTACGCATGAAATCGCCACCACCCTGTGCAGGTGCAGTGGCAAAAAATCGCTGCCGGTGGCCTGGCGGCGCGACTGAAACGCCATCTCGGCCACATCAGCCGCAGCCAGCTCCGCTCCCAGGTCATTAAGCTTGCGTAGCCCCTCGATATCGGGCACGGTCTCGATGTCGAACACCAGTACTGGCGTCATGCGTTTTTCTCCAATTGCGTCTGCAGATGAGTCTGTAGTGTTGTTTGCCAGCGCATGCGTTCTGCGGTGCTCACGCGGAAAAGACTCCGGTAGACAGGTAACGGTCGCCACGGTCGCAGACGATAAAAACGATCACTGCATTTTCGACTTCGGCGGAAATCTTGAGTGCCATCGCCAGTGCGCCGCCGGATGAAATTCCGGCAAAGATTCCCTCCTCGCGCGCCAGCCGCCGGGTCAAACCCTCGGCTTCGGCCTGCGACACCAGCATGATGCGATCCACTCGCCGCTCATCGTATATTTTCGGCAGGTAGGCTTGTGGCCACTTGCGGATGCCGGGTATCTGGGCGCCCTCCTCCGGCTGTACGCCGATGATCTGGATCGCGGGATTTTTTTCCTTGAAATATCTGCCGCAACCCATGATGGTACCGGTGGTGCCCATGCTACTGACAAAATGGCTGATCTGCCCGGCGGTATCGCGCCAGATCTCGGGTGCAGTGCCTGCGTAATGCGCCAGCGGATTATCCGGATTGGCAAACTGATCCAGGATGATGCCGCGCCCCTCGTCGCGCATACACTCCGCCACATCGCGCGCCTGTTCCATGCTGCCTTGTTTTGGCGTCAGTACGATTTCCGCACCGAATGCGCTCATCGATTGCCGCCGTTCGATGCTGAGATGCTCCGGCATCACCAGCACCAGGCGATAACCCATCACCGCCGCTGCCATCGCCAGGGCGATGCCGGTGTTGCCGCTGGTGGCTTCGATCAGCGTATCTCCCGGCTTGATCTCGCCGCGCGCCTGCGCGCGTGAAATCATCGACAGCGCCGGGCGGTCTTTCACCGATCCGGCCGGGTTATTGCCTTCCAGCTTGGCGAGAATGACATTGCCGGTTTTCCCCGGCAAGCGCTTGAGCCTTACCAGCGGGGTATTGCCGACAAAATCTTCGATGGTCTTGAACATGGTGATGCAACTCGTTAAAGGTTGTGGCGAATTATCGCACATGCGCTCAGGATTGAAACGCCACCGATACCGCGATCAGCCACAAAAAACCCCGGATCAGCCGGGGTAGTGAATCTCAAACATGACTGCGTGAAATTACTTGGCAGCGGGTTTTTTCTCCTGCTTGGCTGCGGGCTTGCCTTCTTTCTTGCCGAGTTTTCCCTTCGGCTTGGCAGCGGACTTATCCTGCTTGCTGACCGTGCTGGCACCGCTGACCATAGCATCCTGACGCAACCGCTTGATGATGCCGGGACCAATGCCTTCGACTTTTTCCAGATCATCGACTGATTTGAACGCACCGTTTTTATTGCGATAGTCGATGATCGCCTTGGCCTTGCCGGGGCCGATACCTTGCAGAGTTTCAAGCTCGGTCTGGGTGGCGGTGTTGATGTTGACGCCTGCTGCATGGACGGCAGTGGCTAACGCGAACAGTGTGACGATGAGCAATAACAGTTTTTTCATGATCTCTCTTCCAAGGTTGGATGTAAGCGATGGAAAAACAAAGTTTGCTGTTACCCGACAGCTTCAAGGCATCATTCGCCGTATGCAGCATTTACTGGGAATGTTCCACCTGATCTATCATTTTCAGTGTAGTCGAGGTCATGGAATTTGCTGAGACAGTACGCATTGCTGCGGGCGCAGCAGAATAGACCAGAAGGGAACTCTGTGGGGGCTTCGCCCCAAGGAAAGAAATCAGCCTGCGGCCAACCCCCCTGTTGCGATTTCAGCATGCAACCGCTGCAACATCCCCAGCGGGTCGATCGCCTGCGTGATGGGTCTGCCTATCACCAGGTAATCCGCGCCGTTTGCCATCGCCTGGCGCGGCGTTGTCACCCGCTGCTGGTCGTCCACGGCAACATCCAGCGGACGGATTCCGGGCGTGACCAGACAGAAATCTTTTCCCATCATCTGTCTGAGCCGTGCGGTCTCCAGCGCAGAGCACACGACGCCGTCCAGTCCGCACGCACCGGCCAACCCGGCCAGCCGCTGTACTACGGCTTCCGGCTCGCCGCTCAGGCCGATGTCGGCCAGATCATCCCGTCCCATGCTGGTGAGCAGGGTCACGGCGATCAACCGGGTTTTCCCCGGCGGCAACGCCTCGCGTGCGGCAGAGAGCATTTTTCTTCCGCCGAGCGCATGCACGTTCACCATCCATACGCCCAAACCTGCCGCTGCCTTGCATGCACCTGCCACGGTGTTGGGAATATCGTGAAATTTCAAATCGAGAAAAACTTCAAAGCCCTTGCTCATCAGTTGCTCCACCAACTGCGGCCCGGCAGCGGTGAACAGCTCCTTGCCTACTTTCACCCGGCATAGCTGCGGGGCAAGCTGCGCTGCGAGCGCCAGCGCCGGTTGCGCGGCGGGAAAGTCGAGTGCGACGATAATGCGTGGATCGTCCATGCGGTCGGCGGCCTTACTTCAACCTGTCGTCCACAGCGACGGGAGGTTCATGCTCGTTCGTGGCTGGATACTTTTTTTTCAATGCGGCAATTTCGCGTCTTTGCCTGAATATCTTACCCAGACATGCCAGCACGCCTATCGCCACCCCTAGAGTGAAAAAGACCAGCAATATCAGCATCAACGGCGCTTGCCATTCATAACCGAAAAAATATTGCAGTCTCACCGTGTCGGCGTTCTTCACGGCGAAACCGAGCAGCAACAGAAACAATACGATGCGCACGAACCATGTCAGATAATGCATGATTCACCCTAATCCAAGGTCAAAAAAAAGGCAGCGAGATCTTGCGACCTGCTGCCATTATATTCGTCATATTCGTCTTTCTGTCTGCGATTCGTTTCAGTTCTTATGATCTACTCGCTCGCGCAATTCTTTGCCAGCCTTGAAATGGGGTACATATTTTTCCGGCACCCGCACTTTTTCTCCTGACTTTGGATTGCGTCCCACACGCGGCGGACGATAGTTCAGGTCGAAACTGCCAAACCCGCGGATTTCAATACGCTCTCCCTGCAGCAGGCTTCTGGCCATGGCATCGAGTATCATTTTCACCGCCAGTTCGGCATCCTTCGCTACCAGCTGCGGATAACGCGCTGCAAGCCTGGAGATCAATTCAGACTTCGTCATGAGCATTCCTCTATTGTTCAGTATTTTTAACGTCCATCTTGGCTTTGAGTAGCGCGCCCAGGCTGGTGGTTCCAGAGCTGGGTGGGCTTTCGGTCGTGACCTTCTGCATTGCGTCGGTTTCCTCCGACATGTCTTTGGCCTTGATGGAAAGATTGATGCTGCGGTTCTTGCGATCAACGTTGATGATCATCGCCTCAACCGTATCGCCTTCCTTCAGGTGAGTGCGAATATCCTCGACCCGGTCGCGCGATACTTCGGATGCGCGCAGATAACCTTCCACATCGTTGTCCAGCGCAATCACCGCACCCTTGGCATCCAGCGATTTTACTGTGCCCTTGACGATGCTGTTCTTGTCGTTGACCGCGACGAAGCTGTTGAATGGATCCCCTTCCAGCTGCTTGATACCCAGCGAAATGCGTTCGCGCTCAACGTCAATCGACAAGACCATCGCTTCCAATTCATCGCCTTTCTTGTAATTGCGTACCGCTTCCTCGCCCGGCTGATTCCAGGAAAGATCGGATAGATGTACCAGTCCATCTATGCCACCCAGCAGCCCGATAAATACGCCAAAATCGGTAATGGATTTGATCTGCCCCTGTACTTTGTCGCCCTTTTTGTGATTGAGGGCAAAGTCTTCCCAGGGATTGGGTTTGCACTGCTTCATGCCCAGCGAAATACGGCGGCGCTCTTCATCAATCTCCAGAATCATCACTTCCACTTCGTCGCCCAACTGTACCATCTTGGAAGGATACATATTCTTGTTGGTCCAATCCATTTCGGACACATGCACCAATCCTTCTATGCCCTGTTCGATCTCAACGAATGCGCCGTAATCGGTCAGATTGCTGACTTTACCAAACAGACGAGTACCTTGTGGATAGCGCCGGGAGAGACCCACCCATGGATCCTCGCTCAGTTGTTTCATCCCCAGCGAAACGCGGTTTTTTTCCTGATCGAATTTGAGCACTTTGGCGGTGACTTCATCGCCGACATTGATCACTTCGGAAGGGTGCTTTACCCGCCGCCAGGCGAGATCGGTAATGTGCAGCAGGCCGTCTATCCCGCCCAGATCAACGAACGCACCGTAGTCGGTGATGTTCTTGACGATACCCTTGACCACTGCCCCTTCCTGCAGGTTCGCCAGCAACGACTGGCGATCTGCGCCCTGGCTTGCTTCCAGTACTGCGCGGCGTGACACCACTACATTGTTGCGCTTGCGGTCAAGCTTGATAACCTTGAATTCCATTTCCTTGTTTTCGTACGGCGTGGTGTCCTTGACCGGACGGATATCCACCAGCGAGCCGGGCAGGAACGCGCGAATACCGTTAATCATTGCGGTCAGTCCGCCCTTGACCTTGCCATTCACCATGCCGCTTACGATGGCGCCGGTTTCCATGGCCTTCTCCAGATCGTGCCATGCAGTCAGGCGTTTGGCCTTGTCGCGCGACAAACGGGTTTCGCCGTAACCATCTTCCAAGGCTTCGATGGCGACGGTGACGAAATCACCGGGCTTGACCTCGATTTCGCCCTTGTCATTCTTGAATTCTTCAACGGGGATAAAACTTTCGGATTTAAGTCCCGCGTTCACGACTACGATGTTGTAGTCAACACGCACAACTTCGGCGGTAATTACTTCGCCAATGCGCATTTCCTGGCGCGTGAGACTTTCTTCAAACAGCGCGGCAAAACTTTCTGGGGAACTGGTTGCGGGGGAAGCGGTCGTCATTGTAAAAAATACCTGGTTTGAGATCCCGCCCAAACAATCATCTGGCGGGGTTGGTTGGTTAATGAAATTGCCTGAATACGCGGCTGGCTTCGCTCCCTGCCTGTCGAACGGGAGCAGCGCACCACACCATGGTAATCAAACAGCCTTTGCGCAGATTTCGGCGTACTGCCTCAATACCTCATCCACCGCCTGGGTGATGTTGAGCGAGGTCGTGTCCAGCAAGCTTGCATCTGCGCCCTGTCGCAAGGGTGCCACGCTGCGATTGCTATCGCGCGCGTCGCGCTCCCGGATATCCTGCAAAAGGGTGGAGATATTAGCATCGATCCCTTTCTCCATCAACTGTTTATAGCGCCGCTGTGCGCGCGTCTCGGCGCTGGCAGTAAGAAAAATCTTGATGGCCGCGTCAGGAAACACCACCGAGCCCATGTCGCGGCCATCCGCCACCAGGCCGGGAACCTGGCGAAATTCCCGCTGACGCTGCAATAGCGCTGTTCTGACCTGGGGATAGGCGGCAATCCTGGAAGCCCCGTTGCTGCACGCCTCAGCACGAATGGCATCGGCGACATCCTCACCTTTCAGCTGAATCTTCGCACCGGCAAAAACGACAGCAAGATCTCTGGCGATGTCAGCCAGTGCCGTCTCGTCGGTCAGATCGACCTCTGAGCGCATGGCCGCAAGCGCTACCAGACGATAAAGCGCGCCGCTGTCGAGATAATAAAACCCCAACTTTTCCGCCACCCGCTGTGCCACCGTACCCTTGCCGGAAGCGGAAGGGCCGTCAATCGCGATAACCGGAATATCATTCACATTCATGCATAGCCTTAATATTTACACAGGTAAAGCCATACCAGTTCAGCCCCTGACTATTGCCGCAAATTTCTCGAAATAATCGGGAAAAGTCTTGGCCACACAATCCGGATCGTTGATGCGCACCGGCGTACCCAAAGACGCCAGTGAGAAGCACATGGCCATGCGGTGATCGTCGTAAGTATCAATCGCCGCATGCGCGGCAAGCTGTGCCGGCGGCGTAATGCGCAGAAAATCCGCCCCTTCTTCCACCCCCGCACCCAGTTTGCGCAGTTCCTTGGCCATCGCCGCAAGCCGGTCGGTTTCCTTCACCCGCCAACTGGCGATATTGCGCAGCACGGTGATACCATCGGCAAACAAGGCTGCCACCGCCAGCGTCATAGCGGCATCGGGAATATGATTGCAGTCAAGATCTATTGCCCGGAGCCGCCCTGATTGCGGTGCACGCGCCTCGATCCAGTTATCTCCCAGAGTGATGCCTGCCCCCATTTTTTCCAGCGCTTCAGCAAAACGCACATCGCCCTGAAGACTGCCCCGGCCCACCCCTTCCACCCGCACCGGGCCGCCGCCGATGGTACCGGCAGCAAGAAAATAGGAAGCAGAAGAGGCATCTCCTTCGACAAATATTTCGCCGGGACTGCGATAACGCTGCCCGCCGCGCAGGATGAAGCGTCGCCATTCCTCGTGCTCGACCTGCACGCCGAAACGCGCCATCAGGGCAATGGTCAGCTCGACATAAGGCCGTGAAATCAGTTCTCCCGTCACCGCTACCGTCAGCGTTTCACCAGCAACCGGCGCGGATAGGGGTGATGCCAGCAGCAAACCGGTCAGAAACTGGCTGGAAACGTTACCCTTCACTGTCACCACACCCGCATGAATGCTGGCAGGCTTTATTTCCAGCGGCGGAAAACCTTCATTGCCGAGATAGGTTATCGCTGCACCCAGTTGCCGTAGCGCATCGACCAGATCGCCTATGGGGCGCTGATGCATGCGTGGCACGCCGGAAAGCCGGTAGTGTCCCTGCGCCAGCGCCAGAACGGCAGTCAGCGGACGAAAAGCCGTGCCGGCATTGCCCAGAAACAAATCTACCGCAGTCACCGGAAAACGCAACGGAAATTGCCCGCCTACACCCTGCACCCAATAATCATTGTTGCCGGACTGAACGATAGACACCCCCAGAGCCTTAAGCGCGTCCAGCATCCGTGCCGTATCGTCGGAAGCAAGCAAGTCGCGTACCTGGGTGACACCTTCCGCAAGCGCGGCCAGCAACAGGATGCGATTGGAAATACTCTTGGAGCCAGGCAGACGCACCACGCCCTGGGCGCTGGTGACAGCGGGAAGATCAAGAAATTCCATTACGCTTGGCCCGGAAGTATCATGGGTTCGCACAATGATCACGCCGGAATGTGCGAATTGAGTGTATCAATTTTTATTTCGAGCCAAGCGACTTCATCAGATTATCCCTGAGCAAGCGCATCAGCAGCATCTCCTCTCGCTCTACCTGTGCCGCTGTGCCTTTCATCCATTCGCCATATAACAAACCGATCGGGCAACCGTTCAGATTCATCGGCAACAGGATGAAAGCACCCACATCAGGCAGGGTTTCGGTAAGCCATGCCGGCATGCTTGCCGCCGACTTTGGCCCGACGACATCTTCGATGAACACGTCTGCATTGTTGGCCAGCGACAAATGAAATACATCGGTCACATAGGCTTCGGGAAAAGACAGATCTTGCAGCACTTCGGGCATCGCAGTCCCAAAACCAGCCCTGCCCTTGAAGGCATCGCCATCACGTAGAAAAGCGGCCACGCGGTTGAAGCCCATGCCGCCATAAATAGTTTCGAGCACCAAGTTTAAGGTATTGCCAAAATTTGCGCCTCTGGCCAGTGCATTAGTGGTCTCACGCATACCTTCGGCCAGTTGGTCGAATCGGCCAGCTTACCATGCGGTGCGCTGACAGCCTCCAGAATGGAGGGTTCCTTGGCATCGCTGACGGCAAGATTAACTGACTCCAGTATGGTTTCGACCGGAACCAGCAAAGCATTGCCGTAACGCGAGGCGAGTTCCGTCAAACCCTTGCCAGTATCCCTCTTGCTCACCGTCGCCGCCGCCTCCCCAGCGAATGCTGCCTTATCTTTCGCCGCCGTGAATATTGACATGTCCTCGGGCTGGATGAAGAACCTGAGTACCTCCCCCCACCGGGTTTGTGGCCAGCTCAAGAAATTCCTGGGATGTTGCTGAGATACCTGCCGGATGATACTGTCCGCATCAATGCGCACGGTGAAATCAGTCAGCAGCGATAGGAATTTGAAAGAGACTAGATCACTCACGATAACGATAGCTTGGCCTTCTCCTACCATTCTCAGGAATTCGGCGAATTATAAGCTGAACAACAAGCCTGCAATAGCGGCAGTCTAGCATATCGAGCAGCGCCATTGTTTTCGATCACGTGCCTGTGTTCTCCTGCGCTGGCCACGTTCCGAGGGCCTACGCTCCGGCGCTATCCAAGGCACGCGACGCAGGTCGTAGTTCGGTCTACGAAGCCAAGGAGCGCAACATAGCAAGCGCCCGGTTTTACCGCAACCCTACGCGCTACGCGACGGGACTTGTTCAGCGGTTCCCTAACCTGCAGCAGCCCGTCTTAACTGGCTAATAACAGCTTGGCAATAACTCCTTATCAACGCTAATATCTTACGCTGCCCTCATTTCCTCCCCATGACTGGTCAAAGAGCCACCAATTCCAGCATCGAGCATGCGATTAGCCGTCGATGTGTTGCAACAGTTGGGGAACCCGATTTTATATCTACAACAGCTTCGATTAATTTAAAATTAGAAATGTGTCATGAAAAGGAGGATCGGGATGATTAGGCGCAAACATATACATGTGTTGGGCATGCTGGTAGCTTTGTTTTGTGCTTCAACAAGCACATGGGCCAACGTAAAAGACAGCGGTCTCATCACCGCAGCCGGAAAAGGTAATCTTCCAGGGGTCAAGGCATCGCTCGCCGCCAGAGCTAATGTGAATGCCAAAGCAAATAATGGCATCACGGCGTTGATAGCGGCATCGGAGAGTGGCCATGAAGAGATAGTGGAAGCGCTGCTCGCCGCCAAAGCCGATGTGAACGCCGCAACAAACAATGGGGTCACTGCGTTGATGGCGACATCGCAAAACGGTTTTCATGAGGTGGTGCAAATACTGCTTGAGGCCAAAGCCAATGTGAATGCCAAGGCGGTCGATGGCAATACCGCATTGATCGTTGCATCGCAGAAAGGGCACCGGCAGGTAGTGCAGGCGTTGCTCGCCGCCGGGGCCGATGTGGCCGCCCGCAGGAATGACGGCCTCACGGCGTTGATGCAAGCATCACAGGAGGGGCGCTGGCAGATAGTGCAAGTATTGCTTGCCGCCAAGGCCGATGTGAACGCCCAGCTCAGCAACGGCGCCAACGCATTGATGCTGGCGTCGCAGATGGGCCACCTAAGAGTAATGCACGCGCTGCTCGCCGCCAAGCCCGATGTGAACGCCAAGGCTGTCAATGGCGCCACCGCGTTGATACTGGCATCGAAATACCAGCACCAGGAGGTGGTAAAGCTCCTCAAGGAAGCGGGTGCCAAGTAGGAGTTCTAAATCCCGAGTAGTATGGAACCAGATCAGGCTGCTTGTACCGGGACGCTGCCACGCTGATCGATGATACGATTCATTTCATTCACGTAAACGAGTCGCGGCTGATAAAGCCGCAATTCCGGCTCGGAATAGATTGCATAGGCCGCAATGATCAGAATATCCCCTGGGCTGGCTTTGTGGGCAGCAGCACCGTTTACCGAAATTATCCCCGAATTACGCTGGGCGCGAATAGCATAGGTGGTGAAACGCTCACCATTGGTGATGTTATAGATTTCGATCTGCTGGTATTCGCGGATAGCGGTGGCGTCAAGCAGCACATCGTCAATCGCACACGAACCTTCATAATCCAGCTCCGAGCGCGTCACGCGCACCCGATGCAATTTGGCTTGCAACATGGTTTTCTGCATGGCTGTCATTTTACATTAAATTCAACAGGTGAATTATAACGCGGATTCAATTTCGAAGTGCAACGCTCAATGGTGGCTTGGTATAGCGCACCGTCTTCCCGAAGAAGACCTCAAACGGGGATCTGAATCCCAGCACTTTACGGGGTCTGTGGTTGAGGCTATCTACCGCACGCTGGACG
>JAUSLF010000012.1 GCA_030646695.1 Nitrosomonadaceae bacterium
TTCGTATGACTAAGACTCTGGTACTCTTTCATTTGATTCTCCTAACTTTTGATCGAGTCAGAAGAATCAGGCTGACCGTAGCGCTCGGTCAAACCTAGTGAGTCCCCCGGCATAGCCGGGGGATTACCTTATTTATTTAGACAAATCTGGCACTATCTGTGCCTACTCTGCCGGACCTTCCTGTGCCACCGCTTCGTCTATCAGTTGCGATAGACGCATGCCGCGTTCAACCGATTCATCGTAGATAAAATGCAGTTGTGGCACCACGCGTAATTTTAGTCGACGTGATAACTGACTACGCAGAAATCCCGCCGAATGCTCCAGTCCTTTATCAGTCAGAAAATTGTCACCGGCACTGCCAAGTGAGGTGTAGAAAACCTTGGCGTGAGCATAATCGTGACTCACTTCGACGCCGGTCAGAGTGATCGAGCCAATACGCGGGTCTTTAAGTTCATTGTGGATCAGGTCAGCCAGTTCGCGCTGGATCTGGTCAGCAATACGCAGGGTGCGGGAATAATCTTTGGGCATGATGTTCGTTACGGGCGAGACGAGCTATCAAAATACTTTACGGGGCCGTGGATAGCGCTTTGCAGAATAGATAACACCAAAGCCGACTTTGCCCTGGTTTACAAGCTGCGCGCGACCTCGATGATCTCATAGACTTCCAGCTGATCGCCTACCTGAATATCATTAAAGTTTTTCAACGACAGGCCACATTCAAAATTTGCCTTGACCTCCTTCACATCATCTTTGAAGCGCTTCAGTGAATCCAGTTCACCAGTATGAATCAGCTCGCCGTTACGGATCAAGCGCACTGATGAACCGCGCCTGATGACGCCATCGAGTACATAACAGCCGGCCACAGCGCCCACTTTGGAAATACGGAATACTTGACGAATTTCCACCAGACCGATAATGCTTTCCTTGCGTTCTGGCGTCATCATGCCGGACAGGGCTGCTTTGATTTCGTCTACTGCCTCATAAATAATGCTGTAGTAACGTACATCTACTCCAGTTGCACTGATCAGCTTGCGCGCAACCGTATCCGCGCGACTGTTGAAGCCGATCACCACGGCCTTGGAAGCCAGCGCCAGGTTGATGTCAGATTCGGTGATCGCGCCCACGCCGCTGTGGATGATGTTGACTTTGACCTCGTCAGTGGAGAGCTTTTCCAATGCGTGGGTCAGCGCCTCGTAGGAGCCCTGCACGTCGGCCTTGATGATCAATGCAAGTATCTTGATCTCGCCCTTCTGCTCGAACAGGTTTTCCAGTTTGGTTGCCTGTTGTCTGGCAAGCTTCACATCGCGGAACTTGCCCTGACGAAACAGTGCGATTTCACGCGCTTTACGCTCATCAGCCAAAGCCACTACTACTTCCCCTGCCACCGGCACTTCCGACAAACCATGAATTTCCACCGGAATGGAAGGGCCTGCCTGCTCCACCGGTTTACCATTCTCGTTCAGCATTGCCCGTACCCGGCCGAACACCGCGCCTGCCAGCAGAACATCCCCTCGCTTCAAGGTTCCGGACTGCACCAGTATCGTTGCTACCGGGCCGCGCCCCTTGTCCAGACGTGATTCGATGACAATGCCTCTGGCGGGCGCTTCCTTTGCCGCCTTGAGTTCCAGCACTTCAGCCTGGAGCAGCACACTTTCCAGCAGTGCGTCAATGCCCTGGCCAGTCTTGGCTGAAACCTCGATAAACATGGTGTCGCCACCCCAGTCCTCTGGCACCACACCTTGCGCCACCAGTTCCTGCCTGATGCGTTCTGGATTGGCCTCTGGTTTGTCAATTTTGTTGACCGCCACCACGATCGGCACCTTGGCAGCCTTGGCATGATGTATCGCTTCTATTGTCTGGGGCATCACACCATCATCTGCTGCCACCACCAGCACGACCAGATCGGTGACCTTGGCGCCGCGGGCGCGCATAGCGGTAAACGCTTCATGACCGGGTGTATCGAGGAAAGTGATCATGCCCCGTTCGGTCTCAACGTGATAGGCCCCGATATGCTGCGTGATACCACCTGCTTCGCCGCTTGCTACACGTGTGCGGCGGATGTAATCCAGCAGGGAAGTTTTACCATGATCAACGTGCCCCATTACCGTAACCACCGGCGCGCGCGGTTCCGTTTTATACTCTGTCGTGGGCAACTCGGTATCCGCCAGGAAAGCTTCGGGGCTATCCAGAGCCGCATATTTGGCAACGTGGCCCATTTCTTCCACCACGATCATGGCGGTTTCCTGATCCAGCATCTGATTGATAGTCACCATGTTGCCCATCTTCATCAGGGTCTTGATAACTTCAGCGGCCTTGACCGACATTTTCTGCGCCAGCGCCCCAACAGAGATGGTCTCAGGCACCATCACCTCATGTACCACCGGCTCGGTTGGCGCTGAGAAACCATGAGCTCCTTGATCTTCACTGGAAGTTTTGCTGTGTTTATCTCTGCGCGTACGCCATCCTTTGCCACCGGACAAATCACCGCGCGTCTTGAGACCGCGTTTTTCAGCACTCTCGTCTTTCCAGATGACTTGTTTGGTCTGTTTCTTTTTCTTCTCGGCTTTAGCCGCCTTGTCTTCCGGTTTAACCACCGGTTTATGCAGGGTTCCTTCCGTTGGAGCAGGCGGGAGCACCCCCACCTCCGTTGGAACTGGAACTGGCGCAGCAACCGGCTGAGCTTCTCTGACCGCGGCTGCCGCGGGTTTCTTGCGTTCTTTCTTTTCCTTGATTTCCGCAACTTGGCGCGCGATCAGTGCAGCTTGTTTTTTTGCTTCTTCCTCACGCAACGACTGTTGTGCAGCATCCACCACCGATACAGGGGCTGGCGCAAGTAAAGGAGCAGCCACTGGCACAGCGGGCTCGACGGCCTCATCCTTACCTGCCACATTGTCAACCAGATCACGCTTCGCAAATACGCGCTTCTTGCGTACTTCCACCTGGATGGTACGAGCTTTTCCAGTGCTATCCGATTTCTTGATTTCTGATGTCTGCCGGCGGGTCAGAGTAATCTTGCCCTTATCCTCCCTGGCACCATGAACCTTACGCAGATAATCCAGAAGCTGGGTTTTATCCTTTTCGGTCAGACCATCTTTGACCATTTGCTTACTGACACCAGCAGCCTGGAGCTGCTCCAGCAATACCGCTGGCAACAGCCCCAGTTCACTGGCAAATTGTTCCACACTCATTTGCGCCATTAATTAGTAGCCTTTAATAACCTATGCTCGATCCGCCAAGATCAGGCAAACCACGGTGCGCGTGCTGCCATGATCAACTGCTTGGCTCGTTCGGCATCTATTCCAATCATTTCCACCAGGTCATCCACCGCCAAGTCGGCAAGATCTTCCTGGGTTTTCACACCCTTGGCCGCCAATTCGCGTGCAGTCTGACCGTCCATGCCTTCCAGTGCTAGCAGATCTTCCGTCATATGTTCTACTTTTTCCTCACTGACAATGGCCTCGGTCAGAAGCGCATTACGGGCTCGATTACGGAGCTCGTTGACAGTTTGCTCGTCAAATGACTCGATTTCCAGCATTTCATTGAGCGGCACGTAAGCCACTTCTTCCAGACTGGTAAAACCTTCCTGCGCCAGGATATCCGCCACTTCCTCGTCCACATCAAGTTTGTCCATAAAGAGTTGGCGAGTGACCGAAGATTCCTCTTCATTTTTCGCCTGCGACTCTTCCATGCTCATAATGTTGAGTTCCCAGCCAGTCAATTCAGATGCAAGCCGCACATTCTGACCGCCACGGCCAATTGCTTGGGCAAGATTATCCTCATCCACCACGATGTCCATGCTGTGTTTTTCCTCGTCCACCATAATGCTGCTGATTTCGGCAGGTGCCAGCGCGTTAATGACAAAGGTGGCCGGATCATCCGACCACAAAATGATATCCACTCGTTCTCCGGCCAATTCACCGGTTACTGCCTGCACTCTGGAACCGCGCATACCGACACAAGTACCAATCGGATCAACGCGCTGATCATTAGACTTTACTGCAATCTTGGCGCGAGAACCGGGATCTCTCGCTGCAGCTTTAATCTCCAGCAAGCCTTCCTCAATCTCCGGCACTTCCAGCTCAAACAGCTTCATCAGAAACTCTGGTGCAATCCGCGACAACACCAGCTGCGGCCCCCGGGCGGTACGGTCAATTTTGGACAAATAAGCACGCACACGGTCACCAACTCGCAGGTTCTCCTTGGGGATCGTCTGATCACGCGGCAACACGGCCTCGACTCTGCCAGATTCGATGATGGCATTGCCGCGTTCCATGCGCTTGATGGTACCGCTAACCATGTATTCCTTGCGCTCGAGAAAATCGTTCAGAATCTGCTCACGCTCAGCATCGCGGATTTTTTGATATATGACCTGTTTGGCTGCCTGGGCACCGATACGGCCGACTTCCACCGGTTCCAGCGGTTCCTCGACAAATTCTCCCAGCTGGATTCCAGCATCGCGTTGCAATGCCTCGCTCAGGGAAATTTGACGTGCGGACTCCTCGACGGCATCATCAGCTACTATCTGCCAGCGACGGAAAGACTGGTAGTCCCCCGTCTCACGATCGATTGATACGCGCACCTCGGCGTCTTCGTGAAAACGCTTTTTAGTAGCGGATGCCAGCGCCGATTCGAGTGCTGCAAAAACAATGTCTTTTTCAACATTCTTCTCGCGCGCCAGCGCATCCACCAACAGCAAAACTTCGCGACTCATGCTACCTCCGGCCAAATTCTCAGATGGCTACAATTTTGGAACCAAACGGGCTTTTTCAAGGTTACTCAGCTCAAGATCAAGTATTTTTCCATCCACTTCCAGTTTTAACACCTCGTCGCTCACTCCACGCAAAATACCGACGAAATTTCTCTGGCCCTGTAACGCCACACGTAACTTCAGTTTAGCCAATTCTCCCGTAAAACGAGCAAAATCGGACATCTTCTTCAACGGCCTATCCATCCCGGGCGAAGATATTTCCAACCGATCATAGTCAATATTTTCGACCGCAAGCAATCGGCCCAGATGGTCGCTGACCGCGGCACAGTCCTCCACAGTGATACCGTTGGGCTTGTCAATAAACACCCGCAACAGCTTACCGCGTGGCGACCGTTCCACTTCAACCAGCTCATAACCCATCCCGGACAGGGTCAATTCCAGTAATTCGTGTAGCTCCATAGCCTCGCTACAAACAAAAAATGGGCCGAACAAGCCCATAAAAATTACGTGTGTATTTTAGCAAATATTTATAATTAATGAAATAGATACTTCGCAAAGAAGCGTTGGCTGGCAACGATATTTTTCCTCTGGCCGGATCCTGTCATGCCGATAAAATCGCAAGTAAAACCGGGATTAATTGCCGCCTGCTTGCTATCAGCATGTACCATGGAGGAGATGTGAGAGCGACCGTATTCAGTTGATGCGGATGATACAATTCTTCCAATTATAAGCCTTAGCCAAAGAAAAACACTGGAGAAGCGTCATGCCCGCAATTAAATCCATTTTACATGAGACCCGTATTTTCCCTCCTGACGCGGCATTTGTGAAACAGGCCAACCTGGCCGACATGGCTGCCTACCATGCATTATGTGCCGAGGCTGCAGGGGATTATCAGGGCTTCTGGGGTGAATTGGCACGGGAACACATTCTATGGCACAAGGCCTTCACCCGAGTGCTGGACGAAAGTAATCATCCATTCTTCAAGTGGTTCGACGATGGCGAGCTGAATATTTCCTTCAACTGTCTTGACCGGCATCTCGCCACTCAGCCGGATAAAGTCGCCATCATTTTCGAGACAGATGACGGCAAGGTCACCCGATCCACTTACCGCGATCTTCACCGCCGCGTATGCCAGTTTGCCAATGGCCTCAAATCGCTCAACATCGGTAAAGGCGATCGCGTCATCATCTATATGCCGATGAGCATTGAGGCGGTTGTAGCAATGCAGGCTTGCGCCCGCATCGGCGCAATCCATTCAGTGGTGTTTGGCGGTTTCTCCGCCAAAAGCCTGCACGAACGAATTATCGATGCCGGCGCAGTAGCCGTTATTTCTGCCGACGAACAAATCCGTGGCGGCAGGGCCATCCCCCTGAAACCCGCAGTAGACGAGGCACTTGCCATGGGTGGCACCAATTCGGTGAAATCCGTGGTGATTTACCAACGCTCCGGCAAAGATGTGCAATGGCATGCTCCGCGTGATGTCTGGTGGCACGATCTCATCAAGGACAGGGATGATACCTGCGAGCCGGAATGGGTCAATGCCGAGCATCCGCTGTTTACTCTCTACACCTCCGGCTCCACCGGCAAGCCCAAGGGGGTGCAGCATTCTTCCGCTGGCTACCTGCTTGGTACGATGATAAGCATGAAATGGATTTTCGATTACAAACCTGCCGATATCTTCTGGTGTACGGCCGACGTGGGCTGGGTTACCGGCCACAGCTATGTCGCCTACGGCCCTCTGGCAATCGGCGCCACCCAGATTATATTCGAGGGTGTTCCCACTTATCCCGATGCGGGTCGTTTCTGGAAAATTATCCAGGACCACAAAGTGACCACTTTCTACACCGCTCCCACCGCAATCCGTTCACTTATCAAATCCGGCCCGGATTTGCCCGGACAATATGATCTGTCCTCATTGCGCCTGCTGGGTTCGGTAGGTGAGCCCATCAACCCGGAAGCCTGGATGTGGTATTACACCATCGTGGGCCAGTCCCGTTGTCCCATCGTGGATACCTGGTGGCAAACCGAAACTGGCTCGCACATGCTTGCTCCCATGCCCGGCGCAGTGCCGCTCAAACCCGGCTCCTGCGCTTTCCCGTTACCCGGCATCATGGCAGCCATCGTGGATGAAACCGGCCATGAAGTGGAAAATGGCAAGGGTGGATTCCTGGTCATCAAGCGCCCATTTCCATCACTGGCACGCACCCTGTGGGGCGATCCGGAGCGTTTCCGGAAAACCTATTTCCCGCAAGATCTGGGTGGAAAATATTATCTGGCTGGCGATTCTGCCAACCGTGATCTGGACGGCTATTTCTGGATCATGGGGCGTATCGACGATGTACTGAATGTTTCCGGTCATCGCTTGGGCACCATGGAAATTGAATCGGCACTGGTGGCCAACCCCTTGGTAGCGGAAGCCGCAGTGGTGGGTAAGCCTCATGATATCAAGGGTGAAGCGGTAATTGCATTTGTGGTGCTGAAAGGCATGCGCCCCCAAGGTGAGGATGCGCACAATATCTCCGTGGCGTTGCGCGACTGGGTAGCTAAAGAAATCGGTCCGATTGCCAAACCTGACGAGATCCGCTTCGGCGATAACCTGCCCAAAACCCGCTCCGGCAAAATCATGCGCCGCTTGCTGCGCGCCATTGCCAGAGGAGAGGAAATCACCCAGGATGTTTCTACCCTGGAGAACCCGGCAATACTCGAACAGTTGCAGCAGCCGATAACATAATCCAGCACAAGCAAGGCATTCATGGCCCTACCCCGCATTACTGACTACGGCCACGGCATCAGCACTATCGATGCGCAATACCACCGTCCAGGACTCGTTGCGATCCACCTGCTCGTCGAAGGTGATACTGCCGCGCTGGTGGACACCGGAACGGTATTTTCCGTTCCCGGCGTCATCGAAACATTGCAGCAAAAAAATCTCGCGCCTGAGAATGTAGCCTATGTGTTTCTCACTCACATCCATCTCGACCATGCCGGTGGCGCGAGCGAATTCATGCGTTGCCTGCCCAATGCGAAACTGGTGGTACATCCGCGTGGTGCACGGCATATGGCCGATCCCTCCAGGCTCATCGCGGGTGCCAAGGCGGTTTATGGCGCAGCGGAATTCAGCCGCATGTACGGCGAGATCCGCCCAATTGACGCAGACCGCATCATTGAAGCGCCGGATGGATTTCGCATCGATCTTAACGGCAGGCCCATGCTGTTTCTCGATACGCCGGGCCATGCACGCCATCACTATTGCATCTTCGACCAGCAGAGCCGCTCATTCTTCACCGGCGACACATTCGGCGTCTCTTACCGTGAATTCGACGTGAATGGAATGGAATTCGTGTTTCCGACCACTACGCCAGTGCAGTTCGATCCGGTTGCAGCACATAGCTCTCTGGACCGGCTGATGAGTTACGATCCGGATCATGCCTTCCTCACCCATTATGGCCGCATCAGCCATTTGCCGCGCCATGCCGGTGAGATGCACGATTTGATCGATGCTCATGTGGCAATCGCCAGAAAGATGGACAATCATATTTCCGGCAGGCATGCAGCACTAGTGGAAGAACTTAGCACACTGCTGTTACAGCGATTGACAGCACACGGCTGCAAACTACCACGGGAACAAATTCATGAACTGCTGCGCATGGACATCGACCTCAATGCCCAAGGCCTGGAAAGCTGGCTGGATCAGCCAGTGGCAAGCGGTTGAAAATTGATACAATCCTGCCGGGTCAATCCACCATAAACCAGAGCCAGCATCAGGTATTGATAGTGCCCGGAAAATTTGCCCGCAAACCTATTCTGGTTTATCCTTTGCGGCCTTATCGGTTCCGGTCAGCCGGATTCCTTTGATCGGAGAGATGGCCGAGTGGTTTAAGGTACACGCCTGGAAAGCGTGCGTACGGCTTCAACCGTACCGAGGGTTCGAATCCCTCTCTCTCCGCCACATGCTACTACTGCTGACAATGACTGGAAAAATCCGAGGACTCTGATGGGTGCTTTGATCTTCTATATCGCAATCTATTTCCTCGGTTACTACGCCGCACACCTGCTCAACCTGCTAACTGGCCGGATTTTGATTCGCAATCGCCGCATCGCCGGACTGATCGCCGTATTCATGGTCAGCATGGTGCACGGCTACAAGATTATTAGCAGCTCCCCGCCTCATGGCCACGATGAGGGGATAAGTCATGCACTTGGTTTTTACGTTATTCTGCCGGTTGTGATCATCGTGATTGCGATTGCAATCCGTATCTGGCAAGAGAGTGGCGATCGCGATATATCCTAGTCATATTCAACCTCTGTTTCCGCCGGTCAAACCAGTCAACCTGTGGAAACATTCGTCTCCGAGATCAAATATGCAGCGCCCGTTTATCGACACCTAAAGCCGCTTCGTGCAGTACTTCCGATAATGAAGGATGAGCATGAACGATCCGGGCAATATCTTCACTGCTGGCAGCAAATTCCATCGCTACCACCGCTTCGGCGATCATCTCTGAAACGTAGGGGCCGATCATGTGGACGCCAAGGATGCGATCAGTGTTGGCATCCGCCAGCACTTTGACGAAACCACTCATCTCACCCAGCGCGCGTGCGCGCCCGTTAGCCATGAAGGGAAACTGTCCCGCTTTATATTGAATCCCTGCAGCTTTCAATTCCTGCTCGGTCTTGCCCACCCAGGCGATTTCCGGTGAGGTGTAAATCACCCACGGAATGGTGTCGAGATTCACATGCCCCGCCTGCCCCGCGATGATCTCAGCCACCGCAACACCTTCCTCGGAGGCCTTGTGTGCCAGCATCGGTCCGCGCACCACGTCACCGACGGCATACACATTCAGCAGGTTGGTGCGGCAGTGGCCATCCACTTCGATGCGACCGTGGTCATCTAGTTGCAGCCCGATATTTTCCGCACCCAATCCGGCGGTATTGGGAACGCGCCCAACCGCAATGATCAGCTTGTCCACTTCCAGTTTCTGCGCTGCACCTTGCGCATCGGCGTATTCCACTATGATGTTTTTCTTGCTGGTTTTAATCGCGCTGATTTTGACGCCGGTTTGTATCATCAGCCCTAATTCTTTGGTGAATATTTTCTGCGCCTCTTTCGCCACTTGCTCATCGGCAGCCATGAGAAAACCCGGTAGCGCTTCGAGAATGGTGACTTCAGAGCCTAATCTACGCCACACGCTGCCCATTTCCAGACCGATCACGCCCGCGCCGATCACGCCCAAGCTCTGGGGCGTTTCGGTTAGCGCCAGCGCGCCCACATTGTCCAGGATGCGCTCATTGTCCACCGGCACGAACGATAACTGCCGCGGCGTCGAACCGGTGGCGATGATGATATGCTTTGCCTCGACAACCTCTGTCTTGTCACCGTTCTTTACTTCGATTTGCCAAGCCTCCCCGCCATTACCCCCCTTGAGCAAAGTTCCACGCCCATGCATTGCAGTAATCTTGTTTTTCCGGAACAGCATGGCAATACCACCGGTAAAGGCTGCAACAATTTTATCCTTGCGCGCAATCATCACCGGAACATCCATCGATAAATCCTGCAGCTTGATGCCGTGGGCAGAAAATTTATGCGCGGCGCGTTCGTAATTCTCGGAAGATTCCAGCAGCGCCTTGGAAGGAATGCAACCGACATTGAGGCAGGTGCCACCAAGACTGGCTTTACCCTGTGGGTTCTTCCATTCATCTATGCAAATGGTATTGAGTCCCAATTGGGCGCAGCGGATCGCCGCCACGTAGCCGCCAGGGCCGGCACCTATCACTGCCACGTCAAAAGATTGGGACATGTTGGTACCTTATGAAAAGTGATATGCGGGGATCTGTTACTCAGGTTTCCAGCAGTGAATCCATCTCATTCTCCAGCGCCTCTTTTATCGCCACCAGGGAAAGGACTGCCTCGCGCCCGTCGATGATGCGGTGATCGTAGGATAGTGCAAGATAATTTATCGGACGAATTACCACTTGGCCATTCTCGGCCACTGGCCGATCCTTGGTGGCATGAATGCCGAGGATCGCGCTTTGCGGTGGATTGATGATGGGGGTGGAAAGCATCGAGCCATATACACCACCATTGGTGATAGAAAAGGTACCGCCCGTCAATTCCTCGATAGTGAGTTTGCCTTCCTGGGCGCGTTTACTGAAACCGGCAATCTGTTTCTCGATTTCAGCCAGCGACAAGCGGTCGGCGTCGCGGATGATTGGCACTACCAAGCCGCGCGGGCTACCCACCGCGATGCCGATATCGTAGTAACCATGATAGACGATGTCGTTGCCGTCGACTGAAGCGTTAACAATGGGAAATTTCTTCAGTGCCGCCACTACTGCCTTGACGAAAAACGAGGTGAAGCCGAGCTTGACGCCGTGTTCCTTTTCGAAGCCTTGCTTGTGGCGAGCGCGCAAATCAATAATCGCCTGCATATTGACTTCGTTGAACGTGGTCAGTATCGCCGCAGTAGATTGGGATTGCACCAGCCGCTCGGCGATGCGCATCCGCAGCCGTGACATGGCAACCCGTTGCTCGGGTCGATTGCCGCTAGGCGTAGCCACGGTGGCTACCGCCGCCGTGGCCGGTGGCGGCGATTTGGTTCCTGCTTGCGCTGCCACATCCTCCTTGGTGATACGTCCGTCGCGCCCGGTTCCTTTGATTTCCTCGGCCTTGAGATTCTCTTCTGCTGCCATTTTCCTGGCTGCGGGCATCATGGCCGGAGTCACCGCAGCCGCTGCAGCAGATTCCGTAACTGATGGCGCCGCGACTGCAGTCACAGTGGTTGCGGCTGTGGCCGCAGTATCTATGGTCGCGATGATTTCGCTGCTTACTACCATCGCCCCATCGCCCTTAATGATTTTCGCCAGTACACCCGCCACTGGCGCCGGCAATTCCAGCACGACCTTATCGGTCTCGATATCGATCAGATTTTCATTGCGCTCGACATATTCACCCTGCTTCTTGTGCCAGGAAAGCAGCGTGGCTTCTGCCACCGATTCGGACAATACCGGAACTTTGACTTCGACTAGCATGAGCCTTCCTTTAGGTTAAATTTTCTCGCGAAACGCTGCTGCCACCAATTCATTCTGCTGCAAGTTGTGCTTCGCCAGATACCCCACCGCCGGCGATGCCGATGATGGGCGCAACGCATAACCCAGAACCTGATCAGGCCGTTTGTGCCGCAGCAGATAATGCTGAATACGGTGCCAGGCTCCCTGATTGCCGGATTCCTCCTGGCACCAGAGTATATCCCTGACATTGGCGTAGCGCTCAATCTCGGCCTGGAAATCATCATGTGGAAACGGATACAATTGCTCGATGCGAATGATCGCGATGTCCACAATCTTGTGTTCCCGCCGGTAAGCCAGCAGGTCGTAATAGATTTTGCCGCAACAGGCGATGATGCGCCGCACTTTTTTTGGATCAAGCTGTTCCGTTTCCGGGATCACGCTCATGAAACTGCCAGCGGCCAGATCTTCCAGACTCGATACTGATTCCTTGCGGCGCAACATACTTTTCGGGCTCATCGCGATAAGTGGCTTGCGCAGTGGCCGTATCATCTGCCGCCGCAGCAGATGAAACATTTGCGCCGGCGTGGACGGAACGCATACCTGAATATTATATTCTGCGCACAGTTGCAGGTAGCGCTCCAGGCGCGCCGAGGAATGCTCCGGCCCTTGTCCCTCGTAGCCATGCGGCAGCAGCATCACCAGGCTGCACAATCGCCCCCACTTGGCCTCGCCGGAAGCAATGAACTGATCTATCACCACTTGTGCGCCATTGGCAAAATCGCCAAATTGCGCCTCCCACACCACCAGTTCATTTGGTTCAGCGGTAGCATAGCCATATTCAAAACCCAGTACCGCTTCTTCTGACAGCACTGAATCGATAACCACGAAATCCGGCTGCTCCGGCGTAATGTGGCTTAGTGGAACATAGGTGCCCTCATCCCATCGTTCCCGGTCCTGATCATGCAGCACCGCATGACGGTGAAAGAAGGTTCCACGCCCGGAATCCTGCCCGGAAATACGTACCGGATAACCGTCTTTCAATAGCGCCGCGTAGGCCAGATTTTCCGCCATACCCCAATCCAGCGGCAGTTTTCCTTCGCTCATCAATCGCCGATCGGCAATAATTTTCTCCACCCGCGGATGTAACTTGAAATTGGCAGGAATATCGGTAAGTCGTCCTGCCAGATGCTTCAATTCCGCCATTGGCAAACCGGTTTGCACTTTCTGATCCCACCGGCTATCTTTCAGGAAAGGCGCCCAATCTACCGCGCGTTGCGGCTTGTAGTCATAGAGTATGGTCTTGTTGGGATTGCGGCCTGCGTCCATATCATCGCGATAGGCTTGCGCCATCTGCTCGGCTTCACCTGCCTGGATGACGCCTTCGCTTCGCAGCCTGTCGGCATAGAGTTTGCGCGTACCGGGATGCCGGCTGATAACCTTGTACATCTGCGGCTGCGTCACCATCGGCTCGTCTTGTTCATTGTGGCCGAGGCGGCGGAAACAAACCATGTCTATGACCACATCCTTCTGGAACTGCATGCGGAAATCAAGCGCGATTTCTGTCACCATCACCGCCGCTTCGGGGTCGTCACCGTTGACATGAAAAATCGGCGCTTCAATCATTTTCGACACGTCAGTGCAATACAGCGTAGAACGAGCATCGCGCGGGTCGGAAGTGGTAAAACCGATCTGATTATTGATAACGACATGCACCGTGCCGCCGGTGCCATAGCCGCGGGTCTGTGACAGGTTCAGGGTTTCCATCACTACACCTTGACCAGAATAGGCTGCATCGCCATGCAGCAACACCGGCAGCACCAGCTTGCCCTGCCTGTCGCGCAAGCGATGCTGACGAGCTCGTACCGAGCCTTCCACTACTGGGTCGACGATTTCAAGATGCGACGGATTGAACGCCAGCGTCAGGCGCATGACCCCGCCACCAGGGGTGGATAGCGCCGAAGAAAAACCCTGGTGATATTTGACATCACCGGCAACCAATTCCTGCGTGTGCTTGCCCTCAAATTCCTGAAACAACTCGGCAGGCATTTTGCCCAACGTATTCACCAGTACGTTGAGCCGCCCGCGATGTGCCATACCGATGACTACCTCCTGCACACCCATCTGACCGGCACGCTGTAACAGGTTATCCAGAAGTGGAATCAGGCTCTCGCCGCCCTCACCAGAAAATCGTTTCTGTCCGACATAGCGGGTGTGCAAATATTTTTCCAACCCTTCTGCCGCGTTAAGCCGTTCCAGAATATGGTGCTTGTACTCTGCAGAATAAGCGGGCTGGGAGCGCGGGCCTTCAAAGCGCTTCTGTATCCAGCGCTTCTGCTCGGTGTCTGCAATGTACATGTACTCGACACCGATACTGCCGCAGTAGGTTTGACGCAGTGCCTGCAGAATTTCTCGTAGCGTCGCACGGCCGGGGCCAACCAACGAACCGGTGTCGAACACTATATCCAGATCCGCCTCGGTCAAGCCATAGTGGGACGGATCAAGTTCTGGAATATAGGGTTTCTCCTGATGCTTGAGCGGGTCGAGATTGGCTAGACGCACACCAAGAAAACGATGGGCATTGATAATCTGTAGTACCGATACCTGCTTGCGTTCTGCCGCCACCGCCTGAGCAGCGCCCTGAACGGCAGCCTGATCGTCACATGCATATTTTCTTGCCGGACGAATGAATGATGCGAGTACCGGGCCGTGCGACACATCCCGTGTGGTTTTCCCCGCTGTTTTCTGCAGTTCATCAAAATAACCGCGCCACTCTGGCAGAACCAGGGTGGGGTTTTGCAGATAATCTTCGTAAAGCTCCTCGATGAATGGCGCATTCGTGCCAAACAGCATGGAGTTCTCGAACAGCTGCTTCATACTCGTTGCAGGCATCTTTGACAGCACCGGACTATTTGCGTAACGCAAGCGGCGCCACATCGCGTGTGGCTGCACCGGTATAAAGCTGGCGTGGGCGCCCTATCTTGTATTCCGGATCGGAAATCATTTCGCTCCATTGAGCGATCCAGCCGACTGTGCGCGCCATGGCAAATAGGGCAGTAAACATGGAAACCGGAATACCCAGAGCACGTTGCACGATGCCGGAATAGAAATCGACATTAGGATAGAGTTTCTTGGAAATGAAATATTCATCTTCCAGCGCGATTTTCTCCAGTTCCAGCGCCAGTTTGAACAGTGGGTCATTCTGCAATCCCAGTTCATTTAATACTTCGTGGCAGGTCTCGCGCATCAACTTCGCGCGCGGATCAAAATTCTTGTATACCCGGTGACCAAAACCCATCAGCTTGAAACTGTCGTTCTTGTCCTTGGCACGTTTGATGTATTCGCCGATGCGTGAAACATCGCCGATTTCTTCCAGCATGTTGAGGCAGGCCTCATTCGCTCCGCCATGCGCCGGCCCCCACAGGCAGGCGATACCGGCGGAGATGCAGGCAAACGGATTGGCACCGCTGGAACCGGACAAACGCACGGTGGAAGTGGAAGCATTCTGCTCGTGGTCAGCATGCAGAATCAGTATGCGATCCAGCGCTCGTGCCAGTACCGGGTTGGACTTGTATTCCTCTGCGGGAGTGGCAAACATCATGTGCAGGAAATTTTCTGCGTAGTTAAGGTTGTTGCGCGGATAGATGAAAGGCTGGCCGATGTTGTACTTATAAGCCATCGCGGTAATGGTCGGCAATTTCGCGACTAGGCGAAAGGCTGACAGTTCGCGTTGCGCGGCATCGGAAATATCCATCGCATCGTGATAAAACGCCGACAACGCCCCAACCACCCCCACCATCACCGCCATCGGATGGGCGTCACGGCGGAAGCCAGTATAGAACCGCGCCAGTTGCTCATGCACCATCGTGTGCTCTTTGATGGTGTTGTCGAATGAAACCTTCTGGTCGCTAGTAGGCAGTTCGCCATTCATCAGCAAATAACACACTTCCATGAAATCACATTGCCTGGCCAACTGTTCGATCGGGTAGCCGCGATAAAGCAGGATGCCCGCATCACCGTCGATGAAAGTTATTTTTGAACTGCAACTGGCGGTGGAAAAATAGCCGGGATCGTAAGTAAACACGCCGCTCCTGGCGTGCAAACTACGGATATCCACCACCTCCGGTCCCATGCTGCCGGACATGACAGGAAATTCAAGCGGCGGGCTACCATCGCCCAGATCGAGGGTCGCTGTGCGTTTCTGCTCCATATCATTCTCCACTGTTTTCATCGTTGTCGGCAAAACAACCGCGGCGCGGTCAAGCTGCTTGCAGAAGCCGCAATACCGGCCACAGGCTGGCATCCGCCAGTTCTTTCCTTGTTGTAATCATATCCCACAAGTCATTGTCAGAAAGGTCCAGCAATGTAACGAGTTGCTGCAATTCCGTTTCACTCAGTTGCGTATAATGCTTGTCCATAAACCGTTGCAGCACGATATCCAGTTCCAGCAATCCACGCCGGCAACGCCAGCGGGCGCGCTCCAGTTCCTTCATACTGTTCTTTTCACCATCATATCCTTGATCTTGCCAATGGCGCTGGTTGGGTTCAGCCCCTTGGGGCATACGTCCACACAGTTCATGATGGAATGGCAGCGAAACAGACGGTACGGGTCTTCCAGATTATCCAGCCGCTCGGCGCTGGCCTGATCGCGGCTGTCGGCGAGAAAACGGTAGGCTTGCAACAATCCCGCAGGACCGACGAATTTATCCGGGTTCCACCAGAACGAAGGACACGCGGTGGTGCAACACGCGCACAGGATGCATTCATACAGCCCGTCCAGTTCTGCTCTTTCTTCGGGCGATTGCAACCGCTCAGTTTCCGGTGGCGGATCATTGTTGATCAGATAAGGCTTGATCGAATGGTACTGCTTGAAAAATTGGGTCATGTCCACGATCAGATCGCGGATTACCGGCAATCCCGGCAACGGACGCAATTCCACCGGCTCTCTCAACCCCGCAACCGGGGTAATACAGGCCAGCCCGTTGCGGCCGTTGATGTTCATTGCGTCCGACCCGCACACTCCTTCCCGGCAGGAGCGGCGCAGACTCAGGCTGTCATCCACTGACTTGATTCGCACCAGTGCATCCAGCAGCATTCTGTCGGACGGCTCCAGCGCGATGTCGTAGTCCTGCATGTACGGTTTGTCGTCCTTGTCGGGATCGTAGCGATAGATCGAGAAACGCATACCTGCTCCTAATAAACTCTGGGTTTCGGTGGAAACGATTCCACCGTCAGCGGCTTCAACCGGACTGGCTTGTAATCCAGCCGCCGGCCTTCGCTGAAATACAAAGTGTGCTTGAGCCATTTGTTGTCATCCCGCTCGGGGAAGTCGTCACGCGCATGGGCGCCGCGGCTCTCTTCGCGCGCGGCTGCTGCCGTCATCGTGGCCTGCGCCACCTCTACCAGATTGTCCAGTTCCAGTGCCTCCACACGCGCGGTGTTGAACACTCTGCTCTTGTCGGTGATTTCTGTATGTTTGACGCGCTCGGCGACTTCGCGAATCTTGCTCACCCCTTCGGCCAACAGATCGGGGAAGCGGAACACACCGCAATGCGTTTGCATCGTTTTGCGCATCGCATCGCCGACCTCGGCCACGCGTTCGCCATTTTTCTGACCTTCCAAGCGCGCCAAGCGAGCCAGTGGACGATCGGTCGCATCGGCAGGCAGCGGTTTCGGGTGCGGATTGTTCTTTAAATCCTCGATGATTTGCCGCGCGGCCGCGCGCCCGAACACCACCAGATCAAGTAGCGAGTTGCAACCCAGACGGTTCGCGCCATGCACCGATACACAAGCGCATTCGCCCACCGCGTAGAAGCCCTGCACCACATCTTCCGGCCCGGTTTTATAGGGCGCGACTACCTGCCCGTGATAGTTGGTGGGGATACCGCCCATCATGTAATGCGCGGTTGGCACCACTGGAATCGGCTCATTGATCGGGTCTACTTGGGAAAATTTAATGGCGATTTCACGAATACCCGGCAGCCGCATGTTGATTACATCCGCACCAAGATGATCGAGCTTCAGCAACAGATGATCGGCATCCTTGCCACAGCCGCGCCCTTCCTTGATTTCCGTAGCCATGGCGCGCGATACCACATCGCGGCTGGCCAGATCCTTGGCATGCGGCGCATAGCGCTGCATAAAACGTTCTCCGTCTTTATTGACCAGATAGCCGCCCTCACCGCGCACACCTTCGGTGATGAGCACCCCCGCGCCGTACACACCGGTCGGGTGAAACTGGAAGAATTCCATGTCTTCCAATGGAATGCCGGCACGTGCCGCCATGCCGAGACCATCACCGGTATTGATGTAAGCGTTGGTACTTGCCGCGAAGATGCGCCCCGCGCCGCCGGTGGCGAATAACGTAGCGCGCGCTTGCAGGATCATCACTTCATTGGTTTCGATCTCCATCGCCACCACACCCAGCACATCGCCGTCCTGATCGCGTATCAGATCCAGCGCCATCCATTCGACGAAAAAATTCGTATTGGCACGCACGTTTTGTTGATACAAGGTGTGCAATAGCGCGTGGCCGGTACGGTCGGCCGCCGCACAAGCGCGCGGTACCGGCGTCTTACCGTAATCCTGCATATGCCCGCCGAACGGACGCTGGTAGATCTTGCCGCTATCCAGACGGTCGAACGGCATACCGAAATGTTCCAGTTCGTACACCACTTCGGGTGCGGCGCGGCACATAAATTCGATGGCGTCCTGGTCACCCAGATAGTCGGAACCTTTCACCGTGTCGTACATGTGCCAGTGCCAGTTGTCTTCATTGACGTTACCCAGCGAAGCGGCGATACCACCTTGCGCAGCGACTGTATGCGAACGCGTGGGAAACACCTTGGACAACACTGCCACTTTGAGTCCTGCCTCCGACAACGCCAGTGCGGCACGCATCCCGGCGCCACCGGCACCGACAATGACTACATCGAATTTTCTTCTGGCTATCGCCACATCAGCTCCACAGGATATCTACCGACCATACGGCATAAAACAGCAGCGACAAAATAACCAGCACTTGCAGCGTCAGGCGGGTGCCAGTGGCGTGAACATAATCCATCAGAATGTTGCGCATCCCAATCCAGGCATGCCAGCATAGACTCACAAAAAACAGGAAAGAAGCAATGCGCAGCCACTGCTCACTGAATAGCGCTTTCCAGGCAGTATGATCATGCGGTGGCGAGACCAGCAGCACCGCTGCCAGCAGCAGAAGGTAGATTGCCATCACCACAGCGGTAACACGCTGTGCCAGCCAGTCGCGCAGACCGTAATGAGCGCCAGTGACTACATGTTTCACCATATTGCCGCTCCGATCAACAGCGTGAGGGTAATCCCCATTACCAGCACCAGTTTGCTGCTCATGCGCGCCTGTTCCAGCGCGACACCATAATGCAGATCCAGCGCCAGATGACGAATACCCGCGCAGAAATGATGCAGCAAGAACCACAGTGCCAGCACTGATGCACCCTTGATCAAGGGGTTGGCCAAAAAAGACTGAAATTCAGCATAGCCTTGTGGTGAACCCAACGCCATCTGTAGACTGCAGAGTAAAACAGGGATGCCGGGAAAGAACAGCAGCACTCCACTCATGCGATGCAGAATCGAAACCACCGCCGGCAAGGGTTGCTTGATTTCTATGAGATTAAGATGCTTGGGACGCTTTCTTTGCAATTTTCGCTTCCATGCAATCTGGTTCCGGGGCCAGCGATGAGTTTAGCCCGTTATGCCAGGCGATACAACCAAGCAAGTTTACGGGCAGAATCAAAACCGGTCTGCTAATTCCTTAAATTGACAGCCGCGTGGAATGTTTCTATAGTCGAATGCGTTGCAAATCCCATGCATTGACCATTTCTCCCAGGAGCGCAGAAATGAAATCCCCTATTCGCGTCGCGGTCACCGGCGCTGCTGGTCAGATTGGTTACAGCCTGCTATTTCGCATCGCCGCCGGCGACATGCTTGGCGAGGATCAGCCTGTCATCCTGCAACTGCTCGACATCCCCCAGTCACAATCCATGCTCAGGGGCGTGATGATGGAACTGGACGATTGCGCGTTTCCACTGCTGACTGGCGTAATTGCGACCGACGATCCCAAAATTGCTTTCCGTGATGCCAGCATTGCCATGCTGGTGGGCGCGCGCCCCCGCAGCAAGGGCATGGAACGCAAGGATCTGCTGGAAACCAACGGTGCGATCTTCACCGTCCAGGGCAGGGCATTGGATGAAGTCGCCAACCGCGATGTCAAGATTCTGGTGGTGGGCAACCCCGCCAATACCAACGCTTACATCACGATGAAAAATGCGCCCGGCTTGAAGCCAGGCAACTTCTCGGCAATGCTGCGACTGGACCACAACCGCGCTCTGTCGCAAGTGGCTGTGAAACTTGCTCAACCGGTTTCCGGTATCCGTAAAATGGTGGTGTGGGGCAATCACTCCACTACTCAATACCCGGATCTGAACCACGCTGAAGCGGGTGGCAAGAAAGTGGTCGACCTCATCAACGACCCGGCATGGGTGGAAAATTATTTCATCCCCACCGTACAGAAGCGCGGCGCGACGGTGATCGAAGCGCGCGGCCTGTCAAGTGCTGCCAGCGCTGCCAACGCAGCCGTCTGTCATATGCATGACTGGGTTTCCGGCACCCCGGAAAACAACTGGGTATCGATGGGCATTCCGTCAGACGGCAGCTATGGCATTCCTGCAGGCGTGATTTATGGTCATCCCGTCACCTGTCAGGACGGTGTCTACAAAATCGTTCAGGGGCTGCAAATAAGCGATTCCGGCACAGCGAGAATGCAGGCAAGCTACCAGGATTTGCTGGAAGAACGCGATTCGGTAAGGCATCTGCTGGGGTAAAGGTATTTCCACATTTCGTTGAACTCCTGTTTTCAGCGCATCTTCTCTTGCGCAATTGAAAAATTCAGCATCTCCCCGAACACTTATGACCACACTCTCCGCCGGCTCCCGTTTCCGTGCTGCGCTTGCCGCTGAGAAACCTCTGCAAGTGGCAGGTTGCATCAATGCCTACTGCGCGCGCATGGCGGAGCGCACCGGTTTCAAGGCGATTTATCTTTCCGGCGGCGGCGTGGCAGCGGGTTCGCTGGGCGTGCCCGATCGCGGCATTTCGACGCTGGATGATGTGCTGACCGATGTGCGCCGCATCACCAACATCACCCATCTGCCGTTGCTGGTGGACGCGGATACCGGCTTTGGCGATGCGGGTGCTGCGCGCAGCATCGCTCACACGGTGAAATCGCTGATCAAATCGGGTGCGGGAGCAATGCATATCGAAGACCAGGTACAGGCCAAGCGTTGCGGCCACCTCCCCGGCAAAGCCATCGTCAGCAAAGATGAAATGGTGGATCGGATCAAGGCTGCAGTGGATGCCAGAACCGATGCTGATTTTGTCATCATGGCGCGCACCGATGCGCTGGCAGTGGAAGGATTGCAATCCGCCATCGACCGGGCTTGCGCCTGTGTCGAGGCGGGTGCGGACATGATATTTCCCGAAGCGATAACCGAACTGGACATGTACCGGCAATTCGCCGCTGCGGTGAAAGTACCGATCCTGGCCAACATCACCGAGTTTGGCGCAACCCCGCTCTACACTACCCAGGAACTGGCTGCTGCAGATGTCTCGCTGGTGCTCTATCCGCTGTCGGCATTTCGCGCGATGAATGCCGCTGCACTCAAGGTATATCAGGCGATACGCAGCGAAGGCACGCAGAAAAACATGATCGACACCATGCAGACTCGCGCTGAACTGTACGATTTTCTTGATTACCATGCATACGAACAAAAGCCGGATGCTTTGTTTTCCGGAGACTCGGAAAGAACTGGAAATGAGTGAAGCTAGCAAAACTCCTACCCCCAGAAGCAAGAAATCCGTGATGCTGTCAGGCGTAGTGGCGGGTAATACTGCCATCTGCACCGTTGGTAGAACCGGCAACGATCTGCATTACCGCGGCTATGACATTCTGGACCTGGCTGCTGCCTGCGAATTCGAGGAAATCGCCTATTTGCTGGTGCATGAAAAACTGCCTACGCTCGCGGAACTGGCCGCGTACAAGGCAAAACTGAAAAACCTGCGCGACCTGCCCGCCAGCGTCAAAACCGTGCTGGAGGCAATTCCGGCAACAGCACACCCGATGGATGTCCTGCGTACCGGCGTATCCGCGCTGGGCACGGTGTTGCCGGAAGCGGCAGACCATACCAGCGCCACTGCGCGCGATCTGGCCGACCGGCTGTTGGCCTGCCTTGGCTCGATGCTGCTGTACTGGTACCACTATTCACACAATAACCGCCGCATTGAACCAGCAACCGACGATGATTCCATCGGCGGGCATTTCCTGCACCTGCTGCACGGCCAGCCGCCGCCGCAACCGTGGGTAAAAGCCATGCATACCTCGCTGATTCTGTACGCCGAGCATGAGTTCAACGCTTCCACTTTCGCTGCGCGCGTAATCGCTGGAACCGGAGCGGATTTCTACTCCGCCGTCACCGGCGCCATCGGTGCGCTGCGCGGGATCAAGCATGGCGGGGCCAACGAAGCCGCATTCGACATCCAGCAACGCTACCACGATCCCGACGAAGCCGAGATTGATATCCGCCGCCGCGTCGCGAATCGGGAAATCATCATCGGTTTCGGCCATCCGGTTTACACCATCGCCGATCCGCGCAACAAAGTCATCAGGGAAGTAGCCAGAAAGCTGTCGGCAGACGCCGGTGACATGAAAATGTTCGACATCGCGGCCAGGCTGGAAACGGTCATGTGGGACAGCAAAAAAATGTTCCCCAACCTCGACTGGTTCTCCGCTGTAAGCTATCACATGCTGGGGGTGCCGACTGCCCTGTTCACCCCGCTGTTCGCGATCTCCCGCACCAGCGGCTGGGCCGCACATATCATCGAACAGCGCCTGGACAACAAGATCATCCGGCCTTCTGCCAATTACATCGGGCCGGACAACCGGGAATTTGTGGCTATTGGGGAACGAAATCAAAGATAGAAAAATGGTCACATAACAAGACCGGGAGCAGCGAAATATTTGAGCCTGGCCCCTTTACTACAGTTCTCTACTCTACCCTTGCTAAATCTAGCCGTTTACAAAAAAATCGCTGGCACCTCCCGAATGGCAATCAATATTCCCCCACGGAAGAATTCCAAACACTTAATTCATCCAAAATACCGCGCAGACATTGATGGTTTACGAGCAATAGCAGTTCTCCTCGTTGTAACCTATCATGCGTTTCCGAGCTTGGTTAAGGGTGGATTTATTGGCGTAGATATTTTCTTCGTTATTTCTGGTTTTCTAATCTCAACAATTATTTTTGAAAGCTTGGAGCGCAATAGCTTCAGCTTCGTTGAGTTTTATAGCCGTCGTATCAGGCGCATATTCCCAGCACTATTACTGGTATTAATTGCTAGCTATGTGTTTGGTTGGTTTGCGTTATATGCTGACGACTACAAACAGCTGGGCAAACACATCGCGTGGGGCGCTGGTTTTGTCTCCAATTTTGTGCTCTGGAATGAAACCGGCTACTTTGACAATGCCGCAGAAACAAAGCCACTGCTACACCTCTGGTCGCTCGGCATTGAAGAACAGTTTTACATTATCTGGCCACTGCTTCTGTGGTTTGCTTGGAAGCAGCGTATGAATCTGCTGATAATTACGATTGCCTTTGCTCTCATTTCATTTGCGTTGAACATTGGCAAAGTGAGAAGCGACACGATAGCAGCGTTTTACTCCCCGCAAACTCGTTTCTGGGAATTAATGGCAGGCTCTATCCTAGCCTATGTCACTCTGTACAAGCAAAACATATTCCCTAGTTTCAAGGAGAGGTTTGACACGTCATTATGTTCAATAATCCGCGTACGAGTGCTACAAGCAAATGGCATGATGCTAAGCAATATCCAATCAATGGTAGGCGCTTTACTGATTGCAATTGGCATTCTTGTTATTACCGACCGAGAGCCTTTTCCGGGCTGGCGGGCCCTACTACCGGTAGCCGGTGCCGGTTTGATTATTTCTGCTGGCTGTCAATCAGCGTCGAAAACTTTCCACTAGTCAGCGTCCAAATGTTTCCACTTTTCTGGTTTGTTGAGAGTAATTTTTACGCTGTTTGAAGCGATAAGAATCGTTGCCTGTTTCGAGGATGTCGCAATGATGGGTAATGCGGTCAAGCAAAGCGGTCGTCATTTTCGCATCCCCAAATACTTGCACCCATTCTCCGAAGGACAGATTCGTGGTAATGATCAAAGAGGTTTTCTCATAAAGCTGGCTGATGAGGTGAAACAGCAAGGCACCACCCGATGCCGGAAACGGCAAATACCCCAGTTCATCCAAGATCACTGCGTCCACAAGGCACAGTTGCCTGGCCAGATTGCCGACACGCCCCAAACTTTTTTCGCGCTCCAATTGATTGACCAGATCGACCGCATTGAAGAAACGTACGCGTTTTCCATGATGGATTGCCGCCACCCCAATAGCGGTGGCCAGATGGGATTTCCCCGTGCCCGTACCACCCACCAGAATCAGGTTGTGCGCGGTCTCCATAAAGGCCGCCCTCGCCAGTTGTTCGACAACGGCCTGCGACAGCGTTGTCTCGCTCCAGTCAATGCCAAGCAGATCACGATGGATCGGGAATCTGGCCGCCTTGAGCTGATACCGCAGACTTTTGAGTTGGCGATCCGTTTGCTCTGCCGCAATCAGACGCGCCATCCAGCTTTCAGGGCGATGAATCTGCTTTGGCTTTTCTGTCTGCAATTCGCCCCACGCCGTTGCCATTCCATACAGTTGCAGCGCCTTCAAACTCGTCGCGTGATCAATGGACATTGGCTGCTCCCAGCAGATAGTCGTAGCGCTGGCAATCGGCGATGGGCTCAATCGTTAATGCAATTCCATCAGGCACGTTGTTTGCTGCGGCAGGCAAGTGCGGCGCAATGAGACGGCGCAGCTCGTTCATTACGATAGATGCACTGACAACCCCACATTCCAGCGACGACTCACAGGCGACCGTGAGCGCATCAAGACCCGCTTCTCCCGCGAGTATGAGCAACTCGACAAAGGCGCGGTCCCCCCTGGGTTGTTTCAGAATATGGTCACGCACCCTTTGGATTGGGATGGGCAAGTCCCACATCACGAAGGGCGCGCCATTGCGTAGTGCGCCGGGTTTCTTTTCCAGCACCGGCAGGTAATGCCAGGGATCGCAGACCAACCGGTCACGACCAAACACGCGTGAATGGGCGGCAATGACTTCGCCATGCGCCACGACGCGAATCTGATCGGCTGTGGTGCGGACAGAAACCGCCTGACCGGCCATGCTGGCCAGAACGCTATAACGATTGCGGTCCACCCTGACCAGACAGGTCGAAGACACTCGCATCATTTGTTCGACATAGCCATCAAAATGGGCAGTGACAGGCCGCAGCAGCGGATACTCATCGGCAAAGCATTCTGCGATGGTGCGTTGACTCTGCACAGGATGGGTGCGTTGCGCCAATTCCTTGCAGCGGGTGGCAAGCCAGACATTCAAATCGGCAAATGAAGCAAAGCGTGCCAGGGGCGTGAACAGCCATTCACGCACATTGCCCACCTGATTCTCCACTTGTCCTTTCTCCCAGCCGGAGGCTGGCGTACAAGCAACCGGTTCAAACAAGTAATGATTGGCCAATGTTAAGAAGCGCCGGTTAAATTGGCGTTCCTTGCCTGCATATACGGTATCAACCACCGTTTTGAGGTTGTCGTAGATCAGGCGGGCGGGCACACCGCCGAAGAAGGCAAAAGCGCGACTATGCGCATCCAGTACCATCTCCTGCGTTTCTCGTGGATAGGCCACCACAAACATCTGACGGCTATAAGCCAGACGGAAGTGCGCCACCTTGATGGTTTGCACGATGCCGCCCAGCTCCACCTGTTCCTGGCTCCAGTCAAACTGGCAAGCGTCTCCAGGCTGAAACAACATCGGTACGAAGGCTTCATTGAGCTTCGGGCCAATATTGCCGGATTTCCAGCGCTTGATGAAACGCTGTACGCTGTCATAGGCGCCGCTGTAGCCGATTTCCTGCAAACCCTCAAAGAACCGGTGAGCGGTGCGGCGGCGTGGTCGGGGAAGTTTGGCTTCACCAACCAGCCACTTTATGAGCTGTTCTTCAAATTGACCCAACTTCGGGGAGACCGTCTGTTCCCGCTCGTACTTGGGTTCTTCGACGGTTTTGAGATGCTTGCGCACTGTCGGTCGAGACAAACCCATGTCGCGGGCAATTGCCGAAACGGTTTGCTTTTGTACCCAATGCCGCCTGCGAATTTCGTAAATAATGTCCATGTAAAACACTCCAGATACCCCCGGCTAAAACGCCGGATGATTACATACTGGGGTGGAAACTATTGGACGCTGTTTCCACCCCTAATCTGGAAAGTTTTGCACGCTGTTTGACACCGTATGGCTTCCCATCTCCGTACGAACAAAATATGTACCGAAACGTATACCCATATTCACATCAATATTAGGAGATGGAACAGACCAACGCGACCGGCAGAAACGTGCCAAAACCCGATCTCGGTAATGTTTTCTACACCTTAAGCAAAAGTACGTTCCAGCATCATCCCGAAGCGGCTCTCAAGTGCAACCTGTCGCCGGTAGAAATCTGCCTTGACCTCCAGGGCGTCGATCTCTTCGCTGCGCCGTTCCAGTTCCTGCTTTAGCTGGCGGATCTCCCGCTGCAATCCGGCGACCTGTTGCACCTGCCAGAATAACGTCCGGATTTCAGTCGGTTCCATTCCGCGGCGCCATTCCCCGATAAAAAGAAGCCCGTCCCTGAAATAGAAGCCTTCCCGCGATTGGCCGAGGAGGGCGGATACATCGCCCAGGACATGAAACCTTAACAGCCGACTGGCTGACTCGGGTAGTGCAGTGCTGCCATTTTTCCAACGTTTGATGGTTTTGGTACGAACGGATTTAATCAAGTTCCTACAATTTAACATAATATACATTATGAGCAATTCATGTATGGCTTCTTTGGTCGGCTTTTCGCATAATTCGACTAAGAATCAGGGAGGTAACGGCCACAAGTGTCAAATGCCGGTCAGGCCGAGGGCGATGCGTGGGGAAACTTCGGGTTGTAGACTATCTCCCAGAGAAACCCGTCAAGGTCAGTGAAATAACCGGCGTAACCACCCCAGTCGGTGAGCTGCGCCGACTTTGTTACTTTGGCCCCGTAAGAAGCGACACGCTGCAGCAGCGCATCGACTTCAGTCGCAGTGCGCACATTATGGGCCAGGGAGAAACCCGGAAAGCCGCTTCCTTCAGGGGTAAGGCCGGCGTCAGCCGCCAGACTTGCACGCGACCAGAGCGCCAGTCGCGTCTGCCCGAGTGCGAAGAAGGTAACTGCTGGTGGAGACTTGAGCCGCGGCAGGCCCAGGCATACCTCGTAGAAACGGCTGGCCTTCTCCAAGTCGGCGACGCCGAGTGTAATGTAGCTAACCCACTGTTCCATAGGCAAATACCTGGTTGGGATTCATCGGCTCAACAGTAGAAAAAGCACCAGACAGAGCGAAACAGCGGTCGCGGCGACGCAAAACAGCAGTACCCGCCTGAGCTTTGCTTCAGCGACCGAGGCCGCCTGCTCCACTGCCGCGACTGTGCTCTGCAGTTGTTCAGCCAGCTCCTTGATCTGGATCGAGCTCTGCGAGGCAGCGGCTTGCAGCTCGCTGATCTGCTGCTGCAACGTCGGATCGGCCGTTGTATCGACTTTTTTCTTGGTGAAAACAGGAGTTGCGACTGAGATGATAGCTCCCACATGTGGGAGCACCGCCTTTAACGCAGGAATCAACCATGCAGCCATAGATGTGTCCTTCTTGAATGGGTATTCATGATACTGGCGTAATTGTTTGATGCTCTACGGAATTATAGCTTCAATATCAGTCAAAATCAGTGACGGTCCCAACTGCCCCGCAGGCTCAGGCGATGCCGCCATTGGCGCCGATGTTCTGTCCCGTGACCCAGCCCGCTTCTGCGCCGACCAGGAAAAGCACCACCTGGGCAATATCCTCCGGTTCGCCGATACGGTTCAGCACGGTCATGCCGGCCATGCGTTTGATCTCTTCCGCACTTTTGCCAGTAGTAAAGAGTTCGGTATTCACCGGTCCGGGCGAAACGATGTTGGCCGTAATGCCGCGCGCGCCTGCTTCCCTCGCAAAAATCCGCGTCAACTGCTCGACCGCGCCTTTACTGGCGGCATAGGCGCCGTAGTTCGGCAGCATCAGCCGCGTGACGGTGCTGGACAGGGTAACGACACGCCCACCGTCCGCCAGCCGGGTGGCAGCTTCCCGCAAAGCATAGAAGATGCCTTTGACGTTGCTGCTCAAGATCCGGTCGAACTCCTCATCGCTGGTGTCCGCAATCTTCTTGTAGAGTAGTACGCCGGCGTTGTTGATCAGGATATCCACCCGCGCGTAGCGTTCGATGGCCGTGTCAAACAGCCTGCGCACTTCGGCCGGATCGCTGACATCGGCGCGCACGGCCAACGCTTCGCCGCCTGCGGCCGTAATCTCAGCGCAAACCGCCTCGGCGTCCTGCTGGCGCGCCACATAGTTGATGACCACTTTGGCACCGGCAGCAGCCAGTGTTCGCGCGATTTCGGCACCGATGCCGCGGGACGAGCCGGTGATGATGGCGACTTTATCCTGGAGCGCTGTCATGGTTCTGTGGGGGTCTGAAGGTCTGCAAGCAGATCAGGTAATTGATTGTTTAAATTGGCACCCTGCTCTATTCCTTGGCAAAGTTCAGCTCCACACCGTTGCCCGCCGGGTCTTTGAAGAACAGTTGAACCTTGCCGGTCAGTGGCATATGGCTGTCTCGAATTGGATATTGTGTCGCTGCAGGCGGACTTCCATTTCCTGCCGCCCGGTGCAGGTGAACGCCACGTGATCGAAGGTGGTGGCGACATGGGTGAGGCGTGTTTCACCCGGATGCGTCTGGCTCAGATGGAGAATGTCCTGCCCGCCGGCGTAGAGCCAGTAGCCGGAGCCATCCAGCGGCGGCCGCTGGCCCAACTCGAGACCTACCACCTCACAGTAGAATTCCTTGAGCTTGTCCAGCAGTTCGCGCGGTGCGCGCAGGTTGTAATGATTGAAGCCAATTATAGCCATGCGAATTCCTGGCGGTTATGACGGGACACAGGCTGCACAGCATCTGGTATGCCGATTGTGAATCAATGTGTTGCGCCGCTAACCCGCAGTAGTTTAGCAACTTGCAAATGCTCCCGGCTCAGGGCAAAACTCAGTGCAGTGCCGCCGGATTCATTGCGGATATTGGGGTTTGCACCCTTCTGCAACAGCAGCTTGACGGCATCAAGATGGTCGCCCCTTGCTGCCATCATCAGCGCGGTGGTTCCATTGTCGGAGGTCGAATCGATTTTTGCGCCTACATCCAGCAGCATCTCGACGATTTCCGTGTGGCCCTTGGTTGCGGCATATATCAATGGATTCCATCCCTTGTGATTGATTTCTGCGCCTTTGATATAAAACTGCTTGGCCATGCCGGCTTCGCCATGGTAACTGGCGAGCATGATGGCAGTTTCGCCATAGTGATTGCGCAGATTGGGATTGGCGCCTGCCTCCAGCAGCAGGTGGATGAGATGGTTATTTTTATTCTGGACTGCGATCATCAGCAGCGTATTTCCGCGTTTGTCGTATGTATTGGGATCAGCGCCTTTCGCCAGCAGTTTGGTCAGGTCGGTAGCGTTGTTGTCCTCCACCGCCCAGATCAAGTCTTCATGGATATCTGCGGCGGCATGCCCCGGCAGGCACAAGTTGGCAGCGAGCAGCAGACCGGCGAGTAAATGTGGTATTTTGAGCGAATTCAACATTCAGGTTACCTTGAACAATTTGAAAAAATTGCGGGTGGTCGCAGTGGCTACTTCGCCTACGGTGATGCCGCGCAATACGGCGATTTCTTCGGCAACATGCCGCACGAAGGCGGGCTGATTGATTTTACCACGGTGAGGTACCGGGGCAAGATAGGGCGAATCGGTTTCCACCAGCATTCTCTCCAGCGGGATCTTTTTGGCAATGTCCTTTAGATTAGTAGCTTTCTTGAAAGTTACAATGCCGGAAAAAGAAATATAGAAATTCATCTCCATCGCCTGCTGCGCTACTTCCCAGCTCTCGGTAAAGCAGTGCATCACTCCGCCGACGCTGTCGGCGCCCTCCTCCGTCATGATGCGCAGGGTATCTGCCGCCGCCTCGCGGGTATGGATGATAAGCGGTTTGTTGCATAGCCGGGCAGCACGGATATGCTGGCGGAAGCGTTCCCGTTGCCATTCCAGATCGCCTTTGAGGCGGAAATAATCCAGCCCGGTTTCGCCAATGGCGACGACCCTGGGATGACAAGCCAGCGTCGCCAGTTGTGCCGCCTGCGGTTCGGCCAGATTCTCGTAATCGGGATGGACGCCGACCGAGGCGAAAAGATTGGGGTGGGCCTCCGCCAGCGCCAATACCCGCGGAAAATCCTGCAAATTGACGCTCACGCAAAGGGCGTGACCGACATCGTTGTCGCGCATGTTGGCCAGCAGCTCATCAAGATTGACGGCTAGATCTGGAAAATCCAGATGGCAGTGGGAATCAACGAGCATAAGGGACTCCCATTAAGGAGTTGGCAAGTTCATCAGTCAGCACGCTTGTTCCGGGCGGGGGCTATCAGCATGGCGTAGGAAAGCAGCATTTCTTCCAGGAATAAACGGGGATTGAGCGGATGCCGCGCCAGGCGCTGGGTCGAGATCAGGCTGCGCGAATAAGCGGCAAGCGCGCGCGGATCGATTTCAGATACCAATGATTTGATGGCGGCAAGCATGGGTAAATGATAGCGGATTTTCCCGGTAGTACGGAAACTCATCAAGTCATAACACCATTTCTGCATCCAGTTGACCGCCGTCGGCAGATCGGATTTCTGCATTTCTTCGGCCAGCACGATGGGATTGAAGCCGCCGGGCGTACCGATCTGCCGGATAAAAGCTTCGTGTTGCGCAAGATAATCATCGTCGTCGAACTCCAGCGCTGCCAGCGGCGCATAACCGGCGGCGGCCAGGCTGGTTGCGGGATCCTTGACGCCCTGCTGTTCAAGCCAGGCGACGGCGGTGGCAAGGTCTGGCGTGGGCATGGCGATTTGCCGGCAGCGGCTGCGTATGGTCGGCAGCAAGTCCTGCGGTCGGTGTGCCACCAGGATGAACAGGGTTTGCGGCGGCGGCTCTTCCAGATTCTTCAGCAAAGCGTTAGCCGCCGCCAGATTCATCGTTTCTGCGGGATGGATCAGAATGATCTTGTAGCCATTGCGGTGGCTGGACATATGCACCAGGTCCGAGAGCGCGCGTATCTGCTCAACCCCGATCTGTTTACTGGGCTTTTTCTTCCCCTTGGTGCTGGCGGATCCCATCTCGGCACCAGTCTCGGCGTCACCACCCGCCTCCGCCATGGTTTCATCGGCCAACGCTGTCAGCGCTTCGGGCTCGACCAGGCGAAAATCCGGGTGCCCTCCTTGCTCAAACCAGCCACAGCTTGGGCAGCTGCCGCAGGCTTCAGCATCGGCGGATGGTTGTTCGCACAACAGGGATTTGGCCAAATTGCGGGCAAATACGAGCTTGCCGACACCCTTTCGCCCTTTCAGCAACAGAGCGTGACCGCGGGCAGCCGAACCCTGCGTCAGCATCCGCCAGACAGCAGTTTGCCAGACATAAATATTATTCATTAACAGATTGTTGAAATAATATCATGAAGTGATTCTTTAACTTTATCCAGCGGCTGGCTGGAATCGATCAGGCGTATCCGCTGGGGAAATTTGTGCGCTCTTTGCAGATAGGCTGCCCGCACTCGCTGGAAAAACTCGTCCTGCTCTTTTTCAAAGCGGTCGGCTGTCTTGATGGCATTAACCCGTTGCCTGCCCAGTGCGACGCTCACATCGAAATAGAGCGTGAGATCAGGCTGAAATTCTCCCTGCACCCAGCGTTCCAGATCGTCCAGCCGGTTGCTGGCCAGCCCCCTGCCGCCACCCTGATAGGCAAAGCTCGCATCGGTGAAGCGGTCGGAAATCACCCAGTCGCCCCGCGCCAGAGCCGGCAGTATCACCTTGTCCAGATGCTCGCGCCGTGCCGCAAACATCAGCAGCGCCTCGGTTTCAGCATGCATTGCCTGGCTGTTGTCAAGCAGTAGCGCACGCAACTTCTCACCCAGAGGCGTACCGCCCGGCTCACGGGTCACCACCACGGTCAGTCCTCGGCCGCGCAAAAAATTTTCCAGCCAGGCAAGATGAGTGCTCTTGCCTGCGCCATCTATGCCTTCTAGGGTGATGAATTTGCCTGGTGTCATTGCGGGTACCACGGATTGGTGGGAAACCGTTCTCCAGCGCGCAGTTTATCTTATACTCGCAAGCGGTAACAGTCCTGGCTGAACATGGCGCGCTCTGACTGCAAGGATGCTGTGCCGCTGGATAAATCTGTTATGGTTGCGCCTTGCCTTTTGCCTGATAATCTATGTTGCGTCTGACTGAAATCAAACTCCCCCTGGATCATGCCGCAAGCGAACTCACGGCCGCTATTCTTCAACGCCTGGGAATCACGGCGGATGAGCTTGCGGGGTTTTCGATTGCGCGCCGTGGCTACGATGCGCGCAAACGCGGCACGGTTTCTTTTGTCTACACCCTGGACGCCGAACTGAAGGATGCAGCAGCAGAGGCAGCGATACTGCAACGCCTGCAAGCGGATGGACGTGTCTCAACCACTCCGGACATAAGCTATCGTTTCGTTGCGCGCGCAACGCAGAGTTCGGCTGTACAGTCACGTCCGGTCATCATAGGCACCGGACCCTGCGGGTTGTTTGCCGGGCTAATTCTGGCACAGATGGGGTTCCGCCCGATCCTACTGGAGCGCGGCAAGGCGGTGCGCGAGCGTACCAAGGATACTTTTGGCCTGTGGCGACAGGGGCAGCTCAACCCTGAGTCCAATGTCCAGTTCGGTGAAGGCGGGGCAGGCACATTTTCCGACGGCAAGCTCCATAGCCAGATCAAGGATCCGAAACACTACGGCCGGAAAGTACTCATGGAATTCGTCAAGGCGGGTGCTCCGCCGGAGATACTCTATGTGAGCAAACCGCATATCGGCACATTCCGGCTGGTGAGTATGCTGGAAAAAATGCGCGCAACCATCACCTCGCTCGGCGGCGAAATCCGTTTTCAGAGCCGGGTGGATGACATTGAAATTGAAAAGGGACAAGTGCGTGGAGTGATGCTGGCCGGCGGCGAGCATATTACAACGGATCATGTCGTGCTGGCCGTGGGCCACAGTGCCCGCGATACTTTTCGGATGCTGTATGACCGCGGGGTATATGTTGAAGCCAAGCCTTTTTCCGTCGGTCTACGCATCGAACACCCACAATCGTTGATAGACCGTTGCCGTTTCGGTGATAACGCCGGCAACCCGTTGCTGGGCGCAGCCGACTACAAGCTGGTGCATCACTGTGCCAATGGGCGCTCGGTTTACAGTTTCTGCATGTGTCCGGGCGGCACCGTGGTGGCAGCGGCATCGGAACCGGGACGGGTTGTAACCAACGGTATGAGCCAATATTCACGCAATGAACGCAATGCCAACAGCGGTATCGTCGTCGGTGTGACGCCGGTTGATTATCCGGGCCACCCGCTGGCAGGCATTGCTTTTCAGCGCCAGTGGGAGGAGCGTGCCTTCGACCTGGGCGGGCGTAATTATCAGGCACCAGTGCAACGGCTAGGCGATTTTCTTGCGGGCCGGCCATCCACCGCGCTGGGTACGGTGATCCCGTCCTACACCCCCGGCGTGCAATGGTGCGACTTGAGCAGCGCTTTGCCGGATTATGCCGTCGCCGCGATACGCGAAGCCCTCCCTGCTTTTGACAGGCAGATCAAGGGGTTTGCCATGTATGACGCGGTGCTGACCGGGGTTGAGACACGTACTTCTGCGCCGATCCGCATCAAGCGCGGAGAGAATTACCAGAGCCTGAATACCGCCGGGCTCTATCCTGCAGGTGAAGGTGCCGGCTATGCGGGGGGTATTCTTTCTGCGGCGGTGGACGGCATCAAGGTGGCGGAAGCATTGGCGCTGCAGGTTATTGCTGACGCAGCGGCAGCAAAATAGAATTAATGCTAACTGGCAGCGATCGGCTGGAATGCATCCATCGGGATGGGCTGGTATTTGACTGCCAGAATTTCCAGTTCCTCAACCCCGCCCGGTGCATGCAGTGTTACCGTATCATCCTGCCGCGCCTTGGTCAGTACCCGTGCCATCGGTGAAATCCAGCTAATGTAGCCGCGGGCAGTATTGACTTCATCGACCCCGACGATGGCTACTGTTTTTTCTTCACCTACCAGATTGGAATAGGTGACTGTGGCACCAAAGAAAATCTGTGTCTCATCTTCTCTCGGGTTGGCAGGATCCACTACTTCGGCCATATCCAGCCGTTTGGTGAGGAAACGGATGCGTCGATCGATTTCACGTAAACGCTTTTTGCCGTAAATATAGTCGCCATTTTCCGAGCGATCGCCATTACCCGCAGCCCACGACACTGTGGCAGTCACATGTGGACGCTCTTTATTCATCAGCCATAAGAACTCGTCCATCAGTCGTGCATAACCGCCCGGAGTGATATAGTTTTTGCCAGTGGAAGGCAGAAGATCGACGCCTGCATCTTCTTCAGGATCGTCGGCCCCTTCAGTTTCTTTTATAAATGCTTTGCTCATAGGTTGAATACGGTTAAGGCAGCCTCTCGATGAACCTCCGGCGGGCTGCGGTAGACGCGGGTTAGGTGCGTTGTACTTCCCAGGCAGCGCGTAGACTAGGCTATGGCCTTTGATCCGCGCCCGGTGCTTGCTCTACTGTTACCAGTAACGCAAGCCAGAAAGGACTCATTCAACTACTGCTTAATCAAAACTTACCATAGCATGATATCCCACGCATGACCACTTCCTTGCCGCAAGAGAAATCGTGGCAATCGACTGTCGGCATACCGGCAGCCACTCACCCCGAGCCGTTCTGGCGCTCGCTGTTTTATTTCAATGTGTATCGCCTGCTGATAGCAAGCGGGATCGTGGTAATCACATGGCTATCTCCCGAATCCAGTTTCGGTTCCTATAACCCCCAATTGTTTCTGTATACAGCGCTAGCCTATATCGTGTTTGGTGGAATATCGCTGCTGCTGACCCGTATGCAGCGGCTATATTTCGATCGGCAGCTTGCAAAACTGGAAAAGGAGTCCATCATTGAAGTCTTGAAAAAGACCCAATATAACTGCACTGCCGCTGTGAGATTGCTGGGGATCACAGTTAGTTCCATGCGCTACCGCATGGAACGACTAGGACTGAATGATGATGATGGTTAAGGAGCACCAGTTGCCGTATGGGAATGCAGGTCGGACGAATGCAGATTGACGCAAACGGCTGTCTGGACGGCGTGCGTCTCATCCCCTCGCACAATTGTGACGAGCGTCCGGCCGGGTACGCCATAAACTTGCTGGTAATCCACAGCATCAGTCTGCCGCCGGATGAATTCGGCGGCGATGGAGTGATCGAACTGTTTACCAACCGGCTCGATCTGGCAGCACATCCTTATTACCAGACTCTACGCGACCTCAAGGTTTCTGCGCATTTTTTCATCCGCCGGGACGGCGAGACCATCCAGTTCGTCGCCTGTGGCAAGCGCGCCTGGCATGCGGGAACCTCCTGCTGGCAGGGTAAGACCCATTGCAATGATTTCTCCATCGGAGTGGAACTTGAGGGCAGCGATACCCGGCCTTTTACTGATGCTCAATATACGGCGCTGATCGCGCTGAGCCGGGTGCTGCAAGAAGCTTATCCCATTGCGGACATTGTCGGGCATTCCGATATTGCCGCAGGACGCAAGACTGATCCTGGCCCGTATTTTGACTGGAAGCGTTATCGTTCTGCGTTGCTGGCTGCGAGGCAACATGACGCCGCTTCCCCTGGCAAGGAATAGCGATAACAGCGGGATACACCGGTTTTAACCTCTGCAACAACTCGCAGCATCCTCAAACCACACCCTGGCTGCGCAGATACTCTTCGTACTGGCCCTTGAAGTCAGTAATTCCGTCCGGTTTCATTTCGATGATGCGGGTGGCCAGTGAGGATACAAATTCCCGGTCGTGGGAGACGAAAATCAGGGTGCCGGTATATTTCTCCAGCGCACTGTTGAGCGATTCGATGGATTCCATGTCGAGATGGTTGGTGGGTTCGTCCATCAGCAGCACATTGGGTTTCTGTAGAATGATCTTGCCGAACAGCATGCGCCCCTGCTCTCCGCCGGAAATTACTTTTACCGATTTCTTTACTTCGTCGCCCGAGAACAGCAGTCTGCCGAGTATGCTACGTATAGTCTGATCATCATCGCCTTCGCGCCGCCATTGTGTCATCCAGTCGGTAAGCGACATATCCGTTTCAAAATCAGTGGCATGATCCTGTGCAAAATAACCGGGGCGCGCTTTCTCCGCCCATTTCACTTCCCCCGTATCGGGTGCTAGATCGCCAACAAGACACCGCAGCAACGTGGTCTTGCCGATACCATTCGGACCGAGGATGGCGACTTTCTCGCCGGCTTCAACGTTAAGACTGAATCTGTGCAGCAGCGCTTTTTCCATGCCGGGGAAGCTCTTGCTGATGCTTTGCACCGATACGGCCAGGCGATGCAGTTTGTCGCGCTCGTCCACGTCGAAGCGGATATAAGGATACTGGCGACTGGAGGGTTTTACGTCTTCCAGTTTGATTTTTTCGATCTGACGTGCGCGGCTGGTTGCCTGCCGCGCCTTGGAGGCATTGGCGGAAAAACGGCTGACAAAAGACTGCAACTCGGCGATCTGGGTTTTTTTCTTGGCATTATCAGACAGCATGCGCTCCCGCACCTGGGTGGATGCAGTCATGTATTCATCGTAATTGCCGGGGTAGATGCGGATTTCGCCATAATCCAGATCGGCCATGTGGGTACAGACGCTATTCAGGAAGTGACGGTCATGTGAAATGATGATGATGGTGCTCTTGCTTGCGTTGATTACGTCTTCCAGCCAGCGGATGGTATTGATATCCAGATTATTGGTCGGTTCATCCAGCAGCAGAATTTCCGGATTGGCAAACAGCGCCTGCGCCAGCAGCACGCGCAGCTTGAATCCAGGCGCGATCGCGCTCATCGGTCCGCGGTGCTGCGACAGCGGAATACCCACGCCCAGCAGCAATTCCCCGGCACGTGCCTCGGCGGAATAACCATCCAGCTCGGCGAAGTGCGCTTCGAGTTCGGCAGCATGCATGTAGTCGGCTTCGCTGGCATCAGCATTGGCATAAATCGCATCGCGCTCTTCCTTCACCCGCCACAACTCATCATGCCCCATCATCACCGTATCGATCACCAGGCAGTTCTCGAAAGCGAATTGGTCCTGGCGCAGCTTGCCCACGCGTTCGTTGGCGTCAATGCTGACATTGCCGGAAGTGGGATCCAGATCGCCGCCAAGGATTTTCATGAACGTGGACTTGCCGCAGCCGTTGGCGCCGATCAGGCCGTAACGGTTGCCATCGCCGAATTTGACGGAGACATTCTCGAACAGGGGCTTGGCCCCAAACTGCATGGTGACATTGGCGGTGGTGATCAAAACTTGTTTCCTGAAAAGGGGGTGCTGCAAAAAGGCCGCTATTTTATATGGTTTTGCAGCAAATTCCGAAAAACCTTTGGGATGCGGTGAATTCGCAAACCGAAGCAGATAGAATGGAAGCTCAGTCTTTTCGCCAATAGTCGCTCTGGAGTATTGCGCCAGCGGATCGTGCTGTAGGTGAACAGGTTGCTATCCCGATGTAGCAAACTATGTCTATGTCCATGAACAAGTCTTCCAAAATTTCTTTGCGGACGGGATTCTGCCTTCTCCTGTTGGCGCTGTTTGCCCCGGCATGGGGGGGCTCTGGTTCTGAGCGCACGGCGGCAATTGCCTCCGCCCACCCGCTTGCCACTGCAGCGGGCGAAAAAATCCTCAGACAGGGCGGCAATGCGTTTGATGCGGCGGTGGCCGTCAGTGCGGTACTGGCAGTGGTTGAGCCGTACTCTTCCGGTCTGGGCGGCGGCGGTTTGTGGCTGCTGCATCGCGCCAGGGACGGCCGAGAGGTACTGATAGACGGGCGCGAAACCGCTCCCGGCAAAGCTTCTGCCGGCATGTATCTGAATGCGAAAGGCGAGCCAATCGCCGCAGCATCGCTCAACGGCCCCTTGGCCGCAGCGATTCCGGGAATGCCCGCCGCGCTGGCCCATCTTGCGCAGAATTACGGCCAACTGCCGCTGGCGCACAGTCTGGCGCCAGCCATCGCCTTGGCGCGCAATGGTTTCAGGCTGGACCGGCGTTTTGCCGGAATGGTGACAAATTATCAGGATAAATTACGTGCCGATCCGCATGCTGCGGGTATTTTTCTGCGTAACAATTTGGTTCCCGTTGTGGGTTCCATCCTGCGTCAGTCGCAACTGGCCGCGACGCTGACAGAAATTGCACGGCATGGCGCGGACGGTTTTTACCGCGGCCGGGTGGCGGACGAGATGGCGCAGTCAGTCAAACGGGCTGGCGGCATCTGGGAGCACACAGACTTGGCGCATTACCGAATAATTGAGCGCGAGCCAGCCAGATTCACTTATCGCGACGCGGTTATCACAACCTCACCCCTGCCTTCGTCCGGCGCGCTAACCCTGGCGCAAGGACTTAATATTCTTGAGAATTTTCCGTTGGTGCAGTTGCACGCGGCCGACCGGAGCCATCTGATCGCGGAGGCGTTGCGCCGGGCATATCAGGATCGGGCTGCATACCTGGGTGACAGTGATTTTGTCGATGTGCCGACAGAAAAACTCATGAGTAAAGACTATGGGCGTGAACGGGCAACCACGATCGATTTGCATCGGGCGACACCGGATGTCCGGCTTGACGATGGCTCGACAGCGCGTGCAGGCGGAACCGAAACTACCCATTTCTCGATCATGGACCGGGCAGGCAACCGGGTTGCGGCAACCCTGAGCATCAATACGAATTTCGGCTCGGGTTTTGTCGCCGGCAATACCGGAGTGTTGCTAAATAATGAAATGGATGATTTTTCCATTGCCCCCGCTGTGCCCAATGTCTACGGCCTGCACGGGAATCAGGCCAATGCCATCATGCCAGGCAAACGCCCGTTGTCGAGCATGTCGCCGACTTTTGTGGAAAACGCCAAAGGCATACTGATTGTTGGCACATCCGGCGGTTCGCGCATCATCAGCATGGTTCTGCTGGCAATCGTCAATTACGTCGATGACCGGCAAACCGATCCGGGAACAATCGCTGGGAACCCGCGGTTTCATCACCAGTATCTGCCGGATCAGATCGAGATTGAGCCGGATTCATTTCGTGAGGAATGGATTTCCGGGCTCAAGCTGAAAGGGCATCAGGTAACAATTGCCGCACAGAAATGGGGCAATATGCAGTTGATATTCTTCAATAAAGAAACCCAGCGTTCCATTGCCGCCAGTGACCCGCGCGGCATGACTGCGGCACGCTAGTCTCTGCAGGCATGAACCACCCTACCCCAGCACCTTCTCCCATAACTTCTGCAATCGTTTAACCGATACCGGGTACGGCGTTTTCAATTCCTGAGCGAACAGGGAGATGCGCAGTTCTTCGATCTGCCAGCGGAATTCGGCAAGATTGGGGTCGCTGATTCCGGCCTTGCGATGTTTTTCCAGGCGCTGCTCGTACTGGTTCCATAAACCGGCGACAGCAGGGCCGTGGCGTCCGTCCCGCTCGGGGTTGCCGGGATATTTGTTCAGCCGCATAGTCATGCCTTGTAGATAGCGCGGCAGATGTTGCAGCCGTTCCCATGGGGTAGCGCTGAAAAAGCCTGGATAGATGAGGCTGGCAAGTTGTTGATTCAACTCGCGGTTTAACCTGCCAGTAGCGGCACTGGCTGAGGATAAATGAGTGATCAGCGGCAAGCATTGATTGGCGATACTCTGTGTCATGCGGGCAACGGCTTCGGTTACTGCAGGCAGCCGCGTTCGCGCCCGTTGTTTCTGCACCATGAATTCCTTCTCGCTGCGTGGCAGCGCATCATCGCCGATAAAGGCACGGTCGGTAATGGCGCCAAGCATGTCTTCCTTGAGTGCATCAGGGTTGATGAGGGTGCGTAGTTGCAAGGCAGCCTGGCTCAAACCCGGCAGGTTCTTTTCCAGTTGCTTCATTTGTTCCTTGAGCTCGAAACGCAGCAATCGCCGCACTCCCGAGCGCATGTTGGCTGCTGCCGTGTCACGCGTATCGAACAGGCGGATGGCCACACTTTCCGTCTCATCCACCAGTAGTGCCGGGTAACCGGTAAGTTTCTTGCCGGCACGGACAAAAGATATTGCTTCGGGCAAATCGCCGAAATCCCAGCGCATTACCTGGTCGCGCTCAATGCTGCTGCCTGCGTCGGCACCCGACTGGGCAAACGTCAGTTGCGCCGCCTGACCAAGCTGTGCCTTGAGTTGCGAAAGATCGCGGCTCATCGCCAATTCGCGCCCCGCATCGTCCACCACCTTGTAGTTTATCTGCAGGTGCGGCGGCGGAGACTCTTTTTCCCAGACAGCGGCTGATACCGTGATGCCGGTCTTGCTTTGAACAAATTCAGCCAGGGCATCCACCAGCGCCCTGATTTTGTTTTCTGCGGTTGCCTGATTTTCCAGAAATTGAGTTACAAATTCGGGCACGGGTACTACATGACGGCGGATCTGCTTGGGCAACGCTTTCAAATACCAAGTTACTTTTTCGCGGATCAATCCCGGAACCAGGTTGTCGAATTGCGCTGCATCGAGCGTGTTCAGCAGCGGCAACGGCACGGTCAGGGTCACGCCGTCGAGTGCATGCCCGGGTTCGAAACGATAGGTCAACGCAAATTCGTGGTCAGACACGGTCATGCTTTCCGGGAACTGCTCCTCGGTTACGCCGCCCGCGCCGTGGCGCATCAGGGTTTCCCGGTTGAGATATAGCAGGCGCGGATTGCCCTGTTCCTCCTGCCGGCGCCATTTCTCAAATGCTGCACCATTGCAGATTTCATCGGGGATCAAAGCGTCATAGAAAGCGAAAATTTCTCGTTCGTCCACCAGCACATCCTGGCGGCGTGCCTTATGTTCCAGTTGTTCCACTGCGGCAATGAGGTTGCGGTTATGTGCGAAGAATGATGCCTGGGTTTCATATTCGCCTGCCACCAGCGCCGCGCGGATGAAAATTTCGCGCGCCTCTTGCGGATTGAGAGCACCGTAATGCACCCGCCGCTTCGGTACCACGGTAAGGCCGTAGAGTGTCACCCGCTCGAATGCCGTGACCTGCGCGGGTTGTTTTTCCCAGTGCGGGTCAGAATAATGCTTCTTGCACAAGTCACCGGCTATTTTTTCCAGCCATTGCGGCTCAATTTTTGCCGCACACCGTCCGTAGAGTTTGGTGGTTTCGGTCAGTTCCGCTACCACGACCCACTTCGGTTTGGCCTTCTTCAGCACCGATCCGGGAAAAATCGAGAACTTGATTCCGCGCGCCCCCAAATACTGATCCCCCTCCTCGCTCTTGAAACCGATATGGCCCAGCAGTCCGGCCAGCAGCGCGCGATGGATTTCATCGTAACCAGCGGGAATCTGATTGGGCCGCAAACCCAATTCCGACACCAGTCCGTGCAACTGGCTATAGACTTCCCGCCAATCACGCATGCGCCGATGCGAAAGGAAATTTTCCTGGCAATGTTCCATCAGCTTGCGGTTGGATTTTTTATGTTGCAACAATTCCTCGAAAAAATCCCACAACTTGAGGTAACCGAGGAAATCGGAGCGTTCGTCCTGGAAACGCTGGTGCGCCCGGTCCGCCGCATCCTGCCGCTCGAATGGACGGTCGCGCGGGTCTTGCAGGCTCAAAGCGGAAGCGATAATGAGCATTTCACTGAGGCAGTTTTCTTCTTTCGCCGCGAGTATCATGCGCGCAATTTTCGGGTCGATCGGGAACTTTGCCAACTGCCAGCCAATTTGCGTCAGCTCGTTGCTATCGTTGACTGCGCCCAGTTCCATCAGTAGTTGATAGCCATCCGCAATCATGCGCGGTGCAGGGGGCTCGATAAAGGGGAAGTTTTCCACTTCGCCGATCCTGAGCGATTTCATCCGCAGAATCACCGACGCCAACGATGAGCGTAGAATTTCTGGGACGGTGAATTCCGGGCGGGCAAGATAATCCTCTTCCGCATAGAGCCGGATGCACACGCCGCTCATCACCCGGCCGCAGCGCCCCGCCCGCTGATTGGCCGAGGCGCGGGAAATTTTCTCCACCTGCAACTGCTCCACCTTGTTGCGGTAACTGTAACGGTTGATACGTGCCACCCCGGTATCCACCACATAACGGATGCCGGGGACGGTGAGCGAAGTCTCCGCCACATTGGTGGCCAGCACGATGCGCCGTGTGCCACTTGGCTTGAACACTCGTTCCTGCTCGGCGAACGAGAGTCGCGCGAACAATGGCAGAATTTCCGCGCCGGCCGGATGGTGTTTGCGTAGCGCCTCGGCAGTCTCGCGGATTTCACGCTCGCCGGGGAGGAACACCAGCACGTCGCCGGGACCCGAACGGACCGCCTCATCCACGGCATCGAGTATGCCCTGCTCGACATCGGCATCCCCTTCACCCTCGACAACCATGGGCCGATAACGCATTTCCACCGGGTACATCCTGCCCGACACCTCAATCACTGGCGCATTGTTGAAATGCCTGGAAAAACGGTCGGCATCGATGGTGGCGGAAGTGATGATAAGCTTGAGGTCAGGCCGCCGAGGAAGCAATTGCCGGAGATAACCGAGCAGAAAATCAATGTTAAGACTGCGCTCGTGCGCCTCGTCGATGATGATCGTATCGTAGGCTGAGAGCGTGTGATCGCCTTGGGTTTCCGCCAGCAGGATGCCGTCGGTCATGAGTTTGATGTAAGTATCCGCGCCCACCTTGTCGGAGAAGCGCACCTTGTAGCCCACTGCGTGACCCAGCGGGCTATTGAGTTCTGCAGCAACGCGCGCCGCCACCGTACGTGCCGCGATGCGCCGTGGCTGGGTGTGACCGATCATTCCGGTCACTCCGCGCTTGAGTTCGAGACAAATCTTCGGCAACTGGGTGGTTTTGCCGGAGCCGGTCTCGCCGCACACGATTACCACCTGATTTGCTTCGACCGCACGTGCGATCTCCCCTCGCTGCGCAACCACTGGCAGATCTTCAACATAAGCTGGTTCAGGCAGATTGGCGAGACGCCGCGCCAGAGCAGCGGCTGAGTATTTTTTCATTAAGCTATCTAGTTGAGCAAGGCGCCCATTTTACCGTGGCAGGGCTTCTGACAGATCACAAATAAGGCGCAGGTGCTGTTCATGAATGCTGGTAGGCGCAAATCCTGTATCATTACGACTTCCAAATCACGCCCTGTGTTCCATGAAAATTACCTTCCTGGATTTCGAGCAGCCCATAGCCGAGCTTGAAACAAAAATCGAGGAGCTGCGCTTTGCCCAGGACGATTCCGCGCTGGATATCTCAGCCGAGATCGCACGGCTGCAAAAGAAAAGCCTATCGCTCACCAACGGAATATACGCCAAGCTTACGCCCTGGCAGATTTCACAGGTAGCACGACATCCGCAGCGGCCTTACACACTCGATTACATCCAGCACCTGTTTACTGATTTCGAGGAACTTCACGGCGACCGGAATTTCGCCGATGACCATGCCATCGTCGGCGGGTTGGCGCGTTTCAACGGTCAGACGGTGATGATCATCGGCCACCAGAAGGGGCGCGATACCAAGGAAAAGATCCATCGTAATTTCGGCATGCCCAAGCCGGAAGGCTATCGCAAGGCGCTGCGTTTGATGCGCCTGGCGGAAAAATTCGCGATACCCTTGTTTACTTTCATTGATACCCCCGGCGCGTATCCCGGCATCGACGCCGAAGAGCGCGGCCAATCCGAAGCCATCGGGCGCAACCTGTATGTGCTGGCGGAACTTAAAATACCAGTGATCTGCACCATCATCGGTGAAGGCGGCTCCGGCGGTGCACTGGCGGTCGCAGTGGGTGATATGGTGCAGATGCTGCAATACGCAACTTACTCTGTCATCTCTCCCGAAGGCTGCGCCTCAATCCTGTGGAAAAGCGCGGACATGGCGCCGGAAGCTGCTGAAATCATGGGAATTACCGCGCATCGCCTCAAAACCATGGGGCTGATCGACAAGATCATCAGTGAGCCAGCCGGTGGCGCCCACCGCGATTACCCGCTGATCATGCAATCCGCAAAGAAGGCATTGCAGGAATCGCTCAAGCAATTGCAGGGCTACTCCACGGAAATACTGTTGCAAAAACGCTTCGAGCGGCTGATGGGATATGGCAAGTTCAAGGAAGTCAAAATCAAGTAGCCTTTCCAGTCGCGCCGAGAAGGTATTGCGCGGGCAAATCGAGCCGGGAAATCACCTGATTGTGGCGTTGAGCGGCGGGATGGATTCGGTCGTGCTGCTGGATTTGCTTGCCACACTGTCGGTTAAAATGCAGTTCACACTCTCCACCGTTCACGTCAATCACGGCATCAGCGCCAATGCGGATAAGTGGGTCAAATTCTGCCGTAGTCTGTGCCGCACTCCTGGCATCCCGCTAAAAATTGCCAGACCAGAAATCAGCAGAGAACCTGGCGTAAGCCTGGAAGCTGCTGCTCGCGATGCGCGTTACCAGGTATTTGGCAAACTCAAAGCCGATTATGTGGTGCTGGCACAGCATCTGGACGACCAGGCAGAAACCCTGCTGCTGCAATTGTTGCGCGGTGCCGGAGCAAAGGGATTGGGGGCGATGCCAGTGGTTCGGAAGCAATCGTCAGGAATCAGGAATCAGGCGTCAGACTCTGCGCCACGGATACTACGGCCATTACTCGAAATGCCGCGCAGCGAGATCGAGGCTTACGCCCGCAAAAACCAATTGCACTGGATTACCGATGAAAGCAACGCCGATGTTTCTTTCGACCGGAATTTTTTACGCCATGAAATCTTCCCTTTGCTGGAGAAGCGTTACCCCTCCTACCGCACGACATTTCTGCGCACCAGCCGCCACCTGGCGGAGGCGTCTGGCCTGCTGGATGAGTTGGCCGAAGCCGACAGCAGCAGCTGCAGTGTTTCAGGAAAACTTCAAGTTGAAGGTTTACGGAAATTAGACTTCCCGCGCGCGAAAAATCTGTTGCGTCATACCCTGGCACAGCAGGGCGCTACGCTGCCGAGTACGGTGAAACTGGAGGAAATCCTGCGGCAATTGCTGTCCTCGCGTCCCGATGCAAAGCTGCATATTGCTTTTGGAAATACTGAAATTCGTTGCTTCAGGGGGATGCTTCATGTACGCCCGCTAAGTTCGCACGCTGCAACGGAATGGCAGTTGGCATGGCATGGAGAAAAACAGTTGCTAATCGCCGACCCGGGCGGCACGATCAATTTCTCGCAGCGGAAAAGCGCAGGGATCAATCTGTCTAAGCTGATGGAAAAACCAGTCACCATTCGCCTGCGCCAGGGAGGGGAACGTTTGCGTCCCGATTGCAGGCGTCCGCGCCGCAGTCTCAAGAATCTGTTGCAGGAAGCGGCATTACCGCCGTGGGAGCGGGAGGCGCTGCCACTGCTGTTCAGCGGCGAGCATCTGGTGTGGGTGCCGGGAATCGGCATCGACTGTGACTTTCAGGTGGCTGCAGGAGAGCCTGGTTTGGTGGTAAAGTGGCAGCAAGGTTAGTAGTACGTGCCATACCCACAATTGCTAAATATCTGAGCCCGCCCCATGGCTAAATCAAAATCCACTTATTCTTGTACCGAGTGCGGCGGACAGACTCTGAAATGGCAGGGTCAGTGTCCGCATTGCCAGGCATGGAACACGCTGGTCGAAACCATCGCCGAAAAATCCGTATCGCGCTTCACCCCCGTGTCTGAAATCAGCCGGGTGCAAAGTTTGAGCATAGTGGAGGCAGGGGAAGAGCAGCGTTATTCCACCGGCGTGACCGAGTTCGACCGGGTGCTGGGCGGTGGCCTGGTGCATGGCGGGGTAGTATTGCTGGGAGGCGACCCTGGTATCGGCAAGTCCACTTTGCTGCTGCAAACCCTCTGCCACATGTCGGCCGCGCACAATGTACTGTATGTAAGCGGCGAAGAATCAGCGCGGCAAGTGGCATTGCGGGCCAAACGCCTGGCGCTCGATGCGAACGCAGTGCATATGCTGGCGGAAATCCAGTTGGAGAGAATCCAGTCGGTACTCAGTGAGCGCAAGCCTGACATCGCGGTAATTGATTCGATCCAGACAGTTTATTCCGAGGCGCTGCAATCCGCGCCTGGCTCGGTTGCCCAGGTGCGCGAGTGTGCCGCGCAGTTGACACGGCTGGCCAAAGCCAGCGGCACCTGCATTATTCTGGTGGGGCATGTGACCAAGGAAGGGGCGCTGGCCGGGCCGCGCGTGCTGGAGCATATGGTGGATACAGTGCTGTATTTTGAGGGTGATACTCACTCCAGTTTCCGCCTGATCCGTGCTTTCAAGAACCGTTTTGGTGCGGTGAACGAGCTGGGCGTATTCGCCATGAGCGAAAAAGGCCTGCGTGAGGTGAGCAATCCTTCAGCACTGTTTCTGTCTCACCACGGCGCACAGGTGCCGGGTTCCTGCGTGATGGTGACCCAGGAAGGGACACGCCCGCTGCTGGTGGAAATCCAGGCTCTGGTGGACGAGGCGCACGCACCCAATCCCCGGCGGTTGAGTGTAGGACTGGAGCAGAACCGGCTGGCAATGCTGTTGGCAGTGCTGCACCGTCATGCGGGCATCCCCTGTTTTGATCAGGATGTGTTCGTCAACGCTGTCGGCGGGGTAAAAATTACCGAGCCAGGGGCCGATCTGGCAGTATTGCTTGCCATCGTTTCTTCACTTAAAAACAAGCCGTTAGCAGAGAAAATGGTAGTATTTGGTGAAGTCGGCCTGGCGGGTGAAGTGCGACCAGTTCAGCGCGGTCAGGAACGGTTGAAAGAAGCTGCCAAGCTGGGTTTTACCCAAGCCATTATCCCCAAGGCCAACAAGCCAAAGCAGTCGATTCCCGGCATCGAAATTATCGCAGTGGAACGATTGGAAGAAGCGGTTGCAAGAATGCGCTGACACGCCGACCTGGATTGAGCAGACCGCTTATCGGCTCGCAGGGAAACAGGCGTGAATCATCGAACCCGGCTGTGGCTGCTGGGCATACTTGCGGTGGTAATGGTGCTGGCTGCAGCAATCATTCCGCCGATTCCCCAGCCTGCCGAATATCACCAGTTCGCTGACCGGCGCGGTTATTTCGGTATTCCCAATTTTTTCGATGCCTCTTCCAATATGCTTTTCCTGTTCGTGGGCATGGCAGGCCTGATATTTCTGTTACACCCGCACGGATTACCTGCCAGCAGAACATTCGTCGAGCAGTCTGAACGCTGGCCTTATTTGATCCTGTTCCTGAGCGTGATGGCGGCAGGTTTCAGCTCGGCCTACTATCATTGGGCACCGGACAATGAGCGGTTGCTTTGGGATCGGCTGCCGATGGCAACGGGCTTCATGGCATTGCTTGCTGCTTTGCTGGCCGAGCGTATCGGTCCAAAGGTCGGTTTGCGGCTATTGCCTTTTCTGCTGCTGACTGGAGTCGGCAGTGTGTTGCACTGGTATTGGAGTGAGCAGCTTGGCGGTGGGAATTTGAACTTCTATCTCGTCGTGCAATTTTGCTCACTGCTGATTATTCTTTTGCTCGGGATTTCTTTTCCGTCCAGATATACCCGGGGAACGGATATCTACATGGTGATCGCATGGTATGGTCTTGCCAAGCTGGCAGAGTTGGCGGATCGGGAAATTTACGCTCTTGGGCAAGTGATCAGCGGCCATACGGCAAAGCATTTGCTCGCCGCGCTAGCCGTTTACTGGATCTTGCGCATGTTGCAGAAACGCAGCCCGTTGCCAGAGAAAATACGGGAAGGTTGAACGCGAAAAAATGGCCCGGACTCACCGGGCCATTTTGCTGCAATGTCAACCAGATTACTTGGTTCTGGCGTAGGGACTGGGATTGCTGTTGCTCCGGAACGAGTTGCCACGATTGTCACTGTTAAACGAACGGTCACGGCTGTTGTCCCGGTTTCCGTTGGCGCTATTGGCGTTGCGACCGCTGGTATCGTTTGACCATGTGCGGCTGCGCTTGTGGGCGACATTAGGCGTACCTCTGGACGCGCCACCGGCACCAGGGCGCGGTTTGAAGCGCGGTTCCAGGCCCGGCACCACATGTGAAGCGATCTGCTGGCCGGTGAAACGTTCGATCTTTTTCAGATTGACACCATCCTTGCCTGAAGCGAATGACACCGCAATGCCCGCTGCGCCAGCACGGCCGGTGCGGCCGATACGATGTACGTAGTCTTCAGCAAATTTTGGCAGGTCGAAGTTGATGACATGGGTAATGCCAGCTACATCGATACCCCGCGCCGCCACGTCGGTGGCCACCAGTACCCGCAATCCGCCATGACGCAGCTTGGTCAGGGTGCGGGTGCGATCACGCTGGCTCATGTCGCCGTGCAACGCAGCAGCTTCATGCCCTTGGGCAGAGAGGTTGTCTGCCAGTGTATCGGCATCACGCTTGGTGGCGGTGAAAACGATGGCCTGCTTCAATGCCATATCGCGCAGCAGATGATCCAGCAGCCGGTTCTTGTGTGAAAGATCATCCACATAATGCAGCCGTTGTTCGATGTTATCGAGCCTTGCCTGCTGTGTCGCAATCTGGATACGCTTGGGTGTTTTCAACAAACGCGCCGCAACTTTGTCTATCGCGCTATCCAGAGTGGCCGAGAACAGCAAGGTTTGGCGGGTGGCGGGTGTGGCTGAAGCAATTCTTTCCACATCATCGATAAAGCCCATGTCGAGCATGCGGTCAGCCTCGTCCAGCACCATCATTTCCAGGCGCGAGAAATCGATGCGTCCACGCTGGATATGATCGATCAGGCGTCCGGGTGTTGCCACCAAAATATCAACAGGTTGCGACAGCAACTTGTTTTGCAACGGATAAGGCATTCCGCCGAGTATGCTCACCACCTTGATGCGAGGCAGATGCTTGCCGTATTTGGCTGCGGCTTCCGACACTTGCAGCGCAAGCTCGCGCGTCGGGGTCAGCACCAGTACACGCGGGCCGCGGCTGTGTACTTTGGCAGGTGTGGCAAGGCGATGCAGCGCCGGCAACATGAACGCGGCGGTCTTGCCTGTGCCGGTCTGGGCTGAGGCCATGATGTCGTGCCCCGCCAGCAATTCCGGAATGGCTTGTTCCTGGATCGGGGTCGGCTCAGTGTAACCCGAGTCGACTATGGCTTTGAGGATAAGGGGATGCAGATTCAGATTTTCAAAAGACACGTTATTTTCCTAATAAGAAGTAAAAAATAAACGCGCAAGCAGGAAATGACTGCCGGAGATTAACGGGCAAAGTACCGCTAGCGCAAAACATCGCCGCTAACCAGGGTACTGCGCAATTTCCGGAGGAAGCTTGAAAATCGAAGAGAGGTCAGGAACGATGGACCCGAGAAAAAGGCATGATGCCCTTTCATCGATGCGCGGAGTATACAGGAACTGCAGCGTGTGTCGAAGTTATTTTTTCAACCCAGATAATCCATTAGGACGCAAGATGATGGTGAGGCAGGTTGCGAGACAGTTTTGCCGGTTGGGAGAAGACCATAGCTTGGTCTATGGACGCCGAGCAAGCGGCGAAAATGGCCACAAACTGACCGCCAGCACTCGCGTAGGCTCGAGGAGCCGCCTAATGGATTATCTGGGTTTAAGCAGGCAGGAATCTGTTGGCTCTATACCGTTGCTGGTAGCGTGGGTTCGGTAATGATCGCGCGCTTCAACACCTCTATCTGGGGCTGATTCAGCGTCTCGGTCTTGAGCAGATCCTCCGCGGTACGGTCAAGCAGCGCCCGGTTGAGCTGGAGTATGGCGACAGCGTGCTCGAAAGCCTGGTCGATGAGCACACGCACGGCACCATCGACCGCATGCGCAGTCTCTTCGCTGTAGTCACGGGTCTGCGACATTGGAATGCCGGGTTCCAGGAAGGTCGAGCGTTCGCGATCATAAGTGACATTGCCGAGGGCCTCGCTCATGCCATAGCGCAGCACCATGGCGCGGGCAATGTCGGTGGCACGGGCAAGGTCATCCGCTGCACCGGTCGATATTTCGCTGAACACCACCTGCTCCGCCGCGCGCCCGCCCAGCAACACGGCCATCTTGTGCTCCAGTTCTGTGCGCGTCATCAGAAACCGATCCTCGGTCGGCCGTTGGATCGTGTAGCCGAGAGCACCAACACCGCGCGGGATGATTGAGACCTTGTGCACTTCATCGGTGCCAGGCAAAGCCAGTGCCACCATGGCGTGGCCCAGCTCGTGGAATGCGACGACGCGGCGCTCTTTCGGATTGAGCAGGCGGTTGCGTTTTTCGAGTCCCGCGACGATACGCTCGATTGCATTGTTGAAATCTTCCATGGTTACCGATGTAGCTCTGCGCCGGGTGGCAAGCAGCGCCGCTTCGTTAATCAGGTTCGCCAGATCTGCGCCGGTGAAGCCCGGTGTCAGCGCAGCGACCTGCTCAGGTTTTACGTCGAGGTCGAGTTTCACTTTTTTCAGATGCACTGCCAGAATCTGTTCGCGGCCGATCTTGTCCGGGCGATCCACCAATACCTGACGGTCAAACCGTCCGGCACGCAGCAACGCCGGGTCGAGAATCTCCGGCCGGTTGGTTGCAGCCAGCAGCACCACCCCGCTCTTTGGATCGAAGCCATCGAGCTCGGCCAATAGCTGATTCAATGTTTGCTCTTTCTCATCGTGTCCGCCGAGTCCGTAGGCGCCGCGAGCACGACCGAGCGAATCCAGTTCGTCGATAAAGATGATTGCCGGGGCCACCTGTCGCGCCTGTTCGAACAGATCGCGCACCCTGGCGGCACCGACACCAACAAACATTTCGACGAACTCGGAGCCGGAGATCGAGAAGAATGGTACCCCCGCCTCGCCGGCTACGGCACGCGCCAATAACGTCTTGCCGGTACCGGGTGGGCCGATCAACAGGATGCCTTTGGGCGCGCGACCGCCGAGACGGCTATAGCCCTCGGTATCCTTGAGAAAGTTGACGATCTCGATCAGCTCCTCCTTCGCCTCGTCGACCCCGGCCACATCCGCGAAGGTAACTTTGATCCCCTTCTCCACAAATACCTTGGCGCGGCTCTTGCCGATCGACATCAGGCCGCCGCTGACGCCGCCACCCATGCGGCGGATTGCATATAGCCAGATCGCGATAAAGACAGCCATCGGCAGGATCCAGGACAGCAGGTCGCGAATCCAGGTACTCTGCACCACCCCGGTGTAAACCACGTTGTGCTTGTCCAGTTTATCGGCGAGTTCTGGCTCCACTCGCGTGGTGACAAATTCCTTTAACCCATCGGCACCAGCCTCCCTGAGCTTGCCGTAGATATAATCATGGGTGACCGCGATCTCGGCGATCTTATCCTGATCCAATAAAGTCTGAAACTGGCTATAGGGGATCGGCGCAACCTTGGTGTATTGCGTGTACAGGTTCTGCACAAACAAAACGCCGAGCACCGCAACAATTACGTACCAGAAATTAATTTGGGTTTTCTTGTCCATTGAATTCTCCCAGCGTGCCTCCATATCAGAGGCAGTTCAGCAGTTGCACTCAGCATAGCACATGGCAAAGACAGACTTGAGTACCCATGAACACCCGGTAGTGTCCGAGTATGGGATCCAGACCGGGTCGAGCCACTCAAGGCCGGTGTATGCAACCTTGATTCCGGATATAAGTTAGCTATGTCACTGACTTGCTGATATAATGCCGCCCTTTTGCCGTTCCAACCAAGGATTTACCTAATGTCTCGTTCCATCCGCAACATCGCTATCATCGCCCACGTTGATCACGGCAAAACCACTCTGGTGGACAAGCTGTTGCATCAGGCTGGTTCTTTCGCCGCCCACCAGCACATCGCCGAGCGGGTGATGGATTCCAACGATATCGAGCGTGAGCGCGGCATTACCATACTGGCCAAGAACTGCGCGGTGGATTACGAAGGCGTGCACATCAATATCGTGGATACGCCCGGTCATGCTGATTTCGGCGGTGAAGTGGAGCGTGTATTGTCGATGGTGGACGGTGTGCTGCTGCTGGTGGATGCGGTTGAGGGTCCGATGCCGCAGACGCGTTTTGTCACCAAGAAAGCGCTGGCACTGGGGCTGCGCCCGATCGTAGTGATCAACAAGGTTGATCGCGATGGTGCGCGTCCCGACTGGGTGGTGAATCGTACTTTCGAATTGTTCGACAAGCTGGGTGCAACTGAGGAACAACTGGATTTTCCGGTGGTCTATGCCTCGGCGCTCAACGGTTATGCCATGCTGGAACTGAAACAGACCAGCACCGACATGCGCCCGCTATTCGACACCGTACTCAAGCACGTGCATGCGCCTACCGGCAACCCTGACGAACCGCTGCAACTGCAAATCAGCGCGCTGGATTACTCCAGTTTTGTCGGGCGCATCGGCATCGGCCGCATCAGCCGTGGACGTCTCAAACCTGGCCAGGAGGTAGTGGTGCTGGCAGGAAATAACACGCCGAAGAAAGCCAAGGTCAATCAAGTGCTGGGTTTCCGCGGCATCGAACGGGTGCAGTTGGAGGAAGCGCTGGCAGGTGACATTGTGCTGGTCAATGGTATTGAGGAACTCTGCATCGGTGCGACCCTGGCCGACATTAACCAGCCTGAAGCATTGCCGATGCCTGCGGTGGACGAACCCACACTGACCATGAATTTCCAGGTGAACACCTCGCCTTTCGCCGGCAAGGAAGGGAAATTTGTTACCAGCCGCCAGTTACGTGAACGCCTGGAAAGAGAACTGCTTACCAACGTCGCGATGAAACTGGAAGACACCGGCGACACCGATTCATTCCTGGTTTCCGGACGCGGCGAATTGCACCTCACCATTTTGCTCGAAAGCATGCGGCGCGAAGGCTATGAACTCGCCGTATCGCGCCCGCACGTAGTGATCCGTGAAATAGACGGCGTCAAGTGCGAGCCGTTTGAGATGCTTACCGTCGACGTGGAAGAAACCAATCAGGGTGCGGCAATGGAGGCGCTGGGTTCACGCCGTGGCGATTTGCAGGACATGGTTTCCGACGAGCGCGGACGCGTCCGGCTGGATTACCGTATTCCCGCACGTGGTCTGATCGGTTTCCAGTCCGATTTCATGACCATGACACGCGGCACCGGCATCATGAGCCACGTTTTCGACGAATATGCGCCGGTACGGCCGGAAATTGCCTCACGCAGGAACGGTGTGCTGATTTCCGCCGAACAGGGTGAAGCGGTGGCCTATGCGCTGTGGAAATTACAGGAACGCGGGCGCATGTTCGTCAGCCCCGGCGACCGTTTGTATGAGGGCATGGTGATCGGCATACACAGCCGTGACAACGATCTGGTCGTCAATCCGATCAAGGGCAAGCAACTGACCAACGTGCGTGCATCGGGAACCGACGAAGCCGTGACCTTGACCCCGCCAATCCAGCTCACGCTGGAATCCGCGATCGAATTCATCTCTGACGATGAACTGGTGGAAATCACCCCCAAGACCATCCGCGTCCGCAAGCGTTATCTGCAAGAACACGAACGCAAGAAAGCCTCGCGCGTCGCTGCGTAATCAGGGCGTCGGCAGCCAGCCTGCTGGCACTTGATCCACGCTGGTGCTGCCGGTATGGCGCCCTGCCCTTTTCCAGCAGCCGAACGAACCCGGCTGGATGAAAGCATCCTGCTATGAACGGAAAAACTCTCTGGTATCTCGCCGATCCCATGTGCTCATGGTGCTGGGGGTTCGCGCCGGTGATCGAAGCAATCCGGCAAAATTACTCTGCCCGCCTGAATGTTGAACTGGTACTGGGCGGGTTGCGCCCCGGAACGAAAGCGCCTATGGGATCGGCGCAACGTGAAGAAATATTGCACCACTGGCAGGCGGTACAACGCCAGACGGGACAACCGTTCCGGTTTGAGGGTGCGCTACCAGAAGGATTCATCTACGATACCGAACCTGCCAGCCGCGCCGTGGTGGCAGTCTCTGCCATCAACCCGGAAACAACCTTCCCGTTCTTCCAGGCAATTCAGTCCGCTTTCTATGTCGAGCAAGCAGACGTGACCAAGCCCGATGTGTTGGCGCTGCTGGCCATCAGCGTGGGAGTGGACGCACAACACTTCTTGCAGGTATTCAAATCCGATGCAACGAAAAGCCAGACCCTGGCCCATTTTCATAAAGCCCGGCTATGGGGCGTCCATGCTTTTCCCACCGTGATCGTACAGAACGAGACAGGTTACAGCCAGCTTGCCAGAGGTTACTGCCCGCTGGAACAATTGCGCCTGCAACTCGACGCCTGGCTGGAGACATAGCGCGCGCTGCCGCTGACAGATTCTTGCGCAAGGTTACGATCATGCTTTTGTGCTAGGATGCAAAAAAATACGAATCCGGGAGAAACATGCCGCTTGAAGCCATCGCTCGGGAGCACATAGCCCGCTTGCTCATGCCTGCCAGACGATCTCAGGACAATAATTGGTGACCAATGGCACTGCATCCTGAATTTCCGAAATCGCCTTATGCCGAACTGCTGCCGGACCAGCGCTGGTTCCCGGCGGCGGAAGAACTCCGCAACACCGCGTATGAAAAACTGCTGCCGCCGCTGGTCGCCAAAATCCGCAACGAGGTTTCGGCGTGGCGGGCCGCGGGCTATGCGGGTGCTTCGGAGACATCGCGCGCGCTCCTGAACTGGTGGTTCGAGACCGAGCACTTGGTCGAGCAGGCTGATGGCACGCTGTCGCCATTCCGTTATTACTTTGCGCAGCGCGAAGCGGTGGAGACGGTGATCTGGCTGCATGACGTACGCAACGTGCGCGACAAGTTCGATTTGCTGCGTTTCGATGCTTCGGGTGCTGTTTCGACAAACATGTTCGACGAAGATTGGCCGCGCTACGTCGTGAAGATGGCCACTGGCGCGGGCAAAACCAAAGTCCTGTCGCTGCTCATTGCCTGGTGCTTTTTTCACAAGTTCTACGAAACTGACTCAACGCTCGCTCGCAATTTTCTGCTGATTGCGCCCAATATCATCGTCCTCGACCGGCTGCGCGCCGACTTCGACGGACTGCGCATTTTTTTCAACGATCCCATCCTTCCGGACAACGGTCACCAGGGCCGCAACTGGCGCGACGATTTCCAGCTCACCCTACATATTCAGGACGACGTGCGCGTCGTGCGGGAGACCGGCAATCTCTTCCTCACCAACATTCACCGCGTCTATCTCGGCGACGTGCGCGAGCCTTCGCTGGATGACGATGACCTGCGCAACTATTTCCTCGATCCCTTCGGCCCCAAGCCCGTGGGCAAGACCACCGACAGCAACACCGATCTCGGCGAGGTCGTGCGCGAAATCGACGAACTGGCGGTATTCAACGACGAGGCGCATCACATCCACGACCCCAAGATGGCCTGGTTCAAAAGCATTCAGGACATTCATCACCGCATGTTGCAGAAGGACGGCCGCCTTGCGTTGCAAGTGGACGTGACCGCTACGCCCCGTCACAACAACGGCGCAATTTTCGTGCAGACCGTCTCGGACTATCCGCTGGTTGAGGCCATCCACCAGAATGTCGTCAAGCACCCGGTGTTGCCGGATGCCGCCAGTCGCACTCGTTTGCAAGAACATAAGAGCGCGCTCTTCACCGAGCGTTACGAAGACTACCTGCAACTCGGCATCGAAGAGTGGCGCAAGAGCTATGCGGAGCACGAGGCGCTGGGCAAGAAAGCCGTGCTGTTCGTTATGGTGGATGACACCCGCAACTGCGATGAGGTCGGCGCTCACCTCGAGAAAATCTGTCCCGAGCTGCAAGGTGCGGTGCTCGTCATTCACACCAAGAATAACGGCGAAATCTCTGAGGCCGCCTCGGGCAAGAACAAAGATGAGCTTGAAAAACTCCGCAAGGAAGCCAACGACATCGACACGTGGAAGTCGCCGCATAAGGCCATCGTCTCCGTGCTGATGCTCAAGGAAGGCTGGGATGTGCGCAACGTCACCACCATCGTCGGCCTGCGCGCCTACGTGGCGCCAGCAAACATCCTTCCCGAACAAACTTTGGGGCGGGGTTTACGCCGCATGTACTTTGGATCGGACATGCCGGAAACCGTCTCGGTCATGGGCACACCCGCCTTCATGGAATTCGTTGAGTCCATCCAGAGCGAGGGCGTCACCTTCGAGCGAGTGCCGATGGGTCCAGGCTCCGGCCGCAAGGATTCGCTCATTGTCGAGGTGGACACGCAGGACGCCGACAAGGATATCGATGCGCTGGACATCGATCTGCCTCGGCTCACGCGGCGCTTCAACCGCGAGTTCAAAGACCTCGACGCACTCGACCCCGCAAAGTTCGGCAATGCCAAACTTCCACTCAAGCCCTTCACGCCGGAGCAAACGCGCGAGATCGTCTTCAAGACCATGCTCGACGCCGAGGTGCATCACATTATCCAGTTGGATGGTGCCGGACCCGCCGACTACCGTTCTGTCGTCGGTTTCTTTGCGCGTCAATTATTGAAGGAGCTGCGCCTCGTCGGTGGCTATGACCTGCTTTATCCCAAGGTGAAGGCATTCATGGGCGGGCATCTATTCGCGGCATCGCCGGTGAATCTCGAAGATCCGGTGGTGCTGCGGAACCTCTCCGAGCCAGAGGCCGGGAAGATATTGTTTGATACATTCAAAACCGCCATCAACGCGCTCACCATCCAGGACACCGGCTCGGTGCGGATCGAAGATCGCATCCGCCTGCGCGATACGCGCCCCTTCCGCACCGAAAACCGGCCCTACCTCGCACCGAAGAAATCGCTGTTCAGCAAAATCGTCGGTGAGCCGCACGCCGGCGGCTTCGAGCTGACCTTCGCCGGTTTTCTCGATGCTGCGCCGGACGTCGCGGCGTTTGCCAAGAACTATCTCGCCGTGGGTTTCAAGATTGATTACGTCAAGGCCGACGGCGATCTCTCCAACTATATCCCCGACTTTTTCGTGAAGACAACTGAAGGTACAGTCTGGATCGTCGAAACCAAAGGCCGCGAAGAACGCGACCTGCCGCAGAAGATGAACCGCCTGCGCCAGTGGTGTGCGGACGCAACGAGCGCGAGCCAGGCCGAGAGTGGGCCAGCTTACCGCTTCGTGTACGTGGATCAGCAAGGCTACGAGCGCAATCCGCCGAAAAACTTTGCCGGGCTTGCCGCGAGCTTTACCGAATATCAGCAGGCATGACGCCATGACCGCACCAGACACATCAATGCCGGGCGGCGAAATACTGCTCTACCAGACTGAGGACGGCAAAACACGGCTGGAGGTGCAATTTCAGGGTGAAACGGTCTGGTTGAGCCAGTCACAAATGTCTGAGCTGTTTCAGACCACGAAGCAGAACGTCAGTCTTCACATCCAGAATATTTACGATGAGCACGAGCTGGAGCGTGCCGGAACTGTCAAGGAATCCTTGACGGTTCGGCAAGAAGGAAACCGCCGGGTATCCCGCAGCGTCGAGCACTACAACCTCGACGTCGTCATCTCGGTCGGCTACCGCGTCAAATCCCATCGCGGCGTCCAGTTCCGCATCTGGGCCACGCAACGGCTACGAGAATACATCGTCAAGGGCTTCGTCATGGACGACGAACGTCTGAAGAACCCGCCCGGCCCCGGCGTGCCGGATTATTTCGATGAGTTGCTTGAACGCATCCGCGACATCCGTGCGAGCGAGAAGCGAATGTATCTCAAGGTGCGCGACATTTTCGCCCTCGCCGCCGACTACCAGCCTGACGCTGTCGAGACTCAGCAGTTCTTTCAGATCATCCAGAACAAGCTGCACTGGGCCGCCACCGGCAAGACCGCTGCTGAACTCATCGCCGAGCGCGCCGACCACACGCAGCCCAACATGGGCCTCACCGTTTGGAAGGGCGCCAAGGTGCGCAAGACCGATGTCACCGTGGCCAAGAACTACCTGCGCGAAGGCGAGATTCAGGAACTCAATCGCATCGTCACCATGTACCTCGACTACGCTGAAGATCAGGCGCGCCGCCGCCAAATGCTCTACATGCGCGACTGGCGGGAAAAGCTCGATGCCTTCCTGCAATTCAATGAACGCGATATCCTCACCAACGCTGGCCGTGTCGCCAAAGAAGTCGCCGACCGCCTCGCGCTGGAGCAATACGAGCAGTTTCAAGAGCGTCGCTTGGTCACTGATGCAGACGCAGACGAGCGCGCATTTGAAGCAGCAGTGAAAAAGCTTCCCGCCACGCCGCCGCGCAAGAAACCCGGCAAACCGAAAAAACCGAAGAAGAAAGAATGACGAATTGTGAATAACGAAGTGGGACTTGTGAAAAAGGACTTGCCGGAGCGGACGTTTGAGTTTGCGCGACGTGTGGTGAAGTTGTGCCAAATGTTGGATCAGACGCCTGGGGTGAGCCGGACAATGGCCAATCAACTCCTTCGGTCGGGTACGTCTATTGGCGCAAACGTTGAAGAGGGGCAGGCAGGCCAAAGCCGGGCAGATTTTGTGAGCAAGCTTTCCATCGCATGCAAGGAAGCACGCGAAACACACTACTGGCTACGCCTGCTCTCAGCATCGGAAATAGTTCCTGAACCACGCTTGGCAGAATTGCTGGATGAAGCCAACCAACTCATCGCGATTCTCACTACAATCACGAAAAACACGAGAAAGAATAGTGAAAAGTGAACAATGAATAGTGAATTACGAATGATGAATTACGAAGTTGTGGTGGCTCAAAGATGGCCATACATTTCACTATTCGAAATTCAAAATTCGAACTTATTTTCACCATTCGAAATTCATAATTCATAATTCAATACCCATGGCCAAACACACCAAAGAAGCCTACGACCTCACCGACGCCGAGAAGCGCGACCTGACCCAACTCATCCAGCAGGGCAAGCCGCTGCCGGAGAAATATCGCTTCATCCTGTTCGAGGACAAGCGCGAGGTGGAGCTGGTGTGGAACGGCAAGACCCGCGACGTGTGCACCACCGTGCTGCCGTTCCAGTCGCTGGAGCATGTGGACGAACCGCGCCAGGAAGCGCCGGAGATGCAGAGCGATTTGTTCGACACGCGCGGCCGCCAGCTCAAGGGCTGGACCAACAAGCTCATCTGGGGCGACAACAAACTGATTCTCTCCTCGCTCAAGAGCGGCGCGCTGCGCCGCCAGATCGAGGACGCGGGCGGCTTGAAGCTCATCTACATCGACCCGCCGTTCGATGTCGGCGCTGATTTTTCGATGGACATTGAGATCGGCGGTGAGACCTTTCACAAGGAGCCGAACCTGCTGGAACAGATCGCTTACCGCGACACTTGGGGGCGCGGGGCGGATTCGTTTATCTCAATGATTTATGAGCGGCTGATTTTGATGCGGGATTTGATGCACAACGAGGGTAGCATCTATGTGCATTGTGATTGGCGAGTGAATTCATTCATCCGTTTGGCAATGGACGAGGTTTTTGGGCGGGACAACTTCATCAATGAAATCACATGGAAGCGGGCTCACACGGTGAAGGGAAACATTGGTCAAGGGAGCAAATATATGGGCGCAAACACTGACACGGTGTTCGCTTACGCAATGTCTCCGGCCTACATTTTCAATAATGTGTTTCTTCCATACTCGGAGGAATACATCAGCTCGTTCTTCAAATACACCGACGCAGACACGGGAAGAAGATACAGGCTCGTCAGCATGATAGGACCGGGTGGTGCAGCAAAGGGAAACCCAAGCTACGAGATCATGGGCGTCACGCGATATTGGCGATATAGCCAAGCGACGATGCAAGACCTCATTTCAAAGGGTCTGATAGTACAAACTACGCCCGGAACCGTCCCTCAAAAGAAGCAATACTTGGATGACGGCTTGGGCGTCTCCATTCAATCTCTTTGGGATGACATCACGGGAATCGGAGCGTCATCAACTCAAGGTACAGATTACCCAACCCAAAAACCCGAAGCCCTGCTCGAACGCATCATCAAAGCATCCAGCAACGAAGGCGATCTCGTCGCCGATTTCTTCTGCGGCTCCGGCACCACGGTAGCAGTGGCAGAAAAAATGGGGCGCAAGTGGATTGCCACCGACCTCGGCAAGTTCGCCATCCACACCACGCGCAAGCGACTCATCGGTGTACAGCGCGAGTCTAAGGACGCGGGCAAACCATTCCGCGCCTTCGAGGTATTGAACCTCGGTCGCTACGAGCGCCAAGCGTATTTGAGCGTCGGCGGTCGGCTCAGCGGCAAACAGAAAGAACAGGCGCTGATGCAAAAGGAGCGCGAGTTCCGCGACCTGATCCTGCGCGCGTATCGTGCCGAGCCGTTGGAGGGAGAGAGTTTCTTTCACGGCAAAAATGCAGGCCGGTTGGTGGTGATCGGCCCGATCAACCTGCCCGTGGGTCGGCTGTTCGTCGAGGAGGTCATCACCGAATGCCGCAAGCGCGGCGCCTCGCGCGTGGACATGCTCGCCTTCGAGTTCGAGATGGGCTTGTTCCCCGCAGTGCTTGAAGAGGCGAAACAAAAAGGTATTGACCTTGTGCCGAAGCAGATTCCTCCCGAAGTATTCGACAAGCGCGCGGTAGAAAAAGGACAAGTAGTTTTTTTCGACATCAGCTTCATCGAGGCCACGCCGCGCTACCACAAGTCCGCAAAACATATGGCCGGGCACCCGAAAGACAAATTCACGCTCCAGATCGAATTGACCGACTTCTCCGTTTACTACACGCAAGGTGCAGCAGAAGCCGCCGCCGCGAGCCTCAAAGATGGCAAAAGCGAAGTCGTGTGCGAACAGGGTCAACTCATCAAAGTGAGCAAAGACAAGGACGGCGTCATCACGCGCGACACGCTTACCAAACTCTGGACCGACTGGGTGGACTACTGGGCCGTGGACTTCGACTACATGAGCCGCAAGGAAATCATTAAGGTGGCTCGCGACATGGGTGTTAATTCCGTCATTCCCGCGAAGGCGGGAATCCAGAACACCGACAAAACCCTAGACTCCCGCGTGCGCGGGAGTGACGGTAGCGGGGATGATGAGCTGGAGTTCGAAGAGCGCTGGACTGGCAGCTACATCTTCGAAAACGAATGGCAAAGCTTCCGCACGCGCAAAAACCGCGACCTGGAATTCATCTCCGCGCCCCACACCTACACCAAAGCGGGCCGCTACACCGTCGCCGTGAAAGTGATCGATATCTTCGGTAACGACACGATGGTGCTTGTGCCGGTGAGTGTGGGATGAATGCAACGAAGAAGGATCGCCGCACATGGTTAATGATATTGAGAAGGTAGAACAATCGGCCCGAACGGCAGCGAACGAACTGCCGACACAGTCAGAGTTGATTTCTAAAGTGACCGACGCCATCCGGGAGGCCAAGGATACGGACGTTGAGTTGCTCGATATTCTCTCCGAGAAGATTTTGACGATGAACCCTGCCGCTACTGCGGTTGCCAATGCCGTGAAGGCAATCGAGAATCTGGCGGTCAAACGAGCGGAGGCGTCTGTCAATGACCAAAATAACAATTGAGTCGTTTCATCTCGTAGGATTTCGGGCTTACCTTCAACGGCAAACCTTTCATCTTTGCCGGGACAAGACGCCCCTTAGCCTTGCTATTTTCGCGCCCAACGCCAAGGGTAAGTCCAGCTTGGTAGATGCGTTTGAATTTTATTTCTCAGAAGATGCAACTCTTGAACGCCTCGGTATACGGGCCACTGAGCGTGCAGGACGGAGAGCATTGGAACATGTCAATGCCCAAACAAAGGGTGTGCCGAGCGAAGTCCACTTTTCGTTCCGTGAAGGAACAGACAAGTTTGGTGACAAGCGCGCTGTGATACCCCAAGGAAGCTCGATTCCTGCGGCGGCTCAGCGGGTTCTGGAAAATCGCACTCTCCCGTTTGTGATCCGAGGGCATGAGCTTCGGGGTTTTGTTGAGCAGCAAACATCGGAGGATCGATACAAGGAGATAGCCGCCTGGTTTGGCCTTGATCCTTTGATCGACATTCAGAAGAACTTGCGCGCCCTGCGCAGGCAAATGAAGGTAAAGGCTGAGTCCACGACGGAGCGTCACGAACGGTTGCAGGACCTTGCCCGCGCTACGGGAAATACCGTGAAAGTGTGGGATGAAGCTGCTGTTTGCAAATGGCTCAATGACGAGATAGTGGCGAAGCTCGACAAGATGCTGACCCTTGCGACTATTTCTGAAACCGATACAGGCTACCAGGTGCTTAAGAAGCGGAAAGAGTCTGAGGAAGAGAGCCTAGGACTCGCTTCGTTGAAACGATTCCTGACCCAGACCGAAACACTTTATCGGTATCCCGCGGAAGAGGACGAGAAACCCACTGGGGCCATTGTGGAGTTTGGGGCAGCCGTGACCACCCATGCTGCTGCTGTCTCTAAGGAGGCCGAAGAACGTGCCAAAGCAAGTCAGACGGTTTTTAACGAGGTGTGGACGGCGGCAAAAGCGGTCTTCGAAAACAATGATGTTGACCTGGATGCTTGCCCGGTTTGCGACACGAAATTTCCGGCCACCCCGCATGGATCACGGCATGACATTCGAGTAAAGCTGGACGCCAATCTCAGCGATCTCACGGATTACCGGAACGCTGAGGCGATCCTCAAGATCAGTAAAGACAGCCTTGCCCAAGCCTTCCTCTCATTGATTCAAAGCCTAAAGGCACTGACATCCAGCTTCAATGACACAGGCTACGCCGACAAAATCAAAAGCATAGAAACCTACCAACTGGCCTTGGCTACTTGGAAAGCGGGCGATGGCGCCCTCGATAGTGCCGATACTATAGTCGAATTAAAAGCCTTGCATGAGGCCATTTCCGGTGAGAAGAAGCGCATCGAGGCGAAGCAGGGCGAGCATACCTACGCTAACGCCCTAAAAATCGCCGATGATCTGATTAAACTGAGGAGCAATCTGGGTCGGATTGACAGGACCAAAGCCGAACTCACCAAGCTCCATGAGCAACTCAATCAACAGGCCTTGGCCATCAACAAGGCCATCGTGGAACACACACAGAAGATCATGGGCAAGCTAAAGGACCATGTGAATATCCTTTACAAGGAGATTCAAGGCGGAGACGTAGACGCTCCGCCCATCCATTTGAAACTTCCTGACGAGGATGACACCAATCAGCAGCGTATCCAACTGCTAATCGACTTCTCCTCCAACCGCAAGGGCGTGGTCCCGAGCGGGTATCTTAGTGACTCACAGATTCATACCTTGGCGTTGAGCCTTCGTCTTTCCGCTGTCAGCTTCTTCAACACGAAGGTGCCTATCATTGTCCTGGACGATGTTGTCACCTCTTATGACGCCGATCATCGGAAGAACATCGCCGCCATGCTCGCCAAACACTTTGGTGATTTTCAGATCATCCTCGTGACCCATGACGAGCGCTTCTTCTTGTTGCTCCAGGACCATCTGCCGCAGAACGTCTGGAACTTCCGTCGCATCATCGAGATTAAGCCAGACTTCGGGCCGAGCTTTCACGACCACCGGACGCCGGATGAGGTTATCCAGGCAAAGCTGGTCGCAGGCGAGAGTGCGGCCAACGAGATACGGCAGGCAGAGGAAGAATGGCTTCTCGATATCTGCCGGGACTTCAAAGTCAAAGTGGTCATCCGAGCTATCGAGCGTCCTTATAAGTATGACCGCAGTGAACTCGCGGGGGCATTGGCCTCGTTCCTTAAAAATGTGGGAATTACTCCGCCCGAGGTACCTGGCATTGCTAACCCTTTCCTGGCGAGCCTCCAGAAAGGCGATGTTGAAAACTTCGGGAGCCACTTCTCGGACAACCCAAACGAGGGTGCCTCGGTTGGGGATGAGAAAACTCGCTGGGAAGAATTCAGATTTTTTCGGGACCAGTTCGCCTGCCCGAGTTGTGGCAACAAGCGTTTCATGAAGCCTGAACCTCTGAAATATCCAGTCTGTAAGAAGTGCGAAACACCGTTTGCGTTTAACAAAAAATAAAGATGCCAAGCTCGAATTGTTTTTTCAACCGCAAACGAACGAATCAATAGAACCGGTCTCGGGATGAACCGCGAACATTTGCGGTTGCGTCATGCCTTACAGCAAGTACCAAGGCAGTTGGACAAGGAAGGGAGCGAGTCGGTAACAAAATGTAACCGACTGAAATAGTTTAATCTGCCATCCATGAACAAGGAGTCCTGACAATGAAACCCCAGCCAGCCATCTTTGAAGAACATGAAATCCGCCGCGTGTATGACGAGGCGACTGAAACCTGGTAGTTTTCGGTGGTGGAAATTGCGGCGGTGTTGGCATGAACTGAGATTTCGGCTACGTTCTATGGCGTTGCCAAAATTACATTAATATGTATAATCAACGAATCTTTGTTGATAAATATATTTAATGGTGGATTATATGCTACATAGCTACGCATTTTCCAATTTCCAATCATTCCGTGAGAGTGTCGAAGTCGATCTAACCATCAGTCGCAAAGTGGCGCTGACGGACTGGATGACTGATGCTCCTACGGGCGAGCGGCTATCCAAGTTGATGGCGGTGGTTGGCCCCAATGGCAGCGGCAAAACTGCGCTGTTGAAACCGATGGCATTTATCAGTTGGTTCATCGCACAATCATTCCAAAGCCCGCCCGATGCCGGTATCCCTGTTGCGCCTCACGCCGCCGCCAGCAATGAGCCGAGCGAGTTAGAGTGTACGGTAGATTTTGACGGCAAGCTGTGGCGCTATGTGTTGCGTTGTACACCGGAGCGAGTGCTGCATGAAGCGCTTTACCAGAAGCGTGAACGGTTTGGTTATGTTTTCATCCGCGACTGGGATGCTGTAAACAATGCTTATGTGGTCAAGCAACAGGATTTTGGTTTGGCGCCGCAGGAAGCACGCAAGGTGCGCCCGAACGTTTCGCTCATATCATGGGCCGCGCAATTTGGCGTGCCACTGGCTATGCGTATGACGGCTCCCTATGTGAATAGCAACGTAAATGTCTTTGGCCGTGTGCCTATGGGTAATCAGGATGTGCAGAATGCAGCGCAACATTTTTCTGCTCACCCTGATCAGCGCAATCGGATGGAGCAATTGCTATCTGCATGGGATTTGGGTCTATCTGGTGTCGAGTTGCTGGAGGTGGCGGTTAATAATCCTCAGGAACCCAGCCAGAAAGTGTGGGTGCCTTTTGGCAAGCATAGAAATAAGACGACCGAGTTTCAATTGCCATTCGCGCTTGAATCAAGTGGCACTCAAGGTGCGTTCGTACTGTTGTCACGGCTGCTGCAAACATTGGAAATTGGCGGCTTGGCGGTTATCGACGAATTCGAAAATGATCTGCATCCACACATGCTGGAACCAATACTCGATCTGTTTGCCAACCCATCGACCAACCCGCATCAGGCGCAGCTTTTGTTCACCTGTCACGCCATTGAGGTGTTGAATCTTGTGCATAAATCGCAGGTGATGCTGGTGCAAAAGGATGAGGATTGCGAAAGCACGGCCAGTCGTATGGATGCGGTGGAAGGTATCCGCAATGATGACAACTTTTACGCCAAATACATGGCGGGCGCTTACGGCGCCGTACCCGTTTTCTGATCAACCTGGATATGGCCATCTGGAAAGCGCAGCGTACTTTGCTGATCGTGGGTGAGGGGCGCCATGAAGTGGCGTTTCTGAATCATCTCAAGCATCTTTATGTGCCTCGTGGTTGTGGGCTTTCGGTGACTATCAAGAATGCGCGTGGCAAGGGCGCGCTGCATGTAATCAACTGGACTGCTAGGCAGATTGCCAATGTTGATTACGATGCAGTTGCCGCATTGCTGGATACGGACTCAGATTGGAATGCAAAAACACAAAAACTGGCGAGAACGAAGAAAATTCAGGTGCTCAAGTCTGAGCCATGCTTTGAAGCGATGATGTTGCGGCTGCTCGGAAAACCAGCAATTGGTGATGCTCATACGCTTAAAAAGCAGTTCGCTCCATTGGTGAATAATGATGCAACGCAACGTGATCACTATGCATCGAATTTTGGCCCGGTATGTTTGCAGGCAGGTAAAAGCAAAGAGCCGACTATTAATGCATTGCTCAAGCTGTTTGGTAATTGATGAATACCAAGCGCAATAACATTGCCTTAACCGAATATGCACGCGGCCACTTGGTCGGCGCGCGTTTTACTGCCGCTCAGTTGCGCGAGCACAAAGAAATAAAAGTGCCAGGCTCGCAATTAAGGTAGCAGGCTCGAATTGTTTTCTTAATCGCAAACGAACGAATCAATAGAGCCGGTCTCGGGATGAACCACGAACACTTGCGGTTGCTGGTTACACGCGTCATGCCTTACGGCAAGTACAAAGGCCAGTTGGATAAGGAAGGGAGCGAGTCGGTAACAAAATGTAACCGACTGAAATAGTTTGATCTGCCATTCATGAACAAGGAGTCCTGACAATGAAACCCCAGCCAGCCATCTTTGAAGAGCATGAAATCCGCCGCGTGTATGACGAGGCCACTGAGACGTGGCTGTTTTCGGTCATCGATATTATTCAGGTGCTGACCCAGCAGCCGGACTATCAGGGGGCAAGAAAGTATTGGAAGGTACTGAAAGGCCGCTTGGACAAGGAGGGCAGTGAACTGGTAACAAACTGTTACCAGTTGAAAATGACCGCTGATGACGGCAAGCAGCGGCTTACCGACGTCGCCACCGCCGAGACGTTGTTGCGGCTGGTGCAGTCTGTCCCCAGCCCGAAGGCAGAGCCGATCAAACTGTGGCTGGCGAAGGCGGGCTATGAACGGATGCAAGAAATGGCCGACCCCGCACTCTCGCTAGACCGCGCCCGCGAGACTTGGCAAAAGTATGGACGCAGCGAGAAGTGGATACAGCAACGCATGACCGGGCAGGAAACGCGCAACAAGTTGACCGATTATTGGGCGAACCACGACATCAAGCAAGGCGAGGAATACGCGATCCTCACCAATATCATTCATCAGGAGTGGGCCGAGGTGGATGTGAAAGCGCATAAGGCGATGAAGGGCTTGAAGTCGCAAAACCTGCGCGATCACATGAGTGAGGCGGAGCTGATCTTTACCGCGCTGGCGGAACTTTCCACGCGCCAGATCGCCGAGAGCATGGAAGCTACTGGTCTGGGCGAGAACGAGGCGGCAGCCAAGACTGGCGGCAGCATCGCCAAGAAAGCGCGGCTGGAGCTGGAAGGCAAGACGGGCAAGAAGGTGGTGTCGGCAGAGAATTATTTGCCGCCGTCGCAAAAGAAAATAAAATAAGACAGGCTGCGTTAAAAGTGTCCAGCTCGGATTATTTTCTCAATCGCAAACAAACGAATCAATAGGGTGAACGTATTGCGCCGAATGAAAGGCAATTCCGAACCACTGAACCGCTACAAGAAGTGAATTCAACTCCATGCCATCCTTGATCCATTGCACACAGAAGCTGCTGGCGGAAATCCCGGATCGCCTCATTGACCCATCTGTCTCCGGTGAGAGCTGGCACGCCAACCTGCTGCGGATCGACCGGCGTAAATGCGTGCTGTTCACGCACGACAAAACCTTGTACTCGGTATTCGTGCCGGGGCTGAAGAAAGCGGAATTCGAGCAGTTGGACGAGGTCTTCGGTCAGCGCCTGTTCAAGGCACTGATGTGGGACGAGTTTCCTCAAACGCAGATCGAGCAGATGCTGGAGGCCTGCCGCGTAGTCCGCTTCACCCGTTCCAGTAACCGTAGCGTGCTGGGCTCAATGAACGACATCCGGTTTCATGTCGGATTGCGTGTAGAACAAGGTGGTGGCTTGGCAAGCGTTGACTTGGTTGAACTTCACCACAAGCTGAACCGCATTCCTTTTGGTGCTATCGGCTACTGCTATCCAGTCGAGCGGCTTCGGGAATACCTGGGGCAAGCACCCGGCTAACGCCATTGCGTCACGTCTGAAAAGGAGAACGAATGACCCCGATATTCGATGCACTGTTACGTGCGTTTCGCGACTTGTTCCGCTTTCAGGTATTGTGGATCGTGATCTGGCCGATTCTGGCCGCGACTCTGCTGTGGCTGGTTCTGGGTGTGAGCTTCTGGGATACCTTCTCAGGATGGATCGCCAGCGGCCTCACTGCCATCGGCATTCAAATGTGGCTCGAAGGCGTGGAGCCGCGCTGGGTTGCGTATGCAATCCAGGCCATGGCACATCTGCTGCTGTTCGTGCCACTGGTCTTCATTACCGCGCTGGTGCTTACCGCTTTGTTCGCCATGTCCGCGCTGATTCGTCTGGTAGCCGAACGTGATTATCCGCAGCTTAAACGCGAAAACGGTGGCAGCATGGGTGGCAGCCTGCTTAACGCCCTGGTTGCCATCGGCATTTTTAGCGCCATCTGGGTGATCACTCTGCCGTTGTGGTTAATCGGCGCAGGTGTGGTGGTTCCGTTTATTGCCGCGACGTATCTGAACCAGCGTTTATTTCGATATGATGCGCTGGCGGAACATGCCAGCCTCGAGGAAATGCAAGCCCTGTTGTCCACGCAGCGATCGTCATGGTGGAGTCTGGGACTGCTGACCAGCCTGTTTCAATTTGTGCCATTGCTGAATTTGCTTGCCCCGGCACTGACGGCGCTGGCCTTCATTCACTTCGGGCTGGCGCGCCTGGCCAAGCTGCGTCAGCCGCTACAAAACAGCAGTGGCGCGGTTGAACCTTGAACTTGAATCATTGAGCTGATGAATACATGGAGTGTTTACATGGTGCGTTGTGCGGATGGCAGCCTCTACACCGGCATTGCCAGGGATGTGGCGCGGCGCGTGGCAGAGCATAATTCGAATGATGAGTTGGCCGCCAACTATACGCGTGCCCGGCGCCCGGTGGTTCTCGTCTACCAGGAGAAACAGGATACGCGCTCGACAGCAAGCAAACGTGAGTATGCAATCAAGCAGATGGGTAGGAAAGAAAAAGTGGCGCTGATAGCTGCTGCCAGCGTACAGTTGTAAGTGATTCACCCCCGGAAAATTAACCACAGTATACTTATGCAACATGAGACCTGAAATCCTGCCGTTCGTTATTTCTGCCGCCGTTATGCTTGCCATGGCTTTTCTGGTGATCAGGCTAGGCATGCTCTCGGCAACGATACGTAACTTGTTGGCACAACAGGCCAAATTGATAGAAGACAAGCACCGCGAAATGCTCAAGGATGCGCATGAGGGGTTGACGAAGCAGGGTGACCGGCTATCCGAGATGCTGAGTAAATCTTCCGAACAGTTGCGCAGCATGGTGGAAGGGAGGCTCGATCAAATCAGCGGCAAAGTTACCGAACGCCTCGATGAGGGATTCAAAAAAACCAACGATACTTTCATCAATGTAATGACACGGCTGGCGACCATCGATGAGGCGCAGAAGAAAATAGACGGCCTCACTACCAATATGATGAGCTTGCAGGAATTGCTCGGCGACAAACGTTCGCGCGGCGCATTCGGCGAAGTGCAGTTGGAGGCGCTGGTACGCAATATTTTACCTGCGGGTGCTTACGCAATGCAGTACACGCTTTCCAACGGCAGCCGCGTCGATTGTGTGTTGCATCTGCCGCCCCCCACCGGCATGGTGGCGGTGGATTCAAAATTCCCGCTGGAAAATTACCATCGCATGTTTGATCGCGATGCGAACGATGCCGACCGGGCGCTGGCGCAAAAGCAGTTCAGGGCGGATGTGAAAAAGCACATAGACGATATCGCCGGCAAATACATTCTGCCGCCTGAGACCTGCGATGGTGCAGTGATGTTCGTTCCGGCGGAAGCGGTGTTCGCTGAAATCCATGCTTATACTGCCGATGTGGTGGATTATGCCATGCAGAAACGGGTATGGATAGTCTCCCCCACTACGCTGATGGCGGTACTGAACACTGCACGCGCGGTACTGAAGGATGTGGAAACGCGCGAGCAGGTGCATATCATCAAGCATGAGCTGTCCGGACTCGGCAAGGATTTCGGGCGCTTCGACGAGCGCATGAAAAAGCTCGCCGAGCATATCCGCCTGGCCAATCAGGATGTAGAGGAAGTGCATATCTCCAGCCGCAAAATCAGCCAGCGTTTTGCAAAGATTGAGGCGGTCGAACTGGATGTGCCGCAAGTGGAAAGCAAACCGGCGACGGAGTCCGGCGAAGACTGAGCCTGAAGCGCAATGTCCTGGAACCTGAAAACCTGGCGTCAGCAGCGCATTCTCGCCCATGAACTGGTGCCGGATGGTCTCTGGCAAGGAGCGGTGAAGCGGCTGCGATTTCTGCGCGGCCTGACTCCGGATGAGCTTGCGCGCTTGCGCCAAAGTGTTACGCTGTTCCTTCACGCCAAGCGAATCAATGGGGCTGGCGGCCTCGCGATCACCGAACCAATGCGCGTGATAATCGCAGCACAGGCCTGTATCCTGATTCTGAATCTCGATTTGGATTACTACGGCGGCTGGGTCGAGGTCATTGTCTATCCCGGCGAGTTCATCCGCGACTATGAATACGCCGACGAAGACGGCATAGTGCATCGCACGCGCGAACCGTTGAGCGGAGAATCATGGCCAGCCGGGCCGGTGATTCTGTCGTGGGAAGATGCCGCTGGCACTGGCGCGGAGCCGGGATATAACGTCGTGATACATGAATTTGCCCACAAACTGGATATGTTGAATGGCGATGCCAATGGCTGTCCTGCGTTGCATTCCGGTATGAGCCAGCAAGCGTGGAGCTACGCGTTCAGCAAGGCTTATGCAGATTTCTGCAGACAGGTGGATGCCGATGAAGAAACCGTCATCGACCCTTATGCCGCCGAAGATCCGGCAGAATTTTTCGCGGTATTGAGTGAGGCATTTTTTGAAATGCCGCTGGCGACAAAACAACACTTCCCGGAAGTGTACGAGCAGCTTGCTCTGTTTTATCGCCAGGATCCAGCCCAACGGTGGAGCAGTCTATGAACAGATATTTTGTTTGCGGTGACATCGGCGGCACCAAGACCTTATTGCAAGCACTGCAATCGAACGACGGCGCGCTACAGATGCGCTACGAGCAGCAATACGACAGCCGGGCCTACGCCGGTTTTTCGGATGTTCTCAGGGATTTTCTGGGAAAGGCCGGAATGAACCATGTGGATTGTAGCCCGGCGGCTGCTTGCCTGGCTGTGGCAGGACCAGTGGTGGCGCAACGGGCAAAGCTCACCAATCTGCCGTGGCTGATGGATGTCGCCGCCATTGCAGCGGAGTTTTCCATCCCCAGCGTGAAACTCATCAATGATTTTGAGGCCGTGGCACTGGGCATAGAAGCTTTATCCGAAAGCGATCTGGTAACGTTACAACCGGGAAAGCCGCAGGCTCAGGGGGTGCGCGTGGCGCTGGGCGCGGGTACTGGCATGGGTGTGGCGTGGCTCACCTGGCAGGGAGAACGGTATCTGCCGCTGCCGACTGAGGCGGGTCACATGGATTTCGCTCCCGCTAATGAATTGCAGGCCGGTCTGCTCGAATATCTATGGAAAAAATTTGGCCATGTGTCGGTTGAACGGGTGCTATCCGGACCTGGCCTGACAGACATATTCAATTTTCTGCAGGCAGGTCTGGCTACAGGCTCTGGTCTGGTGAAAGCAAATATGGACAGCGATGGTGCAGCGCAGGTGACCGATCTCGCATTGAACCGCAAGCATCCCATCGCAGTAAAGGCGCTCGATCTGTTTGTTGAAATCTATGGCGCCTATGCCGGGAATCTGGCACTGGCGGGGTTAAGTCGTGGCGGCGTGTATGTGGCTGGCGGCATCGCGCCAAAAATTATAGGCAAACTTGGGGAAGGCGGTTTCATGCAAGCTTTTTGCAGCAAGGGACGCTACTCCGCAATGATGAGCGAAATTCCGGTGCATGTGGTGATGAATCAGAAAGTCGGATTGCTGGGTGCTGCAGGAGAAGCGCAGCGCATGCTGAGTGTATAGAGGCAAGCATACAGTCAGATACCCAGCGCTTTTGGGGCTGGCGTGTATTTGAGCTTCAAGGCATTCGCCACTGCCTGGTAGGTGATCTGTCCGGCGTGGATGTTGAGACCATTCATGAGGTGCGGATCATCAACACAGGCCTGCCTGACACCCTTATTGGCCAGCGCCACCGCAAAAGGCAGTGTGGCGTTATTGAGTGCGAAGGTCGAAGTGCGCGCAACCGAGCCCGGCATATTCGCGACGCAGTAATGCGTGATGCCATCCACCACATAGACCGGGTTAGCGTGGGTGGTGGCGCGGCTGGTCTCGAAACAGCCACCCTGATCGATGGCGATGTCGATCACGACCGAACCGGGACGCATCCGCTTGATCATCTTGCGGGTAACCAGCTTGGGGGCCGTAGCGCCTGCTACCAGCACCGCGCCGATCACCAGATCGGCGTTGACCACATATTGCTCGATCGAATCCACCGTCGAATAAATGGTATTGAGACCGGCACCGAACAGTTCATCCAGTGCGCGCAGACGGTCCGGGTTTTTGTCGATGACGGTGACGATGGCTTCCATGCCAAGCGCAATGCGCACCGCATGCGTACCCGCAATGCCGCCGCCGATCACGACCACGTTGGCCGCTTTCACGCCTGGCACACCGCCGATCAGAATGCCTGCACCGCCTTGGGCCTTTTCCAGATAATGTGCGCCGATCTGCACTGACATGCGGCCAGCGACCTCGGACATTGGTGCCAGCAAAGGCAGTCCACCGCGAGCATTGGTCACAGTTTCGTAGGCGATAGCGCTGCAGCCGGATCTAATCAGGCCTCTGGCCTGCGCTGGATCGGAGGCCAGATGCAAATAGGTATAGAGTATCTGTTGCGGGCGCAGCATCCTGCACTCGTCAGGCTGTGGCTCCTTTACCTTCACGATCAAGTCGGCCGCAGCGAATATTTTGGCTGCATTCCTGGCGATGGTTGCACCTGCTGACTTGTAATCCGCATCGTCCAAGCCGATGCCCGCACCCGCTTTGGTTTCAACCAGCACCTTGTGGCCCTGGTGAATCAATTCGCGCACCGAGGAAGGTGTCAGGCCCACGCGATACTCGTGATTCACAATCTCTTTTGGCACGCCGATCAGCATGTTTTTGCTCCGGATCTAAAGTTGTACCGGATGTTACACCGGCGCGATGGCTCTCAATTCTAAAAAGGAATTGACTGGATAATGATACCCTAAAATGTATGAATTCGTTTTTGAGTATTTAAGTGTTTATCCTGATTGTATTGGCGCTCCTATCAGTTCCCAACCGGCCTGACCATTCAATAGCCCTTGCAACAACTCCATTCCGGCGCTAGCATGACGCGAAGTAATCACCACATGTGAATTATGAATTACTCATGAATTACTTACCGTCGCTCACAAATTCGATCAGACTATCAACCATAGCGACTCACGGCGAATAAGCCGGCGTCGCATGACAACAGGAGGAAGAAGCAATATGAATCGCATCATGTCCATTATCGCAGCCACGGTATTGGCCACAGCGCTGGTTGGCTGCGCGCAGGTGCCTCCGGCACCGCTAGCCAATAAATTCAAGGATGGCGAGTTGCCGGTGCCTGCAGACTACAAAAGCTGGCCCAAGTTCTTGTCCGAAGTACAGCGTCCCGAGGTCAAACAAGTCCGCGAAATCTATATCAATCCACTCGGACATCGCACGCAAGTAGGGGAGGCTTTCCCAAATGGCACCGTCTCTGTGATGGAAATTTACAAGGCACGGGAAGCGGCCGATGGCTCGCCGCTTAAAAACTCCGATGGCAAGTTCGTCAAAGGTGAGTTACTGAAAATAGCCGTGATGGGAAAAGGTGCTGGCTGGGGTGAGAGCGTCACACCGGTGGAACTGAAGAATGGCGATTGGATCTACGCCATTTATCTGGCTGATGCGAAAACAAAAGCGCCGGATGATACTACAACCTGTCGTGCCTGCCACTTGCCGCTGGCAGACAAGGATTATATTTTCCGCTACGACGAATACTTCCAGAAGCGCGCAAACCAATAAACAATCAGCGAGTGGTGTGGGGTGACCGTCACCGGCAGGCAGAATAAAAAAGGATGGGGTCCCAACAGATCACTTCAATTTACAGGTTGATTCGTACACTTTCTTTAGGCATGCAATAGCGATAGATAGCATGTTTACTTGATGCTAGTCCGTGCAAGCCATTCGCGGCCTTTCAACATGCCGTTCCAGTAAATCCAAGGAAGCATCTTGGCTTTGAGGAACCAAGCAGATCCTCTGGCTTTTGTCGGATCTAACGGAAAAGTTGGAAGTAATTTTCCGCCATATCCAAATTCAGCAAGAATCACCTTGCCTCTTTCAACAGTCAGCGGACATGAGCCATACCCGTCATATTGGTTTGGCAACGCTTTGCCAGCACGTTGTGCAATAAGATTCTCGGCAACAACAACAATCTGCTTGCGAGCTGCCGCAGCGGTCTTAGCGTTAGGCGCCGAACATACATCCCCTAATGCAAAGATATTCGCATGCCGTGGATGCTGCAGCGTCGCGTGATCCACTTCACACCATCCCGCCGCATCACCCAGAGCACTCTCTTTGATAAAGTTCGGTGGGACCTGGGGAGGGACAGCATGCAACATATCAAACGACTTCTGCAGACGTGTCACTACGCCATCAGCATCTTTCACATCAAAGTGCGCAATCTTGTTTTGGCAGTCTACCTTGACCAAGTTCGAGTTGAAGGCCAGCTCCACCTTGTAGCGTTTGATGTATTCCATTAGCGGTGGAACGAATGTGCCCACGCCAAAGAGAACGCCACCCGCATTATCAAACTCGACTTCGATATTATTGAGTACGCCTGAACGCAGCCAGTGGTCGCATGACAGATACATCGCTTTCTGTGGAGCGCCCGCGCATTTAATCGGCATGGCTGGTTGTGTAAAGATGGCTTTGCCCTTGCTTAGACTCTGCACCAGAGACCATGTATAAGGTGCCAGGTCATAGCGGTAATTAGACGTTACTCCATTCTTCCCCAAGGCATCTTCCAGGCCTTCTATTCGTTCCCATGCGAGGCGAAGCCCAGGACATACTATTAATTGCGCATATTCTACGCTGGTGCCATCAGCCAGCTTCACGAGCCTGTTATCTGGGTCGATTTCTGTTGCTGACTGCTTGATCCAGTTAGCATTTGGAGGGATGACGGACAACGTTGGCCTGACGGTCTTCGCTATATCAAAGCTGCCTCCTCCAACAAGGGTCCAGGCTGGCTGGTAATAATGTTGTTCACTAGGTTCAATGATGGCAAGTGCCAGGCTGGGTTGACGATTTAAAATACTTGCGCTCACCCCAATGCCCGCAGACCCGCCACCGATTACTACCACATCAAATTTTTTTGATCCTGATGAACTTATTGTCTGGCTTGGGGTGCTCATTTTTCTTTTCCGTTTGGTTAATTTGTATTCCGGAAACCATTTTAGTCTTCACCACAAAATAGCTGGGCAAGCGTCTCCATGATTTCTACGACTTCGACGCTATCTAAGCTGTAATAAAAATATTTATCATCATGTCTGGTTTTAACGAAACTTTCTTCTCTCAAGATAGTAAGTTGCTGGGACAAAATAGGTTGGGTATAGCAGCATACTGAGTATCCCGAACATGTTATCAGTAGATGGCCACGCAGGATACGCTATAAAAAGGGATGTGGTTATCTTGACACTGGCAAGATTCGATACTGATATTAATATCTGGATGCCGATTTAGAATACTAGATTCCAATTTCTCTACTTTAAGCAATATCACTTCCCACTATGAAGTATTTTTTCATTTATATATTGCTATTATTTTTCAATGCATTATATGCACATAACTTGTTTTTAGCGGGAAATCGAAATCGATGGAGAACGAGCGGACAAACTTAGCCTATTGTTTTTACAGTTATTATTATCTGGCATGAAGCTTGCTTAATCATGTGTGGCGGGTATAACGCCCGTTACTAATCCCTTGGACTGCTTGCAAAGAAGTTAGGCTGCTCATGGGTTCTATATTTGTGGACATTTACCGAGGATACTAAATTGACAACTCTCAAAGAGAAGCTGAACACCCATGTTGCCGCATACGAACACTGGGCAACACGTCGCCGCCATGGACCGGCTGGGCATAACAATCTAAGATTATGGGTACTTGCCTGTATGGATGAACGCCTGCCGGTAGACGAAGCACTCGGCATTCACGTAGATACACCGGCTGGGCATGGTGATGCACACTGTTTTCGAAATGCAGGGGGAATCGTAACTGATGATGCGATTCGCTCGGCGATGCTGACTTGCAATTTCTTTGGCACCAAGGAAATCGTTATCGTGCAGCACACGCAGTGTGGCATGCTGTCGGCGAATGCGGCCGATTTGGAAAAGTCTTTCCGCGACAAGGGAATCGATACGGACAATATCGTGTTGGACCCGACGCTGCCAGAGTTGAAGCTGGGGAAAGGCGCATTCGCCAAGTGGATCGGAATGATGGATGACGTGGACGAAACCTGCATGAAGACAATAGAGACATTCAAAAATCATCCCCTCATTCCCAAGGATGTGGCCATCAGCGGCTGGATCTGGGAGGTCGAGACGCGTCGGTTGAGAGCGCCGACCCGAGACCCTGAAAAACGGGCAAGGACCGACGTCACCTTAGCCCAATTCGGCGTCAAGGGGAAGCAACCGCCGCGTTGGAGCTAAGTCCAAGAGAAAGACATGGAAACGTGGGCGCTTGGTGAAACATCAGGCGTCCATGTCTTGAGTGTTTCTGAGAAACGCGTTAACACAACGGACGGTGGTTCAAAATGCCAACTTATGATTATCTATGTACACGATGCAAGCTGCAATTCGAAGCACTACATGCGATTAACGCGCCCAGCCCAGACTGCTCTTTGTGCGGTGGCGCGACCGAGAAAGTGATCCTCTCGGCCCCCGCGATGCATGGCAACATGGCGCGTGGTCGTGATCTGGCGATGCGCTCGCTCCAGCCGAAACCAGGGCAGGAACAACACGCTCACGGACCGGGATGCGGATGTGGGAGTCACCAACATTCTTAGGCGCAATCAATTTTGGTGTAACCCATGCGGATCGCTATCGTGGAACTTTGGGGGTGGCCAAGTCCAGCAGGGAACGGTGGCGACTTGCGATAGCGGTGTCGGATTTGAGCAAGCCCGAGTTTGAAGTGAGAAGAGAGTCAGCAACCTTGATAACTTCACTAAATATAACCGTAGTGGTCAGCTTGCACAGACACTCCGATAAGTGGAATTATTCACTTATGGAGAAGTTTATAATGACGAAACGCAGAGCGCAGCAATGCCACCTATCATGATATCCTAGATTGCTTGACCACTACAAACAAGGGCAAGCTATAATTATAGCTATTAAAGCCGAGGAGAACGACTGTGCCCGATAAGCTTTTTTCTCATCTTAATCCCATCCTGTTTTTGCAAACCTTTGTTGCCCAGAGCATCGAGGTCAGCGCAAAGATGAAGGGAGGTAAAGATAATGATCGTCTAAATTACATCGAGCAACTCGGCCTCACCGCGAGCGGCTGTTTTGAGGCTGCGTACCGCCAAGAGTCTGAGCAAAATGGATCATTGGATCATGACAAGTACGCAGACATGATTGTGGAGATCAAGAATAAGATTGGCGGAAATTTTTCCCGTACATCCAGCGAACCGGGTATGGTGCGCGTGGTTAACACGCGCTGTCCCTTCGGGGAGGCCGTTATGCAGGCCCCGGAACTGTGCAAGATGACCTCCAGTGTATTCGGCGGGATTGCAGCACGTAACTTCGGTTATGCGAAAGTAATCCTGGACAAACGCATTGCGGTGGGAAACGGGATGTGCGAGGCGCGCATTTATACTGACCCCAAGAAAGCCGCCTCCTTTGAAGGAGATGAATATCATCGGGAACAAGGGGTCATCCGCGGTCGAGCGACTACGGTCAAAGCTCACATCACTAGAGATATGCACGACCGGAAAACATGGTGTGATAGTAGCGAACCCGAAGATACTAGCACCCCCTCCATCGTGGCGAAGTCCCCGGCCATGCTCAATGCTCTGGAGATAGTAAAGGTAGTGGCGCCGACTACAGCGACCGTGCTAATTACCGGTGAGACCGGAGTGGGTAAAGAGGTCATTGCCCGTCGCATCCACGCCATGAGTGAACGCTGGAACAGGAATTTCGTCGCAGTGAACTGCGGCGCAATACCCGAAAATTTAGTTGAAACTACACTATTTGGACATGAGCGCGGTGCGTTTACCGGCGCTTACGAAGTCCATCACGGCCTATTTGAGCAGGCAGAAGGCGGAAGCCTATTTCTTGACGAGATCGATTCATTGCCGCTCGCCGCCCAAGCGCGTCTTTTGCGGGTGCTCCAGGGCGGTGAGTTCGAGCGAGTGGGTGGGAAGCAGCGCCTATCGACGAATGTTCGGGTGATCGCCGCAGCCAGTACGCGGCTAGACAAGTTCATTGCCGAGGGTACTTTCCGGATAGATCTCTACTACCGGATAAACGTGGTGCCCATCATTCTCCCACCGCTACGCGAACGGCGCGAGGATCTTTTGCCACTCGTCAATCACATCCTTGCGCAACTCTCTGCTAAGTACAACAAAGTCATCAAAGCATTAAGCAAGTCCGCAATAGCGCGGGTGATGCAGCACGATTGGCCTGGCAACGTGCGTGAGTTGGAGAACGTTCTAGAGCGCTCATTCCTGTTCTCACCCGGCCCGATTATGACCCAGTTGCTGCTTCCTCAAACCAGTGGCGCGGTAGCGGCGAGCGTTGAGCAACCTGTTGACCTGTCCCTCAAGGAGGCGAAACAGCGGGCCGCTGAACAGGTGGAGACGCTAATCCTCAAGGAGGCGCTTACCCGTTTCCAGGGCAATGTCAGCAAGATAGCGAAGTCTTTGGGAGTTACGCCAAGGGCGATCCATCAGAAGCTCAATTTACACCGCATGGACCCCAACAGTTATCGCTCCCAGACAAGGCTCAAAGTTGCACACCTGGATAAAGGGAAGTAGTGAGCATCAGGGCGTTGTTACACCGATGGTGATCTGACGTAGAATGCGATGTTTTTCCGCTCCTTCGCCTATCCGCGCTATGTATACCCAATAAACACAACGCTGATCCCGCCGCCATTCGCAAAGCAAGCAACTTTATCTTCGCAACGGTCTACCCTGATGTCAATCAACATCCAATACTGTACGTTCTAACATCATTCCGAACCGGCTCTCGAGTGCCACCTGTCGCCGGTAAAAATCTGCCCTGATCTCCAGAGCGTTGATCTCTGCGCTACGTCATTCCAGTTCCTGCTCTAGATGTCATATTTTTCGATGCAATCTGGTGATCTACTGCTCCTACCAGAATAAATAAACCGAGTTACTGCAAATGTTACTGCATTGCGTTGGACAACAAAAAACCAATAAGCGTTTATTCATGCGGGTTTATCGGACTTCTTTGGATTGTATAAAACTATCTGATGGTGCCCGGAGCCGGAGTCGAACCGGCACAGCCGTTTCCAGCCGAGGGATTTTAAGTCCCTTGTGTCTACCAATTTCACCATCCGGGCGATTGGGGCTACGGAGAGGGTCACATCCACATTGTTGCCTGAAAGCCCCGAATTCACTGCATTTCACCATTGCCACCAACCATAGCTATCACGGATGCAGCTTCGATACTCCTGCAAGTTACAAACTTTCGCCCCAAGTTTATTTTACCGGATTTCCACTCTGGAGCTACGGATTTCGAGGATTAACGCCTACTCCAGGTCGTCACAACAGCCGGTCACCGGAGAGGGGCTCTAAACTCCATCCCTCACATCCTCCACCACCCGCAAAAACGCATCTCCATACCTTGCCAGCTTGGCCCGCCCCACACCACTAATCTGCCCCAGCTCTGTCAAGCTGCCGGGGCGGCGATTGAGAATTTCCAGCAAGGTACTATCGTGAAAAATCACATAGGGTGGCACGCCTTGTTCGCGGGCGAGTTCCAGGCGTTTGGCTTTGAGCGCCTGCCACAGTGGGTCTCCGCTGGCCCCGGCGAAGATTTCACGTCGGCGAGAACTGCGTTCGGCTTTACTGGTTTTGCGTTTGGCCAGTTCGGCATCGCGCCTTAGCCATACAGGTTGTTCGCCACGCAATACCGGGCGGGCAGTTTCGGCAAGCTTCAGCCCGCCATAAGATTCCATATCCACAGTGAGCAAACCGGCCGCCACCAATTGGCGAAAGACGCTGCCCCATAGCGCTTGTGCCAATTCCTTGCCGATGCCGAAGGTGCTGAGTTGCTGGTGGTGGAATTGTTCCACTTTCGCGGTGGACTTGCCGAGCAGCACGTCGATCAGATGGGCGACGCCGAAGCGCTGGCCGGTGCGATAGACGCAGGACAGCGCCATCTGCGCCGCCTGTGTCGCATCCCAAGTATCCACCGGTGTAAGGCAGTTGTCGCACTGGTCGCAATTGCCGGGAAGTTCTTCGCCAAAGTAGCGCAACAGTATCTGGTGGCGGCAGGCGGTGGATTCGCAGAAGTCTAGCAGCGCATCGAGTTTTTGCAGTTCCACCCGCTTGCGCTCCTCGGGTGCATCGCTCGAAAGCAGCATTTGGCGCATGGAGACCACATCGCCCAGGCCGTAAACCATCCACGCATTCGCAGGCAGGCCGTCGCGTCCGGCGCGCCCGGTTTCCTGGTAGTAGCCTTCCATGCTCTTGGGCAAGTCGAGATGCGCGACGAAGCGCACGTTGGGTTTGTCTATACCCATACCGAACGCGACGGTCGCGACAATAATGACGCCCTCCTCGCGCAGGAATCTTTTCTGGTTTATGTTACGAGTGGCGGCGTCGAGTCCAGCGTGATAGGGCAATGCGTCCCAGCCCTGGCCCTTGAGCCACGTTGCCGTCTCTTCAACTTTCTTGCGCGACAGGCAATACACTATGCCCGCATCGTTTGGATGCTCGGCTTCGAGAAAGGCCTGCAACTGCTGGCGCGCGTTGGCCTTCTGCGTGACGTGGTAGCGGATGTTGGGGCGATCGAAGCTGGAGACGGATTGCTGCGCCTGTTCCAGCGCCAGCCGCTCGACGATCTCGCGCCGCGTCGGCGCATCTGCCGTGGCTGTCAGCGCAATGCGTGGCACATTGGGAAAGCGCTCGTGCAACACGGTCAGCTCGCGATATTCAGGACGGAAATCGTGCCCCCACTGAGACACGCAATGCGCCTCGTCTATGGCGAACAGGGCCAGCCCGCTGCTCTCTTGCAACCGCTCCAGCAGATCAAGAAAACTCTCCATCATCAGGCGCTCGGGCGCGACATACAGCAACTTCAGCTCGCCGCGCAGCAAACACCCTGACACCTCACGCGCCGCAGTGGCATCCAGGCTGGAGTTCAGGAAAGCGGCTTTCACACCAAGCTGCTTGAGCGCATCCACCTGATCCTGCATCAGCGCGATCAGCGGTGACACCACGATGCCGACTCCGCGCCGCAGCAAGGCAGGAATCTGGTAGCACAACGACTTGCCGCCGCCGGTCGGCATCAGCACCAATGAATCGCCCCCCGCCGCGACATGCTCAACGATGGCCTGCTGCGCGCCACGAAAGGCCCCGTAGCCGAAAACATCGCGCAGGATTTGCTGGGCGGATTGGGAATGAGTAGAGATGGGCTTTCTGAGTATCATCAGTCTGGTCAATTCTTTTTGAGTACGAGTGGTCGATATTCAGTGCGCGCCAGAAGCTTCACCCGCTGTTTTACCGCGCCACGGACGTGGCCAGTCAGCTCATCTCGATCACTCGCGCCACATCACCATGGCACTCCGAACATAAACCGACCAGCAGCAAGTCGCCTGCTTTGACTGCCCCTGAGAAATTGATGATGGTTACTTCATGACGGCATTTCCCGCACCAGACATTAGCGAGCAGTAGCTTCTTGCTGTGGCTGGGAATAGCTGCCCACAGCTTGGCTGCCGGGCCGGTAAATTTAGGGATGGATTCGATGGTCATTTCAGGAAAACAACAGGCATGCGCCAAATACAAAACGGCTATGTCATGCGATAGTGTTAATGTTCTGTCCCAAGTATGGCGACAGGTTGGCGGCACCTTGCTGGGGCGGTTGAGGAATGGTGTTGATTAATGCCATTGCGTTCTGTGCTTCGATGTTGATTGCCTTTTTGAGCACGGTCAGCCCGATTACGTCGCTGGTGTTTTGTGCCAGGGATGCGCTCGTGTTCATATTGATATTCATAAGCTTCTCCGCCGCTCACATACGGTGACCAGCATACTCTCATTCAACTCAATTAATCAACCAGCAATGGTGGCCATGCGCTGTAGGTCTCAGTTGTGCCAAAAGCGGTCATTCAACTGAGTGTTCAAGTAATGACTAGCTCGCTGGTTCGGACAAATCAAGTAACTGGATTATCGTTACATTCCGAGATACCATCCTAATAGGGTAAGCACTACGGAAAGTACAGCAAGTGCCAGGCTCAATTCTCCGCTATATTTACGAATGAAATTTTTATCTTCTGTTATGCGAAGTACGGCAGCAGGAAACAAATTTTCCTTATATACGTGGAGAATGCCAATCGCTATCACAGCAAGTAGCCACCCTACATATGTAATTCTCTCTACGGGAAACTTTTCAGGGGAGAGTTCCCAAGCAATAAATGGAAAAATGGAAAGAAAGACAAGTATCAAACCAGTTGGTGCTGACACAAACCAGTGGTACCACATCTTGTGAGACTGTAGAAAGGAGTAGACTGTTTCAATTGCTCCTGCACACCATGCTTCGTTATCGGCTGTCGTTTGCACAATAGCTCGTGACTTGAAAAAGCGTTCTGACCGAATCGAGATTCGTCGACTACTTACACCGGATATTAGCGTAAGTGAAAAATTAGTTATTCCTCCCTTAATGGCAGAATATTGTTTGAGTTCTTCGATATTTTTGAATTCTAACGTTTCGGCAGGAAGCCTAATATTAATTAGGCCATAGATCTTTTCAGGGTTCTCAAAGAGGACAGTCAGCCGATCCCAAAGAACCTCCAACTCCCCGATGCTAATTGAAAATGCAGGAATCTCCCTTTCACGTTCAACTTCTCTTTTCATATTTCTTCAGACTTGAGGTAGTTCTTGAGCGGTATGCCGTGACGATAACACGGAGGGAAGGGGCTATAAATACATCAAGCCCAAATCTAACAGCAATATCTCTCTACTGCCAGAAAAAATATCTTGGTATCCTGTTACCATTGAGCCTCGAACGGCTGGTTAGTGTCGGGAACGGAAGTTCATATTTCCTGATAGCAGCCGCTGATCTCGATGCGGTTACCACACTGCATTGGACTATCGACTCACCCTAACCTCGCGTATTCACTTGGTTTTCCGGACATTACCGGATGGGTCAGGATACTGAATTGGAGGCGGGGGTCGGAATCGAACCGGCGTTCACGGCTTTGCAGGCCGCTGCATGACCACTCTGCCACCCCGCCGTTGTTGTGCAACCAGCAAACAGGCTGCGTTACAACGCTATAGCAAAAACTAAAAAAGGAAAACAGATTTTTCAGCAAAAATCACGCAAGCTGTGTGCGTGGGGTCTCATGCTAAAAGATCCATTTTCCCTGGAAGTTGGAGCGGGAAACGAGGCTCGAACTCGCGACCCCAACCTTGGCAAGGTTGTGCTCTACCACTGAGCTATTCCCGCAAATGAGGCATCCCGGTATTTCTGGAGACACCTCGAAAACAAAGCAGGGATTATAGAGATGCTGCTGTTTTTGTCAAGAAAAGCCACGTAACGACACGGTTTCAGAATAGTCTCAGCTATGCTTCAACGCCTGTGGAATTGCAACCTTCAGGTAATACACCATGGACCACAGCGTCAGTACGGCTGCCAGATAGATCAGCCATGTCCCCACTTCCTGCGGGTTGAAACCTTCGTCAACTTTGTCATGATACAGCAGTAACGGGATGGCTATCATTTGCGATGCAGTTTTTATTTTCCCCATAAAGGAGACCCCTACGCTTTTGCTTTTTCCGATCTGTGCCATCCACTCGCGCAGAGCTGAAATGGTGATTTCACGGCCAATGATGATAAAGGCGACGAGTGCATCGAGCCGCTCCAGTTGCACCAGTACAACCAGCGCCGCTGCCACCATCAGCTTGTCCGCCACTGGGTCAAGAAATGCGCCGAAAGCCGAGGTCTGGTTCAGTACCCGGGCCAGATAGCCATCCAGCCAATCGGTAATGGCTGCACCGGCAAAGATAATAGTGGCGATCAAATTCTGGTCAGAGTACGACAACCATGCGGGCGGGAAATAGAAAATCCCGACGAACAATGGGATCGCCAGTATCCGCAACCAGGTGAGAATATTGGGCAGGTTAAAAGGCATAGAGAGCGGAATATGCCGCTGAAATGTAACTGGGGCGTTCAGTCGCTGGATTAAGGTTCAATGCAGTTCCTTATAAATTTTTTCTGCCAGCGCACGGCTAATGCCTTCGGTCTGTTGCAATTCTTCAATGCTCGCAGTCAGCACGCCTTTCAATCCACCAAACCGCGCCAGCAGATTCTGCCGGCGCTTCGTGCCGATCCCGCTGACTTGCTCCAGACTCGAACTGGTGCGAGATTTACCGCGCCTGGCTCGATGGCCTTGAATCGCAAAACGATGCGCTTCGTCGCGGATTTGCTGGATCAGATGCAAGCCGGGATGATCCTTGGGCAATTGTAACGGCTTTTTCATGCCTGGAAAGATCAATTGTTCCAATCCGGGCTTGCGTTCCTCGCCTTTCGCCACCCCTAGTACATTAGCATCATTCAGTCCGAGTTCTACCAGTGTTTCCTGGGCAACGCTTACCTGTCCTTTGCCGCCGTCTATCAAAATCAGATCGGGCAATCTGCCCTCCCCCTCGGCAACTTTATGATAACGCCGTGACAGAACATCGCGCATGGCAGCGTAGTCGTCCCCCGGCGTGATGCCACTGATGTTATAGCGGCGGTATTCGCCATTGCGCATGGAGTAGTTGTCGTAAACCACGCAGGAGGCGACAGTGGCCTCGCCTTGCGTGTGGCTGATGTCAAAGCATTCGATGCGGGCCAGGCCAGCCATATCCAGTGCTTGTTGCAAGGCCTGCAACCGTTCTTCCTGACTGATCTGCCGTTCCAGCATTTGTTTCAGTGCCAGCCGCGCGTTTTCTGTCGCCATCTCCAGCCAGATGCGACGTTCGCTGATGGAATTGAGACTGATCGCAACCTTATGGCCGCATTGCTCGCTAAGCAGGATTTGCAATGCTTCCCGGTGAATTTTTTCACCGACGATGATGACTGGCGGCACGCCACGATTGGAATAATGCTGGGCGAGAAAAGCCTCCACTGCGGCGGCTGGATCATATCCTTCCACATTCTGTGGGAAAAAACTCTTGTCCCCCAGGTGGCGCCCTCCCCTCACCATGGCAAGATTGACACAGATTTTCCCGCCACCTCCATCCTGAACAGCGCAGGCAACGATATCAGCATCCAGCGCCCTGCCGCTGTCAACGAACTGTTTCTCCCGGATTTTGCGCAATGCCTGAATCTGGTCGCGGAATAATGCAGCCTGCTCGTAATCCAGGCGCTCGGCAGCCTGCTGCATCTTCCCGGCGATGCTTTCCAGTACTTCAGTTTGCTTGCCCTGCAGAAAAAGCTCGGCGTTTCTTGCATCCTCGCGATAAGCTGGTTCAGCGATCAGCTGGACACAAGGTCCGCTGCAACGCTTGATCTGATATAACAGGCAGGGCCGGGTGCGGTTGCTGAAGACGCTGTCCTCGCAAGTGCGAATGCGGAACACCTTTTGCAGGAGCTGAATGCTCTCCCTTACTACCCCCGCATTGGGAAAGGGGCCAAAATAATGGTGCTGTTTGTCCAATGCCCCCCGGTAAAAGCCAAGGCGTGGAAAATGATGCCCGCTCAGAACAACATATGGATACGATTTATCGTCCCTGAACAGTATGTTGTATTTCGGCGCTAAGGTTTTAATTAAGTTATTTTCAAGCAGCAATGCTTCGGCTTCGGAGCGGGTGACGGTGGTCTCGATCGCCGTGATTTGGGACACCATCAACTGGGTGCGGGGGGCTAAACCGGTTTTCTGGAAATAGGATAAAACGCGTTTCTTTAGATTTATTGCCTTACCGACATAGATCACCTGCCCTGCTGCATTCAACATGCGATAAACACCCGGTTGGGCGGGCAGGTTTGAGGCAAAAGCCTTGGCGTCGAAAACAGGTACTACCGGCAAAAAGCTTACTCCTCGCCTAACAGCTTGCCAGCGATAGCCCAGTTTTCATTGGGCAATTCGTCGAAAGCAATATAGGTATAAGATTTTGGTTTGCGTGCAATACGCTCCAGCGTATCGGTGATTTCTTCGGCAATCTTTTGCTTTTGCTCGCGGCTGAGAGAGCCGGCAATACGGATATTGACGTAGGGCATAGTTCCTCCAGTTTTCAGGTAAGCGCCAAATCGGCGCAAATTTTTGTAAACACCATCTCGAACGTTTCGGTGGTCAGGCGTTTGGTCTGGGTATTGTAGCGGCTGCAATGATAACTGTCATAGAGTGTCAGACCGTTGGGCAAGGCGTGAACAGCACCATGAGCAAAAGGATAAGCCCTGGGTTTGAGTCCCAAAGCCATCAATCCCGCCTGGTGAGCGACGGTACCCAGAGCAAGCAGCGCCGCCCCCCCGCCTGCAGCAAAATCTGTAATTTCAGCCGCAAGATAGCTGTTGCATTGACGGATTTCGGCCGGCTCCGGTTTGTTCTCCGGCGGCAGGCATTTGACTGCATTGGTGATGCGGCATCCGGGGAGCTGCAAGCCGTCATCTGCAGAAACTGATTCCTCATGGCTGGCAAAGCCAAATTTATGTAGCGTCCGGTATAGCAGTATTCCCGCATGATCCCCGGTAAAGGGTCTGCCGGTTCGATTTGCCCCATGCATGCCGGGGGCAAGGCCAATGATGAGAAGCTTGGGCGTGGTATCGCCAAAGGCCGGAACAGGACGGGCATAATAATCCGGATGTCGAGCTTTCACTTCGTCCAGGAATCGTGCCAGCCGCTGACAATGGCGACAATCTGCCGAAAACCTGGCTTGCATGGAATTATCGATTGCCTGTTGTAATGGAATTTTCTTTTTCTGCTTCACTGGAAATAATGACCAAAGTTCTTGTGACCGAAATTCGTTTGAGTCAGTACGGCCGGAGTCAGATGAAAAAAAAGCGGCTTGAAACAAGCCGCCCTTCTTTCTACGCATAAATGGCGTCCCCAGCGGGATTCGAACCCGCGTACTCACCGTGAAAGGGTGATGTCCTAGGCCTCTAGACGATGGGGACTAAAGGATTTTTGTGAATTTGGTGGAGATAAGCGGGATCGAACCGCTGACCTCTTGCATGCCATGCAAGCGCTCTCCCAGCTGAGCTATACCCCCGACAAAAAGAAGGCGAATTATACTGAGGCACCCGGCCCCAGTCAATGTAAAGCCTTGGCCATGAATCGGCACCATGGTGCCGGAACCAGTCCCGATACGCTTCTCATTAAGCCCCATATCGCGCTTTCTTTATATTTTCCAAGGCTGCCGCAATGACATGACGGGGTGCACCGATATTCATGCGCATGAAACCGCTGCCAGTCTCGCCGAACAGAGCACCGGGACTCATGCCTACATGGGCCTCATGCACGAAGAAATGTTTGAGTTGTGCATCGGTTTTTCCCAATGCAATCCCCAGTGCGCGGCAATCCAGCCATAGCAAGTAGGTGCCTTCCGGTTGGATAAGCCGGATTTCCGGGAGATGGGCAGTCAGATATTCCCCGACGAAATCCCGCGTATCCCGCAGGTAGACCAGTAGCTCATCCAGCCAGCCCTTTCCCTCCCGGTAGGCAGCTTCGAAGGCGACGATGCTGAAGGGATTGGACGCGCTGACGTGCATCGTGTCGAATGCCTGGACAATTGCCGTGCGACGCTCCTGGTCTGGCACGATGAGCGCAGAAAGATTCAGGCCGGGGATATTGAAAGTCTTGCTGGGTGCAACAGCGGTAACGATGTTGGGCGAATTCCCGGCCAGGAGTGAGAGTGTGCAGTGTTTGTTTTCAGGGTAGACCAGATCAGCGTGGATCTCGTCCGAAAACACGACCAGATTGTGTTTTTCCGCGATTTGCAGCAGGCGCTCCAGTTCGGATTTGCTCCATACCCTGCCCACCGGGTTGTGCGGAGAGCACAGCAATAGCAGCTGCGCCCCCGCCGCGCACTGCTCCAGGTGATCAAAGTCGATAGTGTAGCGACCGTTCTTCAGGCGCAACGGGTTTAGTAGCAGTTGTCCGCCGGTGCTGGTGACGGCGGAGAAAAAGGGGAAATACACTGGCGGTTGCACGATGACCGAGCCGCTCGGCCCGGCATAAGCCATGACCGCCGCGTGCAGCGTAGGCACTACCCCCGGGCACATCACGATCCATTCGCGCTGCACCTCCCAGTCGTGGCGTTGTTTTAGCCAGTGTATCAGTGCCTGGTACAGGCTATCCGGATAGATGGTGTAACCATAGACGGGGTGGGCAGCGCGTGCAGCAAGTGCCTCGGTTACGGCTGGCGGTGCGGCAAAATCCATATCGGCAACCCACAGCGGGATGACTTCTGCCGTCCCGAACATGTTCTGCCGTCCGTCATATTTAAGACTGGCGCTTCCGCTGCGGCTAATGTCGCAATCGAAATCGAAACTCAAGCAATCCTCTCCCAGATTGTCACTTCCGACAATGTGTGCTGGAATTTATGCCGGGTTTCACGGATGACAAAGGGTACTTCCTGCGGCCCTTGAACCAGCCTGAAATGACTGCCAAGAATATCTTTCAGGCCATCCAGAGTACCGAAACTTTCGCCATCCTGCTTGAACCCGCCTATCCATGCTTCCCGTTTGGTGTGTTCCTTCAGCCAGGTATAGGGTGAAGCAATCAACAGCAGGCCACCGGGATTCAGCCGGGTATGAATGGTGGTGAGAAGCTTGGCCGGGTCATACAGACGATCAATCAGATTGGCTGCAAGAATAAGGTCATAACCTGAGAACAGCGGCTTGAGGTTGCATGCGTCACCTTGGTAGAACTCGACTTTATGCTTGATGCCCTCAAAGCCAAGACCGGTCAGGGTACGTTCCTTGTAGAAAACGAGTTCACCCTCATCCGTCAGCGTGTAGCGCAGCACCCCTTGTTCGGCAAGTTGCACACCCTGGCCGATGAAGCGGGCAGAAAAATCAATGCCGGTGACATGGTCGAAATGCCGTGCCAGTTCGAAAGTAGCGCGCCCCGAGGCGCAGCCCAGGTCGAGCGCCTTGTGTGCCGGTTTGCCGCGCATGGCGGCGATAGCCAGTTCGGCCAGTGCCGCCGGGAAATTGGCTACGCCGAAATACGTGTCGCCGTAATGGAATTCAGCGTACTCCGAGAGTAACTTGTCGGTTTCGTAGTGCGAGCCCTGCTGGACAGCGGGCGTAGCGGCAATTACGTAGCGAAACCCGGCATGCTGGAAGAAATGGCGGCGGAAGGCGTAGCGGGCGCTCTTTAGTGACTCATTGCCGCATGAAATCCAGGAGCCACCTTTGATGAGATTGTGCCGATCATCGAAGGTCGGCGTGGTGAAATCGTCGTAGTGCGGGTGGATCTCGAAGCCTGCAAATGGATAAGTCGGTGTTTCCATCCATTGCCAAACATTGCCGACCACATCGAAAAACTCTCCCTGTGGAAATTCGGTAACGGGACAACTGGAAGCGAAGTAGTCGAGATGAATATTGCCTGCTGCCGCTGAGGTGCGCGGGACTTCGGACAAACCGGCTACGTCGTACAACCGGTACCATTCATCTTCTGTCGGCAGCCTGACCGGTTGACCGCATGCCGCCGCTTTCCAGTTGCAGAAAGCTTTGGCCTCGTGATAGTTCACCTCCACCGGCCAATCCCAGGGCATGGCTACTTCTTCAGTCATTAAACGCAGCCGCCACCCGGAGCCATATCTGACCCAGAAAGCGGGGTGCTCGGCACGCACGTGGCTTAGCCAGGCGCGGCCCTCCTCTTCCCAGCAAGCTTCCGTGACATAACCGTTTGCCTGGACGAAAGCCAGGAATTCCTGGTTGCTGACCAGATAGCGGCTGGCCTGAAAAGCCGGTATTTCCGCTACGTGACTGCCATATTCGTTGTCCCAGCCGTAGACGGGATCAGTCTTGCTTTTGCCGAGACGCACCGTACCCGCCGGCACGGGGATAAGCTGGTTTTGCGGCGCCGGCCCGGATTTGCGGCAGGGTTCCCAGCTGGGATGTAGTTTGACGTATTCAAGCGCATGCTGCCGGATCAGCACCGAAGAGGTTTCCAGATGAATAAGCTCATGTTCGATAGCCATCAGGATGGTCCACCAGGGACTATCCCAGCCTATCGGCAAGGTGAGGGGGATTTCGCTGATAAGCCGGTCGACAGTGCTGCGCACGCTATTGCGATAGGCGCGCACTTCCTCGACCGCAGGCCAATCATAGTGAGTGGTGTTGAGATCATCCCAGCTCATTTCATCAACCCCGACTGCGAACATGGATTCCATCCTGGGGTTAATCCGTTCCTTGATCAATCCCGCAAGCAGCAGCTTATTGGTAAAGAAAGTTGCGGTATGACCCAGATAGAAGATTAGTGGATGACGTAACGAGATGGGTTTCTTGTAGTAGGCTTCATCACCGCGCAACATCTCGAAAAGCTGCTCGTAACGGTCGGAGGTGGCGTGGAAGTAGGCACGTATCTCCCTCCGCTTGGCCGCAGTATCATTGCCGCTGAGTAGAGGTGTTCTTTGCGAAAGCTGTTGTCGCATAGGATGTTCTGCCGGGTTTTCGCAAGCTGGCTGGCAACCTGCCGGATTTAGTGCGCGCAGTAAGTTATTCACGAAATACAGGTCATCTAGTTGATATAAATCTCAAATATAATCAAGGTGTAACTGATCATTATTAAATTTGTTTCGATATGTTGGAATTATGCTCTGTCACCTGTTCAACTGCTAGTTCCCGTAGCTCCTCCTGCAGGGACCTATATTCTACAGCACCTTTGGAAAGCGAAATTGAGAGAGCAAAATTAGTAGCCCAGATACCCCTGCGCGATCCGGTAATAGACACGTCGCAACGGCTTGTTATCCCGCATGATCTCACGATACTGGATCGGACCAGGCTGATAGAGCATCGGGTCCAGGTCCTTGCCTGCCCGATTACGTTCAAGATGTTTGTACTCCATCCCCACCAGAATGATTGGCCGAGTCGTCGGCGGTGGCGGCGGGGACCAAAAATCGTACATGGCACTCTTATCCCCAAACACGTTGCGTGAGCGAATCTCCATTCTCTCTCCGCCATGGTTATAGAAGGACAGGGCGCTTGCAACCGACCATCTGCTCATACCGACAATAATCGGCTCCTGCCCGGTCTGGCGTCGAACATCCTGTGCAATTTGCTCGATTTCACTCGTTGCTTCACGCCAGAAATAATGTTTCGTAAAACCCGGGTATGGAACCCCTGGCACCCCAAGCACCGCATAATGCAATGCGAATGCGTAAAAAAATATGGCGACTATGATCGTTGGCTTCCAGATTGCCCGCAAGCGGCTGGCGATCGCACGCCGGTCACCGGCCTGCCCCATCATCCATGCCACCGTTGGTAGCACCATAAGCCATACCGGACTAGTCCAATGAAACTTCGGCGAACCGAATAGACTGAGTCCGAAGAATACTGCCAACGGCACACCGGTGAACACCCGCACGAACAGGCGGCGCCGACATGCGTGTTGACTGTCATCGTGATCGCTGCCTGGCAGCAGTGCCAATACCGCGGCAAGTAAACCCATAGGGGTCAGCAGTATCAGCATGTGCAGAAACAGGTAGTGCAACGAGAATTGGTCACCTATCCCCTTGGCTCGCTGCGACTGGAACAGAAACGACACCCACTGATGCTCGCTGTTCCAGATGATGACTGGCGAAAACAGCAGCAGTGCCAGTGCTGCCGCGAGATACGGATGCGGACGACGCATCCAGCGGCGTGCGGTCGGATCCAGGATCACAAACAGCAAAGCTGCAACACCCAAGAGGCCCAGCGTGTATTTGGACAGTATGCCCAGTCCGAATGCGATACCCATGCCCAGCCAGGCTGTGCTGCGACCGGCCACCAACGCCCGCTCCATGTAGTACAACGTAGCGGCCCAGGCAGCGAGCAGCGGCGCATCCGGTGTCATCAGCATGCCGGAGGCAAAACTCAGCGGTAACACGGCCAGCAGCAACAGTGTGCGCATAGCGGTTGATTTATCGTACAGATTGCGCGCCAGCGCATATAGATAGCCCATCGCCACCAGGCCACAGACGAACGCACCGATTCGCACCCCGAACTCGTTGTTGCCCATGACAGCGGTACCCAGCCAGATCAACCACGCAGTCATCGGTGGGTGATCAAAAAAGCTCAGATCCATGTGCTGGGCGTAATTCCAGTAATACGCTTCATCGGGAATCAGTTGCGCTTGGCCAAGATAGATCAGACGCAGCAACAGGATGAATACCACCACCCCGACCGAGGCCACCCGCCAGCGCACATCCAGTGATGGCGGATTTTGCCCGACCGGAAATACGTAAAAGGCAGACCCCAGATAGTTGACTGCTGCTGTCGCAGCGATTGCCGGAAAAATTGCCAGTGCGGCTGGCACCTGCCAGCCATAGACCAGCAAAGCCAATACCCCGCCGCGCATCAACAACGCAAATATACCAACCGTTAAAAAGCGACCGAATTGACGCCATCGTAGATGGCCTGCATGGTGCGGCCGGAATGACCATTTCGAATTGAGCGAATAATTCACTGCAGCCGCCACGAAGAAACTGCTGACATGCGCCAGTGCGAGTCCCGCCTCGCGGCTCATCAGCCATTGGAACAGCAGCGCATCAACCACCACGCCGAATAACCCGACCGCCGCAAAGCGGCTGGCCGTGCCAACAGAGACCGTACCCCCCGCCAATATCATCAATCGTTGCAGATAAGTCCACTGATGGATAAAGGACAGCTTGGAGGTACCCTGTGTCCGGTCACGGAAGCAGATGGGCACTTCCACCACCCTGAGTTTGCCCTGACCCGCCATGATCAGTTCGAGCAGAATCTTGTACCCGCGCGCATTTTCGGCAATGGTTGCCGCCAGATCCCGGCGGAATGCGAAAAATCCGGAGGTTGCATCTTTCACATCGCAGATGGGACTTGCGAGCCAGCCACCGACGCGCGACAGCCACTGCCGATACCATGGCCAGCCCTCGGTGCTTCCACCCGGTACGTAACGACTGCCAACGGCCACGTCATGGCTGCCATCCAGTACCGGCGCTACCAACGCTGGTAACCGCTCTGGCGGGTGACTTAGATCCGCATCCATCACCACGATGACATCGCCATGCGCCACCGCTACCCCGGCCAGAATTGATGCTGTCAGATCCGGTTTCTCCCGGCGCTCGATCAGCTGCACATTGGCCCGTCCTTCCCAGGCGCGAACCTTGTCGGGCGTCCCGTCGTTTGAGCCATCATCGACAAAAATGACTTCAAAGCTATCCGGTGGCAGGTCGAGTGCAAACAGGCGAGTCAACAGCGGATCGATATTGTCTGTTTCGTTGAGCGTGGGAACTACTACAGAAAATCGTGTCATGCTGATTGGATTGCAGCTACGTTAGATGTGCTTGGGGACGTTGACGAGAGGAAGTCTGGGGAACTGTTGGCGGGAAGCGTAGCACAACTCCCCGTGGGAGAGGTGACTCATATGATCTGCCCAGGGCATTTTCCTTGAAGGATCTGTGAATAGCTAACCCCACGCAATTTTCGAAACAAATAAACCTCAACTTTACAATTCCCTGACTTTCCACGATCCACCACGTTGCCATTCATGGCAACTGCTGGTGCGGAAATTACACGTATCGACGCAAAGCCACAGGGCCGTCAATACGCTATAATGCAACCTTTTTGCTCTAACCAATGTCGATATTGCAGGGAAGTGACCTGGAATGTGTGCGCGGTGACCGCAGGTTATTCAGGGATATCAATTTTTCCCTCGATGCGGGTGAACTGCTGCAGGTGCATGGGCCCAATGGCAGCGGCAAGACCAGTCTGCTACGGATGTTGTGCGGACTGGCGACTCCGGTTCACGGGAAAATTTGTTGGCATGGCACGGATATCCGTTCTTTGAAGGGAAATTATTACGGCGCCATCACCTATCTTGGCCACTTGAGCGGGGTAAAGGATGATTTGACTGCGATTGAGAATCTGCGTATTTCCAGCGCGCTCTCAGGTGTCGAGATTGATACAGAAAAAGCGCATGGAGCCCTGCAACACATGGGGTTAGGCGGACGCGAATTGTTGCCAGCCAAGGTGCTGTCGCAAGGACAGCGGCGCAGAGTGGCATTGGCACGTTTGCTGGTGTGTGGGACGGTATTATGGATACTGGATGAGCCCCTGGCAGCGCTGGATAGTGCCGCGGTGAAATTAATGCAGAATCTGCTGGAGCAGCATCTGGGGCAAGGCGGCATGGTGGTGATGACAACCCATCAGGAGATTGATATCACTACCGGCGCAACCCAGCGGTTGCAGCTTACCTAGCATGTCTCTGTGGGTAATCCAGCGCGACCTTCTTCTGGCGATGCGGCGGCGGTCAGATGTCCTCACCACGCTGTTTTTTTTCATCATCGTGGTGAGCCTATTTCCCCTCGGCGTGGGGCCGGAAATCAACATGCTCCGCACCATGGCGCCGGGCGTAGTGTGGGTGGCGGCACTGCTGGCTTCAATGTTATCGCTGGGGAGAATGTTCTCCAGCGATTATCTGGATGGCACACTGGAACAGATGCTGCTCTCGCCTCAATCGCTGGCTATGCTGGTATTGGGCAAAGCGCTGGCACACTGGCTGGTGACGGGTGTGCCGCTAGTGCTGATGTCACCGGTGCTGGGCATCCAATATGACTTGTCGACAGATGCACTGCTCGTACTGACTGCATCGCTGTTGCTGGGTACGCCGGTTCTGAGTCTGATTGGCGCCATCGGTGCGGCACTGACTTTAGGGCTGCGTGGTGGTGGAGTATTGGTATCGTTGCTGGTGCTGCCACTGTATATCCCGGTACTGATTTTTGGTGCGGGAGCGGTAGAAGCAAGCGCAGCGGGTTTGGGAGCGAGTGCGCATTTATCGCTACTGGGCGCTTTTCTGTTGACATCGCTGGTATTGGCGCCGTGGGCCACGGCAGTTTCATTGCGAATTTCGATGGAATGAAGAAAGCAATTCTGAATTTTAGGTTTTTGGTTTAGAATCGGCGGCTGCAAATATAGGACTCAGAGCTTTTAAACATGGCAATTAACTGGTTCAAGTATTCCTCTCCGGCAAGCTTTTATTTCCTGGCCGGAAAAATGATCCCGCTGTTCACCATCGCCGCAATCATATTGTTTGCGGTGGGACTTTATATCGGTTTTTTTGTCGCTCCCACTGATTTTCAACAAGGTGAAGCCTATCGCATCATCTTTATTCATGTGCCGGCGGCATGGATGTCGATGTTTCTCTATGTAATGATGGCAATTTGGGCCGGCATTGGCCTTGCGTTCAACACCCGGCTTTCTTCCATGATGGCCACTGCCATTGCACCGACAGGCGCAATGTTTACTTTTCTTGCCCTATGGACTGGCGCATTGTGGGGCAAACCCATGTGGGGAGCATGGTGGGTATGGGACGCCCGGCTCACATCCGAACTGATTCTGCTGTTTCTCTATATCGGCTTTATGTCGCTACAGGCAGCGATAGACGACCCGCGTCGGGCCGATAAAGCCGGTGCAGTGATTGCACTGGTGGGTGTGGTCAACATACCGATCATCTATTTCTCGGTCAAATGGTGGAATACCCTGCATCAAGGAGCCACCGTCAGCGTTACGCAGTCACCAAAAATGGCAACTACCATGCTGACCGGCATGCTCATCATGTCCATCGCGTGCTGGATGTACGCCATCGCAGTGATATTGATACGCACACGCACCATCATTCTGGAACGCGAACGTCATACTGCGTGGGTAGGCGAATTGCGGGGAGTGGCGCAATGATCTGGGCCAGTTGGTCGGATTTCTTTTCCATGGGCGGATACGGGTTTTATGTGTGGGGTTCCTACCTGGTGTCGGTTGCCTGCATAGCCGGAGAAATTGCTCTGGTATTCAATCGCAAGCGAACTTTGCTGAAGCATCTTAGTCTGATTCATGAATCAACTAAACAAGAGAAAAGAAATGAAACCACGTCATAGAAAACTGGCGATCATTGTTTCAGGTGTGAGTGCCTTAGGTATTGCTGCTGCACTGGTACTGAACGCATTCGAAAGCAACATGGTCTTTTTCTTCAGCCCCTCCCAGGTAGCCGCCAACGAAGCGCCTAGAGGCAAGAGTTTCCGCATCGGCGGGTTGGTGGAAGAAGGCAGCATCAAGCGCCAGAGTGACGGGGTAACGGTAAATTTTGTCGTAACCGATACTGCCAAAGTTATCCCTGTAGTCTATACGGGTATTCTCCCTGACCTGTTCAAGGAAGGCAAAGGCGTAGTGGCTCAGGGAAAACTGTCGGCGGATGGTGTTTTCCGTGCAGACGAAGTACTTGCCAAGCACGACGAAAATTATATGCCGCCGGAAGCTGCTGGCGCGTTGGAGCAGGCTAGAATACAAAAAACAGTAATGACACAGTGATTGGATAGAAGGCAGGAACAAAGTTACCCCTGCTCACCTCTCCTTCAACCCTTAGTTCTTAACCCCTAACTTCATAGTCCCGACCATGATTCCAGAACTCGGTAATTTTGCCCTCATTCTTGCGTTGCTGTTGGCGCTAACGCAAGGGACCCTGCCCATCATCGGCGCCGCTCGCGGCATCCCTTCATGGATTGCGCTGGCACGGCCCGTGGTACAAGGACAATTTGTCTTTCTTGCGATTGCCTTTGGCTGTCTCGCTTATTCCTTTGTCAACAACGACTTCTCGGTGATGAATGTTGCCAGAAACTCCAATTCCGAGCTGCCGATACAATACCGCATTGCCGCATCCTGGGGCTCCCACGAAGGTTCATTGCTGTTATGGGTGTTCATGCTTTCGGCCTGGTCGGTTGCGGTAAGCGTATTTAGCCGTCATCTGCCGGATGAAATGGTGGCACGGGTACTCGGCGTGATGGGGTTGGTTAGCGTAGGTTTTATTCTGTTTCTGCTGGTAACTTCCAATCCGTTTGACCGTCTCTTGCCCGCAGCTCTGGAAGGGAGCGATCTGAATCCTTTGCTGCAAGACCCGGGCATGGTAATCCACCCACCCATGCTTTATATGGGTTATGTGGGATTCTCTGTGGCATTCGCTTTTGCCATTGCTGCGTTGCTCAGCGGGCAGATGGATGCAGCCTGGGCGCGCTGGTCACGTCCCTGGACTACTGTCGCATGGGTATTTCTCACCATCGGTATCATGCTTGGCAGTTGGTGGGCTTATTATGAACTTGGCTGGGGTGGCTGGTGGTTCTGGGACCCGGTCGAGAATGCATCTTTCCTGCCGTGGCTGGTAGGCACCGCGCTGGTTCATTCACTGGCAGTAACCGAGAAACGCGGCAGCTTCAAGAGCTGGACTGTGTTGCTTGCCATCTGTGCATTTTCCTTAAGTCTGCTCGGTACCTTCCTGGTTCGTTCCGGTGTACTGACATCGGTTCATGCTTTCGCTACTGATCCCGCGCGCGGCATATTCATTCTGGCATTCCTGGTTATTGTCATAGGCAGCTCCCTGCTGCTGTTCGCCTGGCGAGCACCCAAGGTTGGCCTGGGCGGAAAATTTGATCTGGTATCCAGGGAATCAATGCTGCTTGCCAATAATTTGTTGCTGATGGTGGCTGCGGGCAGCGTTTTACTTGGCACGCTTTATCCATTGATTATGGATTCGCTCGATCTCGGCAAAATATCGGTCGGGCCTCCCTATTTCGAGGCAGTATTTGTACCGCTGATGACCCCAGCAATTTTCCTGATGGGGCTAGGCCCTCTCGCTCGCTGGAAGCAGGCGAGCTTGCCGGAACTGATGCTGCGTTTGCGCTGGGCTTTTGGCGTGAGCGTGGTAACCGCACTGCTGATGCCATTTGTAATGGGGGAGTGGAAACCGTTGGTAAGTTTTGGCTTGCTGCTGGCTTTCTGGATCATTGCCACCATCTTTGTCAGCATACGGCAGCGCCTGCATAACAGCGGCCAGGGTGGATTGTTCACAAAACTCGCCAGACAATCACGCAGCTATTACAGCATGCATTTGGCGCATCTTGGAATAGCGGTATTCATTATCGGCGTAACACTGGTGAATGGATATGAGACCGAAAAAGATGTGCGCATGGAAATCGGCAGCACTGTGACAATGGGGGGTTACACTTTCCGTTTCAATGGTGCAAGTCCAGTATCTGGCCCCAATTACCAGGCAATGCGCGGCGATATCGATGTGTTGCGAAATGGCGAAAAGATTCGTGTGATGCAACCGGAAAAACGTACCTACAACGCCTCCGGCATGGCAATGACCGAACCTGCGATCGATACCGGTTTTCTGCGCGATCTTTATGTTGCGATGGGTGAACCACTGGAAGACGGCGCCTGGGTGGTGCGGGTATACCACAAACCTTTTGTTGACTGGATCTGGTTTGGCTGCCTGCTGATGGCATTCGGTGGAATATTGGCGGTAACCGACCGGCGCTACCGGCTGAAGGTGCATAACAAACATGCCGAAAATGCTACTGTGGCTGACGACAAGAGGGTTGCCAGCAACCCCCCCCGTTTGTCCACAGGAGGCAAGAAAGCATGACGCGTTTCCTGTTGCCACTGGCAGCCTTTATCGTGCTGGTGCTGTTTCTTGCTGTCGGTCTTGGCCTCAAGCCGCGTGAGGTTCCATCCCCTTTGATCGGCAAACCGGCCCCAGTTTTCCAATCGCAATTGCTGCATGAACCGGGGAAAACCCTCGCATCCCAGGATAATCTGGGCAAGGTATGGCTGCTTAATGTATGGGCCTCATGGTGCGTTTCCTGCCGCGAAGAACACCCGCTGCTGGTAGAGCTGGCCAAATCCGGCATAGTGCCCATCTACGGTTTGAATTATAAAGACAAACCCGACCTTGCTCTGCAATGGCTCAGTCAGTATGGCGACCCCTATATCGTCAGTGTCGTAGACCCGGAAGGCAGGATTGGTATTGATTATGGCGTCTATGGTGTTCCGGAAACCTATGTCATCGACAAGAACGGCGTCATCCGCCACAAACAAATAGGCCCTGTAACTGTTGAGTCGCTGGAAAAGAAAATCCTGCCGCTGATTAAGGAACTGCAGGGATGAATCCGGCGCTTCCATTCAAATTATTGAAGAACTCATATCAGCAAAAGATTCTAGGCTTACGCAGTGCCTTCAGTGCGAAACAATTTATTTTACTACTCGTTTTTGTTCTGTTGTCACCTTCAAGCTGGGCCAAGGAAGCGGCACCAGTGGCCGAGGATCCGGTAATCGAGAAGCGCATGCTTGCGCTCTCTGAGGATTTGCGTTGCCTGGTGTGCCAGAACGAATCGCTGGCAGGTTCACGCGCAGACTTTGCCAATGATCTACGGCGCGAAATTCGCGAGCAAATGCAAGCAAATAAAAGCGATAAGGAAATCGTTGATTTTCTGGTGGCACGCTACGGCGATTTCGTCCTCTATCGACCCCCTGTCAAGCCTGCCACTTACTTATTGTGGGGTGGACCCTTCGCATTTCTCCTCGCAGGAGCAGGAATATTGTTCTTCTATCTCAAACGCCGCCGCAAGCAGATTGAAGAGCCGCCATTAACGGAAGAGCAACATCGGCACGCCGAGGCCTTGCTGAAGGAAGACAAAGGTAACAACGTATGACGTCATTCTGGGTTGTTGCCGGCATCCTGACCATCGGTGCCTTGCTGTTCATCCTGCCTACCTTGTTACGCAAAGGAAACAGTCGGACAGGGATAATACGCGAGGCCGCCAACGTAAGCATATATCGAGACCAGTTAGCCGAACTCGAAGCTGACTTGCGTAGTGACGTCTTGAGCAAGGACCAGTATGAACAAAGCAAACGGGAATTACAGCAAAGGATGGTGCAGGACGTCCCTGAAGGAAAATCCATGGCAAGCATGGTAATGGCTGGCGGTAACCGCAGCAATATTGCGACCATAACGGTAATGGTGCTGGCAATACCGCTTCTGGCAGTCTCACTTTACCTATGGCTCGGCAATACTAAAGGGTTAACGCCACAGCCAGCTCCTGAGCAGATGCCGATGGCAGAAGAAGCGGGTGGCCATCAGAATTTTTCTTCGGTGCTGGATAGTCTTATCGCGCGACTCAGGGAACAGCCGAACGATCTGGAAGGCTGGATTATGCTGGGGCGAACCTACGCAATAATGCAGCGTTTCAATGAGGCCAAGGTTGCCTACGAGCAAGTGCTTGCCTTGTCCCCGGAAAGTCCGGAGTTGTTGGTGGATTATGCGGATATCGTAGCAATGACGAACGATGGGAGCCTGCTGGGGAAACCTATGGAGCTGGTTAATAAGGCGTTAAGCCTTGACCCTAAAAATCCCAAAGCACTGGCGCTGGCGGGTACAGCCGCCTTTGAGCAAAAGAATTTCAAACAAGCAGCAGCTTACTGGGAAAAACTGCTGGTACAGATTCCGCCGGAATCCAAGCTGGCCCAGTCCGTTAAAGAGAGTATCGCCGAAGCGAAATCCCTGGCCACGGGTAAAGGCAGCACCATGGCCGGAATGCAGACTCAAACACCAAACAGCCAGAATATTCCACCTGCCGCAGACAAGTCTGTGGTGGCGGGAGCGGGGGCAGGAACCGCCACAATTGCAACTGGCAGCACCCTTTCAGGTACTGTCACGCTTAGCGCCGCATTTGCCGGCAAGGTATCGCCTGACGACACGCTATTCATTTTCGCTCGCGCCACAGAAGGTCCACCGATGCCGCGAGCGATAGCGGTAAAGAAGGTCAGGGATTTGCCAGCGTCTTTCTTGCTGACCGATGGTATGGGCGCGCGACCTGATTTGAAGATCTCTAACGTCCCTCAGTTGATAATCAGCGCCAGAATCACAAAATCCGGGAAAGCCATGCCTGAGAGCGGCGATCTGCAAGGTTTCAGTCAGAAAGTTAAACCGGGTGACAAGAATATCAATATCGTGATTGATCAGCAGGTGCCTTAGCGTTCGGTCGGTTGGGCGCGCTTACAACGCAGCAATATATTTATCTACCGCGGCCAGCTCTGTTTCGAACCGAGGCAATAACGCCGTCAGTGCCGCGGTATCGCCCGCCTTCCCTGCCTGCTCCATCTGGGCGCACAATTCACCCAACGCCAGCGCACCGACCGAACGGGCCGATGACTTGAGCTTGTGTGCCGCTGCACCAACCGCTGCAGTCTGCCCTGCCTGATAGGCTGTGCGTAATTCCACCGCTATTTTGGCTGAACTGGCGCGGAAATCCTGCAGGAACTCACTGATCACCGCCGGGTCGTCGCCTACCAGCGCTTCGAGGACATGCACATCCACCGGCCCCTCTATCGCGGCAAAAGAGAGGTTGGCTCCGGTATTTACAGCAACTGCTTCAGTAGCAGATTTGGCGGCTGGCAGCCATTTCTCCAACATGGCTTTCAAGTGGACAAGTTGCACCGGCTTGCTCAGATAATCGTCCATGCCAATGTCCAGGCAATGCTCGGCCTCGCCCTTGAGGGCGTTGGCGGTAAATGCAATGATGGGAGCATGGGATTTGCCAAACTCGGTGGCACGGATAGCTGTGGTCAGTTGATAGCCGTCCATCTCCGGCATGTGCAGATCAGTAAGCAGCAGTGCATAATTACCGCTCTTCCAGCGTTTTAGCGCTTCGCGGCCGTCGCCGACGATATCTGCGGCATATCCGAGCAGAGTGAGTTGCTGCCGGATCACCTTCTGGTTTATTTCATTGTCTTCGGCAACCAGCAGCAGCCTGCCCTCCTGCAAGGCCTTCTCGCGCGACGGCGGAGCGCCCCCAGCCTTGACCAGCAGCGTCTCTTCTTCCTCATGCGCCCGGCCTGCGGCGATGGCCACTGCCTGGAGAAAGAGATCACGGTGCATGACATCGCCATCCAGGGTGACGAGGTCCACTGTTTCACTGCGTCCATGATGGCGCCGTCCGCGCCTGACGACGACAAAGTGGGGTTCGGTGTCGGGTTGATGGTGTCCATGTTCAAGCACCACGAAATATGGCTCCAGGCCGTGGCGGCTGCGGAAGGCGGCACGTAATTCCTCGACCGGCGGCGTATCGTGCCCGGCGTCAATGACCAGTAGCCACTGGCCAGGTGGAAGAGTGTCAATCCGCTTACGCGCTGCGGTCAGGTCGGGCACGCGTTCAACGACCACACCGCCATACCGCAGGTAGGCGGCCAGATCATCGCCCAGTCCTTCGGCGCCACCCAGCACCAGACAGGACAGTCCAGTTAGATCGACAGCTTCACCTTTCACGGACGCCTTGGCTGGCAGCAGTGTGAACGGCAGGTACACGGTGAAGATGGAACCCTTACCAGGCGTACTTTGCACTGTAATCTCGCCGCCCATTAGTTCCACCAAGTGGTGGGAAATGGCCAGCCCCAGTCCGGTCCCGCCATAGCGCCGCGTGGTGGAAGTGTCGCCTTGGGTGAAGGAGGTGAAGAGTCGCGCTTGGGTCTCTTCGTTCATGCCGATGCCATTATCGGTTATACGGAACTCAACTGTCACCAAGTCCGGGCCATGCTCGGCCAGCAACGCGCGTACAGATACCCGGCTTGGCTGCTGCTGTCCGTTGGAAAATTTGATGGCGTTATTGGTGAGATTAACCAGCACCTGGCGCAGGCGCAGGGCATCGCCCAGAACTTCCTCGGGAATCGCCGGATCGACGAATAGGGTAAGCTCCACATCTTTTCTTACAGCCAGACTTTCCAGCGTACTGCAGGCGTTCTCCACCACATCCATTACCGACATGGATTCACGCTCAATCTCCAGCTTGCCAGCCTCGATTTTGGAGAAATCGAGAATGTCTTCGATGATCTCTAGCAGGGCAAAAGCCGACTCGCGAATGAGGTTGACCATCTCCATCTGGTGGCCAGTGAGGCTGGTTTGCTGCAATACCTCAGCCATACCAATCACACCGTTCATGGGAGTCCGTATCTCGTGGCTCATAGCGGCGAGAAAAGTCGATTTGGCCCGGCTAGCCTGTTCGGCCTCCAGCCGGGCCTGCTCCAGATCCCTCAGGATGCGCACCCGCTCGCTGATGTCAACGCCGGAAGGAATCAGTTTGACCACTTGGCCATTGGTGTCATAAACCGGCACCAGCATGAAATCGATGGCCATGAGGCTGCCGTTGGCCATACGCTGATCCAGGTCATGACGCACTATCTGGCCGCGTAACGCCCGCTTGATGTCTTCGCGGACCTGCGCCTGCACCGCCGGTGAATGAGAAAACCACCAGGTTTCTTCGAGCCGCTTGCCGATGACGTCCTGACTCTGCAGACCGCCCACTTCCAGCGCGGTGCGGTTGATCTCCACCAGCACTCCGTCCGGCGTCATTTCACCGACAAAGGCGGCCATGTTGTCCACAATCGCCCGCAGACGCTGTTCGCTGTCGCGTAGCGCTTGCTCCGCCTGTTTACGTTCGCGGATGTCGCGCATAAGGCCGGTGAAATAGCGTTTTCCTCCGACGAAGTACTCGCTGACTGCGAGGTATAGCGCAATAGGTTCACCGTTCTTATGCAGCCCTTCAACTTCGCGGCCAATGCCGATACCATGTGCACCTGACACGTACTCCTGCCCCTGTCCCGTTAGACGATATCTCACCATATAACCAATGTGTTTGCTGCGGTGGGGCTCGGCCATGAGTATGCCGAGATCTTGCCCAATCACTTCGTCACGGGTATAGCCAAATAATTTCTCCATGACCGGGTTGGTGGAAAGGATAATGCCGTTCTCGTCGCTGGTAACGACACAATCTTCCATATGTTCGACTATAGAGCGGGTTTCTTCTTCCTTGCTAATCAGGATTGCATTGGCCTGCTCCAAATCGGCAGTCCGTGCCGTCACCCTATCTTCCAGTTCCTGGTTAAGTTTGCGCAGGTCGTTTTCAGCGGCCTCCCGTTCGCGGTTGCTGGCACTCAGGCGTTCCATCATGGCATTGAAGGTGCGTGCCAGTTGCCCGATTTCATCCCAACCCTCAACTGGCACACGTTGCTGCAAGTTGCCAGCAGCAATATCCTGCGCGCTATGGCTGAGCTTTTTCAGGGTAGTGACCATACGGCGACTGAACAGGATGGCAACCAGGATGGCAACGAGAAGCGTCAGACCTAGGATCACCAGACCAAGGGTACGCACACGGTAAACAGGAGCGAATACCTCGTCCGCATCCATCTTGACCTCCATGCCCCAGCCCATGCGCGGCAGATAGCGCCATGCTGCGACCACTTCCTTGCCGCGGTAATCTATCGCGAGACCGGCGCCACGCTGGCCGTGCAGGCTATTCCAAATTGCCGTGGAGACTGCGGGGGTATTGAGCGGGATCTTGAGCTTCAGCGCCGCATCAGGTTCATTTTTCAGCGGAGCCATCACCAGTGCAGTGTTCTTGTCCTCGAGACGCGTCACCACGGTTTCGCCGCTAGCTCCCAGTCCCACATTGTCTGTCAGCACCTGAAACACGCGTTCACTGTAGATCTGCAGCGCCAGCACGCCTTCAATTTTTCCCTGAACCACAATTGGAAAAGCCATAAAGGCGGCGATTGCACCGTGCGATGGCGCATAGTATTCGAAATCCGAGATGCCGCTTTGCAGCGTGTTCAGTGCCTGGCGGGCGACTGTGGCCAGACCGCTGTTGCGATAAGGACCGGTGAACAGGTTGGTGGCAAAATCGGACTCATGGGTTTGGGAATACACTATCGTACCCTGCGGGGAGATCAGGAACAGGTCGTAATAGCTGGCATCCTCGATGAAGCGTTTGAAGTGGTCACGGTAACTGGCATCCAGCTGGCTGTAGGCATCGGATCCTATTCCACTTTGGGTAAACACCTGGGCAAACTCGCGCATGGCTTCGCGCGTGGTATTGGCGGTGTGTCTGGTGTCGAGAAGACGTTCGCGCAGATAGCTGTCGATCTGTTCCGCTTTCATGTCGGCGATGGCCGAGACTTGCTGGATCGCCGTTTTCTGCATTTCCATTTCAAAGGTACGCAACAGACCGTAGCCAATCATCAGGATCGGTAACAGAGAGAATGCGACGAACCAAGCCGCGAAGCGCTGCGTAAGAGAGGTAAACCTCATGGTTTAATCCCCTCGACAGTTTGTATTAACTGACTCCACTCTTCGCGTGAACGATATGCGGGGAATGGCGCCGGCTCTAGTGGCCGCCCGGAATCCCAAACAATATCGAACTGGCCATCTGCCCGCGCTTTACCGATGCGCGCCACTTTCCACGAATGGTGGGTGGCCAAGTCGAGCGAAACCACTCCTTCAGGCGCAAGCAGACTTTGGCGCAGGATCGTGCGCTGCACCTGGGCTGGTTCGGCCGAACTGGCTTCGTGTGCCGCCTGAACCCAAAGCTGTAAACCGATATAAGAGGCTTCCATCGGGCCGTCAAGCACGGCTTGTTGACCGAAACGGCTGCGGAATCGTTGCACAAAAGCCTGATTTTGCAGCGACTGGATACTCTGGAAATAATTCCGCGCCGCATAGTGACCCGCCATCGGCGGGGCATCCTTTACCGCCAATTCCACCTCGGTGATGCTGAATGACAACACTGGTATCTTGTCCGGGGTAATTCCAGCCTTGTTCAGCTCACGGAAGAAGGCGTTGATGCTATCGCCATCAACGGTATTCAATATCATATCCGGCTGCTGTTTGATGATATCTGTTATCAGATCATCCATTGTGGCGAGCTCCAAAGGGAGGTAGTGCTCCCCCACTACTACGGCGCCTTGTGCAGCCAGCAAATCCTTGATGAGGATGTGTGTGATGCGCGAAAAGATATAGTCCGAGCCAGCCAGATAAATGCGTTCATTGCGCTTGCCGTGTTTACCGAGGTTATCCAGCGCCCAATACACCGCAGGCATAACCAGTTGGTTAGGCACGGCGCCGGTGTAAATGATGTTGGGCGACTGCTCCATGCCTTCATATTGCACCGGGTAGAACAGCAGGTGCTGATGCTTTTCGACCACCGGCTTCACCGCCTTGCGGCAGACGGATGTCCAGCAACCGAACAGGGCTTTGACCTTTTCCTCGGTGATCAGGCGCTCTGCCTGCTGGGCGCAATACATCGGATCGGAGCGGCAATCCACCACCACGGCCTCGATCTTTTGACCGCCGATGCCCCCCGCTGCATTAGCCTCTTCGATGGCTAACTGCAGTGCATCCACCAGCGGTTTCTCGCTGACCGCCATGGCGCCAGACAGAGAGTGCAGTATGCCGACCTTGATACTCGGAACGGTAGCCGAGTACTGTTGCCATGCCATGAAGGCGGCAATCAATAGAACTACCAGCAGTACAAGCGTGGCACTAATTCTCCGGCTGGTCTTCATAGCTCAGATTCTATCGGATTCAAGCAACTAATCATCGGTACGATTCGGATAGCAACTCCTTCATCATAGACACGATCGCTATTTTAGGGAACAAATCCTGTATAAAATACTACCATTGGACATTCTTACGATAACGACTTCCGGTCAAGGGGCGCTCAGAACTTTTATATGAGCGGCCACGCTCCGCCCCAATGCATGCAGCTCATAACCCCCTTCCAGCGCCGATACAATACGGCCTTGGGCGTATTTATCAGCAATCTCCTTGATCCTTTCAGTCACCCATACGTAATCAGACTCCAGCAGGTTCAATGAAGCCAGATCGTCGTCGCGATGGGCATCAAATCCAGCGGAGATGAACAGCATCTGCGGTTTGAATGTTTCCAACGCAGGCAACCAGTATTCGCTCACCGCTGAGCGGAATTTCTCGCCGTTGCTGCCAGCTGCCAGCGGGATATTGACCATGCGTGCGGAGCGCCCCGTCACGCCACTGTATGGATAGAATGGGTGCTGGAAAGTGGAAAACATCATCACTTGCGGATTGTCCCGGAAAATATCTTCGGTGCCGTTGCCATGATGCACATCGAAATCTATCACTGCAACGCGTTCCAGAGCATGCGCTTGAATCGCGTGCGCCACACCCACCGCTATGTTGTTAAACAGACAGAAGCCCATTGCCCGATCATGCTCTGCATGATGGCCCGGTGGGCGGATGCTGCAAAAAGCGTTCGCTGCTTTCCCACTGATCACCAAATCCGTCGCCAGGACAACGGCGCCAGCTGCCCGATGAGCCGCCCGCAAACTATGCGGATTCATCGCCGTGTCCGGATCAAGATATACGATTCCTGTGGTTGGTGCCCTGGCGTCAAGAGAGTCAATGTACTCCGGCGTGTGCACCCGTTCCATTTGTGCGCGTGTCACTAATGGCGCAGCATAATGCTCCAGCGTATTCATTAGGCCAGAAGCGATCAATTGATCCTCAATGGCACTGAGCCGCGCCGGACATTCCGGGTGATGTGAACCCATTTCATGCAGCAGGCAATCGGGATGGGAGATGAAAGCAGTATGCATGAATGGTTTTTATCGGTGGCGCGTGCCGTTCTTACGTCAGGTGGTGCAGATATTCAGCACGCCGACTGACTCTGTCTACCCTTGGAGTGAATTCAGTGAGAATCGAGAGATGAATAATCGGTATAACCCTTCGCATCGCCGCCATAAAATGTCGCCGGATCGGGCTTGTTTAGCGCTGCACCCGTGACGAAACGTAGTGGCAGATCGGGGTTGGCAATAAACAGCACACCGAATGCCACCATATCGGCCTCATCCTTGGCAAGCGCGGCGTTGGCGCGCGCAAAGTCATAGCCGCTGTTGGTCATATATACCCCTTTCCAGATATGCCGTAGCTTGACCAGATCAAATGTCGGCCCAGCCATACCCGGCGCATCTTTGCCCATTTCAGTCACATGCAGATAAGCCAGACCAAAGCGGTTAAGATGCTCCACGGCATAACTGAACGTCGCTTCCGGGTTGGAGTCGCGCATATCGTTGAACGGCTGTAGCGGTGACAAGCGGATACCGACGCGGTTCGCACCCCACACCGAACACACCGCACCGGTCACCTCAAGCATCAGCCGCATACGGTTCTCGATGGAGCCGCCGTATATGTCGGTACGGTGATTGGTGCCATCGCGCAGAAACTGGTCAAGCAGGTAACCGTTTGCACCATGAATCTCTACCCCATCAAAACCGGCTGCAAGCGCATTTTCTGCACCACTGCGATATTGTTCGACTATGCTGGGGATTTCTGCAAGTTCGAGTGCGCGCGGCGTTACAAAATCTTTCAGCCCTTCATAGGTAACGGCCTGCCCCACCGGCTTAATCGCCGAAGGTGCCACTGGCAACGCTCCACCGGGTTGCAACGAAGGATGTGAGATACGCCCGACATGCCACAACTGCAGGAAAATTCGTCCGCCTTGGGCATGCACTGCAGCGGTGACGCGCTTCCAGCCCGCCACCTGCTCCTGACTATGGATGCCTGGGGTTGCAGGATAACCCACCCCTTGCGGCGATATCTGCGACGCTTCGGTGATGATCAGCCCGGCGCTGGCGCGCTGCGTGTAATACTCCACATTGAGCGAGTGCGGCACATTGCCCTGCCCGGCGCGGTTGCGCGTCAGTGGCGCCAGCACCATACGGTTCGGCAGCCTGTGTGGACCGAGCTGAACGGGAGACAAAATAGTAATGGCGTTATTCATGATTATTCCTTTGCAGTTTTAAGTGAAGATTCAGGCATGTTCCAATATGGCCCCTTCCAGCTCCCCTATCTTATTTGCTTTCATTCCTGGTTGCAGCAGCACCCTTCATTGCATTATCTCTAGCTGGAATAACGTAAGGTTTACAGTAAAGTTTCGATGGGAACTCCTTGGTTCTTCGTGGATTTCTGATTATATCCCCACTGCTCCTTATACATTCCATGGTTGCTTTATCCTGGCTTGCAAAATGTTCATTTGTCCCTGGATTCGCTGAAATCGGCGGCACTTTCTCCCTGATTTTAAGGCAGGTATCCGGTTCATCCGCTGTGGAAGGAATATTTTTCATGGGGGGTAATGGGCATAACCTGCAGGGATCGCCCGGACACAAACATCCCGTGCATTCAGCCTGCGCTGGTGTAGCGGGTATTCCCAGTAACAAGCCGAGAACAAGCGGAGCAATCACCCGTAATCTGCCAATTGCTTGCGTATACATGACTATTTTCCTTAAAGAATTACCGTAATCAATTGTTTCAGCGAAAAATTATCCAGCTGTTCCAAACAAAGAGCCAATAGCGGCAGTCAACCCCATCGCCAGCGCACCCCAGAAGGCAACACGCATTGAGCCCACCGCCACATTCGCTCCGCCAGTATGCGCAGCCACCCCGCCCAAGAGTGCGAGAAAGGCCAGAGAGGCACCTGCGACAAAGGGCGCCAGACTTGCCTCGGGAGCCGATAAAATCACCAGCAGAGGCATGGCTGCTCCAACAGCGAAACTGGCAGATGAAGCGATAGCTGCCTGAATCGGACGCGCACGCAGCGCTTGGGAGATCCCAATTTCATCGCGGATATGTGCGCCCAGCGCATCATGCGCCATGAGTTGCTCGGCAACCTGTTCTGCCAGCGCAGCGTCAAGGCCGCGATCGATATAGATCGCGGTTAATTCCTGATGTTCGCCAGCATCATCCTGCTTGAGTTCTCCGCGTTCCCGCTCGATGTCTGCCTGCTCGATATCCGCCTGGGAATGGACAGACACGTACTCGCCGGCAGCCATCGACATGGCACCTGCAACCAGACCGGCAACCCCGGCAATCAATATATTATTGTGTGTTGCATCAGCCGCTGCGACACCCAGCACCAGGCTGGCTGTGGAAACGATGCCATCGTTCGCACCCAACACTGCAGCGCGCAGCCAGCCGGTATGTTTAGTGTAGTGTGGTTCCAAATGACGTGAAGGCATCTGCTAATTCCTGGAAACAACACAGTTCTGCTGGTTGCGATGGTCGGTTCCCGACACGAAACTGCCGGTCGTGCTTTCAAAAAACAGACGCTCAACGTGCCATCAGGAGTGTGCCGCTTACGGCGCGTCCCTTGGAGCGGCGGGTTGAACGAAGCCGCTATCGCGGAGAAACATCCCCCAGCAGCCGGTATAAATAACATAATTCATCCTCACCCCGAAAGGGATCTCTTTGTACTTTACCATGAGGATGAATCGTAATGACATCAGAATTTCCAGCGCAT
>JAUSLF010000027.1 GCA_030646695.1 Nitrosomonadaceae bacterium
ATTTCGTATGACTAAGACTCTGGTACTCTTTCATTTGATTCTCCTAACTTTTGATCAAGTCAGAAGAATCAGGCTGACCGTAGCGCTCGGTCAAACCTAGTGAGTCCCCCGGCATAGCCGGGGGATTACCTTATTTATTTACTTCGCATCTTACTCTGCACCATAGCTTGTATTATCACCATTCACCGCGCTCACCTCTACCGCTCATAATGAATACGCTCGGAAAGATCCTGCGGTAGCCAGGGCAGCAGCATCGTCACCGCTGCTTCAAGTGGTTTACTCAATAGGGCTTTCTGCCAGAATGGTTCTCGCGGTAGCGTAGTCAGCCCTGCGGCCAATACAATCAGCAACACTACCAGCAGCCCACGCGCAAAACCAAACAATGAACCTAAAAGTCTGTCAATAAATCCCAGTCCCACGGTCTTTATCATGGCGGAGACCAGCATGGTGACCAAACCCATTGCCAACAGTGCCGACAGGAATACCATCATGAATGCCATCGACATACGGAGCAATTCTCCATCGATGCTCGCTGGCAGCAGCGGTGTAAAACCTGCTGCCAGCGAGTTCGCTGCCATGAACGCCACTACCCAGCCCGCCAGCGACAATAGTTCGCGCACTGCGCCACGTACTACACTCAGCAAAACTGATGCAACCAGCACGCTCAGAACAGCGTAATCGAAAATAGTCATCTGCAAGCAGGAGCAAAACTACCGGAGCAAGTTCCCCCCACACGGCAGTCACTAGCGCTTCGTTGCATCCAGACTATAAATTCCATCATGGGAATTATCGCGCCGTCACTACGCTATCAAGCCCCAATTTTTTCAATCTCTCGCGCATTTCATCCGCCTCCCCGCGCGCCGGGAAAGGACCAATACGTACACGGATTACTTCACCTTTGTCGGTATTGAGATTTTCCGTATAGGTGCTGATGCCGTTCGAGGTGAGGTTTTGCTGCTGTTGCCTGGCCTTGACTGGATCAGAAAATGCACCCAATTGCACCACAAAGGTACCCGTAGCAACGATCGGTTTTTCGACCCGGGATTCAGTCTTGGAATCGGATTTATTCTCAACCGGTTTCTCTATCGATTTTCTTACAGTTTGCGCTGGCTGTGGCAGCGTCTGGGACTTTGCCTGCTCTGTTTGCTCTGCTTGTTGTACTACGGACTCAGGTTCTTCAACCACAGCGATAGCTGGCGCCTCTGCCTCGGGAATAATCTTGGGAGTGAACTCGCCTGCTGAGTTTTCCGCGGGAATATGGATGTCAATCTCCTGACTCCCCTGTTTTGGTTCGCTGTCGAGCACCATCGGTAAAATCACAACCGCGACAATCACCAGCGCAACTGCCCCAACCAGGCGTCTTCTGGCACGTTTCCTTAACTGAATTTCTTCTTCGCTGACGGTTTTTGCCATTTGAGCCTGCCTGTTTACTGCTGCCGGCGCTTAACTGTATTTTGGTATCGTAACACTTCGCTTACGGTATAGAATGAACCGAATACGCAGATTCTATCATTTTCGGTCGCTTGCTCACAGGCGTATGCATAGGCCTTGGCAGTATCAGGAAAAGTACAGATTGTCGCTCCCGCCTCTGCTACATTTACGCTTTCCAATACCTGCTGCAGTTCCTCGGCAGTAGCCCCGCGTGGCGCACTGATACTTGCCGCCAACCACACATCCACTGCGGGTATGAGTGCCCGCACCACCCCAGCCATGTCCTTATCCCTGAGCATGGCGAATACCGCATAAGTCTTGGGATAGCGATCCATGTTGCTAAGATTGGCGGCCAAAGTTTGCGCGGCGGCCGGGTTATGTGCCACATCCAGCACTGTCAGCGGTCGCCCCGGCAATACCTGGAACCGCCCCGGTAATGCCACTTCCAGCAGACCCTGGCGTATGGCACCCATGGTAACCGGCAGGTTGTCCCTGGTTGCATCCAGCGCAGCGAGGCAGGCACTGGCATTGCGCAATTGATAAATACCTCGCAAGGCAGGATGGGGAAGCGAATGACGCTTGCCTCCTGCTCCCCAATAATCCCATTGAGTTGTACCGGTCGAGTAACCGAAGTGTTCGCCAATATGCATGAAATTTGCTCCAACTGCCTCTGCCTGTCGGCGAACGGCAGCTGGAGCATCCGGCTCCGAACAGATTGCGGCCCTGCCGTTCCTGAAAATCCCCGCTTTCTCGAATCCGATTTCTTCCCGCGTGTTGCCAAGATAATCCATATGATCGAAGTCAATGCTGGTCAGTACTGCGCAATCAGCATCAAAGATATTGACTGCATCCAGGCACCCGCCCAGCCCCACTTCCAGAATCGCAACATCCACTCCGGCCTGGCTGAACAACTGCATTGCCGCCAGAGTTCCGAACTCAAAATAAGTCAGGGAAATGCCACTGGCTACCCGTGCCGATTCGACTTCTTCAAAAGCCTTACATAAGTCAGCGTCGCTTGCCTCCTGTTGGTTTATCCGCACCCGCTCGTTATAGCGCAGCAAATGTGGCGAAGTGTAGCAAGCGACGCGATACCCGGCACAACCCAGGATCGCTTCCAGCATGGCGCATGTCGAACCCTTGCCATTGGTGCCGCCGACAGTGATGATGGGGAAACGTGGCGCAAGACCCAGCGCGATCTTGACCTGATCGACACGCTCCAGTCCCATCTCGATAGTTATGGGGTGGAGGTGTTCGAGATGGCTCAACCAATCGGATAGAGTCCTGGGCTTTGAATTGGATTCGATCATTTGCCGTCACGTGCCGTCCTGGCAATGAATGCCACGATACGGGCTGAATCAGGATGTGGGGGCGGGTACCCGCATCAGCAGCGTGCACAGATTGGCGAGCTTGTCGCGCATCTGCCTGCGGTCCACGATCATGTCTATCGCCCCATGCTCCAGCAGGAACTCGGCGCGCTGGAAGCCTTCCGGCAGGGTTTGCCGCACTGTCTGCTCAATCACGCGCGGCCCGGCAAAACCGATTAGCGCTCCCGGCTCAGCAATTACCACGTCGCCGATGAAGGCGAAGCTGGCCGATACGCCGCCCATGGTGGGATCGGTAAGTACCGAGATGAAAGGGATTTTTTCCTGGCTTAATTGGGTAAGTGCCGCCGATGTCTTGGCCATTTGCATCAGTGATAACAGCCCTTCCTGCATGCGCGCTCCGCCACTGGCGGTAAAACATATAAACGGCAGATGCTGTTCAACGCATACCTGCACTCCGCGTGCAAAACGCTCGCCCACCACCGAACCCATCGAGCCGCCCATGAAACCAAATTCGAACGCCGCCACCACCACGGGAACCGTCTTGACGCTGCCCTGCATTACCACCAGTGCGTCGTCTTCGTCGGTGTCTATTTTCGCCTGTGATAAGCGATCACTGTAACGTTTGCTGTCTTTGAATTTAAGTGGGTCCAATGACTGCACTTCTGCGCCGATCTCGTAACGCCCCTCGGCGTCCAGCAACAAATCGAGGCGTACTCTGGCAGAAATGCGGTTGTGATGATTGCACTTGGGGCAGACGTTAAGATTGTTTCCCAGATCGGAGTAATACAGCACCGCTTCGCAGGAAGCACATTTGCTCCACAACCCTTCCGGTACGATTTTTTTCTCGCCGCTTTCCTTACGCTTTATTTTTGGAGGGAGAAGTTTCTGGAACCAGCTCATAAGTCTGCATTCAACCTTTAATGTTTGCTGCTGACTTCATCGATCGCGCTACGCAGGTCCTTTACCAAACGACCTACACTTGCCAGCACTTTCGTTTTAGGCGACTTCTCAATTTCCTCGATGATGCGGCTACCCACTACCACCGCATCCGCCAATCCGGCCACCGCTTTGGCCGTCGCGCCATCGCGAATACCGAAACCGACACCGATGGGGATGGAAATATGCGACCGCAGTTGATCCAGTTTGCTGGCCACTTCGCCCAGATCAAGGTGTGACGCGCCGGTCACGCCTTTCAGCGAAACGTAGTACACATACCCCTGTGCCATTTCTGCCACTTGCTCAATACGGGCCTGTGGCGTAGTGGGCGACAACAAAAAAATTGCATCCAATTTCTGCTGCCTGAGATGTTCCACCCATTCCGCACATTCTTCCGGTGGATAGTCTACCGTCAGCACTCCATCTACGCCGCATTCTTTTGCCTTGGCTGCAAACTTCGCGTAGCCCATTGCTTCCACCGGATTGGCATAACCCATCAACACTACTGGCGTGCTCATATTGCTTGTTCTGAATTCCGCTACCATGGCCAATACATCTTTCAAACCCACGTGATGCTTCAACGCTCGTTCGGAGGATCGCTGTATGGTCGGCCCATCCGCCATCGGATCAGAAAATGGCACTCCCAGTTCAATGATGTCAGCACCCGCCTGCACCAGTTCATGCATCAATGGAACCGTCATGGTCGGATCCGGGTCACCGGCGGTGATAAAGGGGATCAGGGCTTTCTTGTTTTGCTGACGCAGCCTGGAAAATACTGTTGCAATAAGGGACATGAATATCTCGGGTTCGGTCAGAATGTAATGCCGGAGGCTTGAGCCACGGTGGCCATGTCCTTGTCACCGCGCCCGGAGAGATTCACCAGCAGCAACTTGTCCTTGTCGAGCGTAGGTGCAAGCTTGGCAGCGTAAGCCAACGCGTGGCTTGATTCCAACGCTGGCATGATGCCCTCGTAACGGCACAGGGTATGAAACGCCGCCAGCGCTTCGGCATCGGTTATCCCCACGTATTCGGCGCGGTTACTGTCCTTGAGCCAAGAATGTTCCGGACCAACACCGGGGTAGTCGAGGCCAGCGGAAATGGAGTGGGTCTCGACGATCTGTCCGTCCTCATCCTGAATCAGGTAGGTGCGATTGCCATGCAGCACACCAGGCCTTCCTGTCAGCAGGGTGGCAGCGTGCTGACCGCTTTCGATGCCATGACCTGCCGCTTCCACGCCTATCATGCGTACATTGCTGTTGTCTATATAGGGATAAAACAGGCCAATGGCATTTGATCCGCCACCGACGCAGGCGATCAGCGCATCCGGTTGACGTCCATATTCTTCCTGCATCTGCACCTTGGCTTCACGCCCAATGATGGCTTGAAAATCACGCACCATCATCGGATAGGGATGCGGACCCGCCACCGTGCCGATGATGTAGAAAGTATTCTCAACATTGGTAACCCAGTCGCGCATGGCTTCATTGAGCGCGTCCTTCAGCGTCCGGGAACCGGACTCGACTGGCACCACCGTCGCACCCAGCAGCTTCATCCGGTAGACATTGGTGGCCTGGCGTTTTACATCCTCGGAGCCCATGTAAACCACGCATTCCATCCCGTAGCGTGCGGCTACCGTGGCGCTGGCAACGCCATGCTGACCCGCCCCGGTCTCGGCAATCACGCGTGGCTTGCCCATGCGTTTGGCCAACAGCGCTTGGCCGATGGTGTTGTTGATTTTGTGCGCACCGGTGTGATTCAGATCTTCCCGCTTCAGCAGAATCTGCGCTCCCCCCAGAAGTGCCGACCATCTCTTTGCATGATAAATGGGGGTGGGTCGTCCCACGTAATGTTTCAATTCATAGGCGAATTCCGCCTGAAAATCGGCATCACTGCGGTAGTGCTCATACTGGCTGCGCAATTCCTCCAGCGCCGCGATCAGCGTTTCAGCTACAAATACGCCGCCATAAGGGCCAAAATGGCCGCGCTTGTCGGGAAGGTCATAAACTTTCACTATTTCGAACTCCTTGCATGAAAGCGGCAATTTTCTCCGCATCCTTGATGCCCTTGGCAGCTTCCACCCCGCTCGACACGTCCACCGCCCATGGTTGCACCTGTTTGATCGCTGTCGACACATTGCCGGGATGCAGACCACCGGAAAGAATCAGCGGCAGCGGCAAACATTGTGGAATCAAGCCCCAGTTAAACGCATCCCCAGTCCCGCCCGGCGTACCTTCGACATAGCTATCCAGTAGCAGTCCCCTGGCACTGGAATAACGGGTTGCGTATTGTAGCAAATCTACCCCGGCCCTGACTCGCACGGCCTTAATATATGGCAGTGAAAATTGGCTGCAGAATTCCGGGGATTCATCACCGTGAAATTGCAACAGGTTCAAGCCGGCGACAGAGGCGGTTTCTTCTACCCATTCCGCTTTCGGATCAACATATACACCTACCGAGCTGATGAATGGCGGCAGCGCGGCTACAATTTCACGCGCCTTGGCAGGCGTGATGGAACGCGCGCTTTGCGGCCAGAACACAAGACCGATGGCGTCTGCGCCCAGATGCGCTGCCGCCAGCGCATCTTCAATACGGGTAATGCCGCAGATTTTTATTCGGGTAGGCATAAATCAAAAATGAGTCTGTTGAATACGAATGAAGAACAAGCTTGCTGTTATTCGTAATTAAGTTTTTCCCTGTCGCGACTGAATCCGCGGCAGCAGGCCCGCGATGAGTGGATCTGTGAATCCCGGCATACCCCATTTCGAATCATAAGCAATCCCCGCCAAGTATAACCCGGCAGCGGGGAAAGTCGGTGCAGCATGAGTACGGTCACGACCTTCCAGCAGTGTTTGCATCCATTCAGACTGATATTTGCCTTTACCCACATAAACCAGGCAACCCACAATATTACGCACCATGTGATGTAGAAACGCATTCGCACGCAACTCAAACGCAATGATGTCACCTTGCCGCGTGATTTCCAATTTAGTCAGATTGCGTACCGGGGACTTGGCCTGGCATTCGGCTGCACGGAAGGCGCTGAAATCATGCTCACCCACCAGCATGTGTGCGGCGACTCGCATCCGTTCCAGATCGAGGGGCTGATGGAACCAGCCGACTTTGCCATGATGAAGCCCGTGGCGTATTGGATGATTCAGCAGCAGGTAAAGATAACAGCGTTCGCTAGCGCTATAGCGGGCATGGAAGTCATCAGGAACCTCGGATGCCCACAGCACCGCCATGCTGTCAGGCAACAGCGCATTGACGCCACGTACCCAGGCACTTGGAGGCCGCTGTGCTTGCGAGTCGAAATGCACCACTTGGTACAGGGCATGCACGCCGGTATCGGTGCGTCCCGCCGTAACTACCCGGACATTGCTACCGGCGATTTTCGACAATGCCTTTTCCAGTGCATCCTGTACCGATCTGCCCGAAGGCTGACTTTGCCAACCACAAAAACCGCTGCCATCGTACTCCAGCACCAGCGCGATTCTCACAGAATAAGTGCTGTCAGCGTCAAAATGATCCAGAGCTGAATCGGAGCGACCGGGTGCATGGGTGGGATTCCTGCAGGGAAAATAGAGATACTGAACATATGGAGTCCCGTGGAATAGCGCCGCAGGGATTTCTAATTAATCTTCGAATCAACATTAGATTGGGGGCTAAATCCAGATACAAATCCTACAGACTCGCCAGCATCGTCCTCGCGCTTTCCTGTTGCTGGGCATCGCCTTCGCGCACTACTTCCTCGAGAATTTCTCTGGCACCATCATTGTCACCCATTTCCTGATAGGCTCTGGCCAAGTCAATCTTGCTAGCAATTTCATGCCAGTGGGCGCTTTCCGTAGGTTTCATGTCGGTTGATAGGGCAGGCGGCGGCTCGACCATATTTAAATCGATATCAACCAGGTCAGACTTAGGCAGGGGAGCGAAATCCAGCTCTGACACTGCAGCAGGCTCGGGCTCGGGCTCGGGCTCGGGTTCAGCTGTAGCAGGAAAATCAATGTTGAAAGCCAATCCCGTATCTTCAGCCAGAGGTGTTTCCACAGCAGCATTCGTCGCAGGAGCATTAAGATCAAACACCATGGCTTTTTCCAGATCCTCCCCCGTCGGCATTGCTAACGCAGTTGCCGCAACGGATTGGTTCGCTGGCGTGGAAGCGGCGCCAGCCATGTCAAAATTCACAGCAGAAGTCATTTCCGATGTGGTCACATTCTTCGGCGAATCGGAAATAGGTGCAGGCGCATCATCCTTGGCCGCACCGGTATTTGTCGCAACTGCATCGCCGTACAAAGGGTTCCCGGGATCGATGCCGGCCCCCAATCCGGCGGCCCTCTCCCACAGTGGACTAGAAGGTGCCACAGCTTGCAGTGCCCGGGCAGTGACTTCAAACGCAGCCTTGTCCTTACGCTGAACATACACTTCAAGCAATTTAGCCAATATTTCCAGACGATTCGGATCCTTTGCCAGGGCTTCTGTGAGAGTTTTCTCGGCTTGAGTATTGCGTCCATAAGCCAGATAAATTTCCGCTTCGGCGACTGGATCGACATCTCCGGTACTTATAACTGCTTCCGGCACGGCTGCGGGCGCAGGTGCCGCCGCTACGGGTAACGCTTCGTCGTACAACTGAGGTTCTATCATGTGCGGCGTTACCATCACATCGGAATCACCGGTTGGTATTTCTTTTTTCCGACGCATCATGGATACACCAAGCATCCCGGTCAGCAGAAGCGCAAGCACCCCCCCCACATACTCGATGTTCTGCATGAGGTCATCCATCAGGGAGGACTCCACTGGAACGGGCGGCGGTGCAACCGGTGTAACGGTGGAATCCACCACAGGCTTGGCTGGTTCGACAGGTTTGGTGGTTTCTTCTACTGAAGATGCATCCGGTGCCACAGATGCTGCATTTACGTCTTCCGATTCGGCTGACACGGCAGGCGCCGGAGCGGGCTGGGGTGACGCCGTCGGGGCTGAAGACGATGTAACAACATCCGGCTTGAGGCTTTCCGCTCGTTTCTGCGCTTCCACCATGGTAGTTGATTTCAATTCCAGCAGGCGCTGCATTTCCTGGATATTCTTTTCCAGCAGCGCAATGCGCTCATTGGCTTCGTTTAACGCCTTATTCCTGGCGATGGCATCTTCTTCCATTGCGCGAATACGACCCTGCGAATCCACTCCCTTGCCACCGGCACCACCCAGCTCTTCGCCTTTGGAAAGCTTCAGCACTTCTTTGGACGGCTCTCTGGCTGAGGCGGAATTATCCTCAACAATGGTGGTGATCTTGCCGCTAGCCGTTTGCTTTGGTGCTCCAGTCGCTGGAGTTGCACCGGTAGCCGCGGCCAGCTTCTGCCGGTAAGCATTCCAGTCAGCTATCTGCGTTTTTACTTCTATGGCCGCTTCTGTCGGAGAAATCTGGGCAATTTCACTACTATCCGGCACTCGCAGAATTGGCCCCGCCTTAAGCCGATTTATATTATTGCCGGAGAAGGTATCACGGTTTGCACGATGCAGCGCAACCAGCATCTGGTTGAGATTTACCCCATCGGGGGCAACCTGCCGGGCTATCCTGCTTAAAGTATCGCCGCTCCTTATCGGACCGTAGGTGGCACCACCAGTTCTGCCAACCGGGACTGGTTCCAGTATTGCTGGTTTTTTGTCACTGATAAAATCTTTAATCGGGGCATCCGGTTTTTCAACCATAATCGGTTCAGCTTCGACGACAGGCGGCTCAGTGGGCGCAATCTGAATTGCGGGAGCAATCTGGGTCGTCGGCGCTACCGGTTGGGGTCTGTCAGTTTCTGGCAGATCCAGCAGCACGGTATATTCTCGCAGCAACCGCCCTGATGCCCAATTTAATTCGATCAGCATGCTTAGAAACGGCTCAACAACAGGTTGTGGGGAGACAATTCTGATGTAGGGTTGGCCGTCGGAACGGGCTTCAACGCTGACTGTGAACGTAGAAAGGAACGGTGCATAATCTACATCCGCTTTACGGAAAGCATCGCGTGAGGCGAGACGCGCCGCTAAGGAAGGTATCTCCTCCTTTTTTACTACAACCAGATCGATCTCTGCTTTGAACGGCTGCCCCAGAGCAGAATTAACCGTCAGTTTTCCCAGTCCCGCTGCATGTACAGCCCACGGCGACATCAGCACGATCAGGAACAAACATACTTTAAAAATAGATTTGCACACAGCGGCGCGCTCTGGTTTTTTGAAAGGAGAAATAGACTAACATCATGTAGTTATCGAAGCAAGCTGAGCTTGTCTCTGATGCTTTGTATCAATTCGGTTATTTCTCAACTGAAATTTCCGATTGTGACATGATGGTTTTTATAAAAAACCGGCAGGCTGGCCGCGTAGTGGCCAGCTACCCAAAGAGCCGCTGCAGTATGCTGTGGTTACTCAAGCTTCTTCATTAAGGGTTAGGGTCAGGCTTGTACCAGAATTCTCAGCATCCTGCGTAATGGTTCTGCTGCGCCCCATAACAACTGATCTCCCACCGTGAATGCGGACAGATACTCCTTGCCCATGGCAAGTTTGCGCAACCGCCCCACTGGTATATTTAGTGTTCCTGTAACCGCAGCCGGGGTAAGCTCCTTCAAGGTGCTCTCGCGATCATTGGGAACAACCCGCACCCAGCTATTCGCTGTAGCAAGAATATCTTCGACCTCATCCAGCGGGACATCCTTCTTCAATTTGATGGTCAATGCCTGGCTATGGCAGCGCATGGCACCGACACGAACGCAGATGCCATCCACCGGGATCGCGTGATCACTGCGCCCCAGAATTTTGTTGGTCTCAGACTGGCCTTTCCATTCCTCACGGGTCTGGCCGTTACCAAGATCCCGGTCTATCCACGGAATGAGACTGCCGGCCAGCGGCACGCCAAAATTCGCCGTGGGGAATTTCTCGTCGCGCAGCGTTCCCGCCACTTCCCGGTCGATGTCGAGTATGCTCGCAGCAGGGTCATCCAGCAGGTTCTTCGCTACCCGATGGGCTTCACCCATCTGCTGCAGCAATTCACGCATGTTTTGCGCACCCGCACCGGAAGCCGCCTGATAAGTCATGGCGCTCATCCATTCCACCAGATCTTCTTCAAACAGTCCACCCATCGCCATCAGCATCAGGCTCACGGTGCAATTGCCGCCGATGAAATCCTTCCCGCCATCGTGCAGCGCCTGTTCGATGACCGGCAGATTGATCGGGTCGAGTATAATTACGGCATCTTTTCCCATGCGCAATGTCGAGGCTGCATCAATCCAGTAACCCTGCCAGCCCACTTGACGCAGCTTGTCAAATACCGCAGTGGTGTAGTCGCCCCCCTGACAGGAAATGATGATATCCATCGCCTTGAGTTCGTCGATATTGTATGCGTCCTTGAGCGGCAGCGTTTCTCTGCCGATATCTGGACCCTGGCCACCCTTTTGGGAGGTGGTGAAAAACACCGGTTCCACCAGCGCAAAATCATTTTCCTCCCGCATGCGCTGCATCAGCACTGAACCCACCATGCCGCGCCAGCCAACAAATCCCACTCGTTTCATTTGATCATCTCTCTTCTATCTATAAATTCGCCAATACCGCATCGCCCATTCCGGCGGTACCGACTCTTTTCATCCCTGATTCATAAATATCGCCGGTGCGATAACCTTGCCCCAGTACTTTCTTTACTGCCTCCTCAATGCGTGCCGCCGCCGGTTCCTGATTGAATGTATAGCGCAGCATCATCGCTACCGACAATATCGTTGCCAGCGGATTGGCCACATCCTTGCCGGCAATATCCGGAGCTGAACCGTGTATCGGCTCATACAATCCTTTATTCTTGTCATCCAGTGATGCCGATGGCAGCATACCGATAGAACCGGTCAGCATCGATGCTTCATCCGACAGGATATCGCCGAACATGTTGCCCGTCAGCATCACATCGAATTGTCTGGGATTGCGTACCAACTGCATCGCGGCGTTATCAACCAGCATGTGCGAAAGCTCCACGTCGGGATATTCTGCCGCTGTTTCGACCACTACTTCGCGCCATAGTTGCGTGCATTCAAGCACATTCATCTTGTCCACCGAGCACAATCTGCGACTGCGCTTGCGCGCCGCCCGGAAAGCAACATGCGCAATTCTGCGTATCTCCGCTTCGCTATAAATCATGGTGTTAAAACCAACGCGCTGACCAGCGCGCTGCTCGATGCCACGCGGCTCGCCGAAGTAAATATCACCGGTCAACTCGCGCACAATCAGAATATCCAGCCCCGCGACCACTTCGGGTTTCAGCGTCGAAGCGTTGGCAAGCTCGGGGTAAAGCACCGCTGGCCGCAGGTTGGCGAACAGATTCAACGCCTTGCGGATAGCGAGCAAGCCCCGTTCCGGACGCTGCGCGCGCGGCAGCGTGTCATACTGCGGACCACCCACGGCACCCAGCAGTACAGCGTCGGCGGTGGTAACCAGCTTAAGCGTCGCTTCCGGAAATGGTTCCCCGGTCGCATCTACTGCGCACCCTCCCAGCAAACCCGGCTCCAGTTCGAATTTCAATCCGTCACTTCTCAGCACCTCCAGCACCCGCACCGCTTGGGCAACGATTTCCGGGCCGATGCCGTCACCGGCTAGAACCGCAATTTTCATAAAACCTTTTCCTGGGTCGCAGTAAAATTATTTTTACGCAAACAGCCACGGCTGTTCCGTGCGCCGCTTTTCCTCGAATGCCTTGATCTTGTCCGCATACTGCAACGTTAAACCGATTTCATCCAGGCCGTTCAGCAGGCAATGCTTACGGAACATATCGACATCGAAGGTGCAGACTTCGCCACTGGGCGTAGTCACCGTCTGGTTCTCCAGACTTACTGTCAGACAATAATCCTCGGTTGAGCTTACTTCATGAAATATCCGATCGACGATGTTTGTATCGAGCACGATGGGCAACAGGCCGATCTTGAAGCAGTTGCTGAAAAAGATGTCGGCGAAACTGGGGGCGATGATCACCCGGAAACCATAATCCTGCAAAGCCCAGGGCGCATGCTCCCGGCTCGAGCCACAACCGAAATTTGCGCGCGCGAGTAATATCTGCGCACCACGATAACGCGGCTGATTAAGGACAAAATCCGGGTTGAGCCTGCGTTGGGTCACGTCCATCCCCGGCTCGCCGTGATCCAGATAACGCCACTCGTCGAACAGATTCTGACCGAAGCCGGAACGTTTGATGGATTTTAGAAACTGCTTGGGAATAATGGCATCGGTGTCGATGTTAGCGCGATCCAGCGGCGCCACTAGCCCCTTACAGGAATGAAATTTTTCCACTCGCTAGTCGGGGTTATTTTGCCGTTTTCTCAATCGCCTCGCCACTCCTCTGCAGGTCTTTACCGAAACCCTGAAAAGTGTTGCAGGCGGACAAACAAAAAGTGGCAATCAACAAGATCATTACAGGCAATGTTTTCATAACACCCTCTTTATTAAAAAATAAACAGAAACCCCTTTTCGTAGTTTAATATATTTCCTGCACATCCACAAAATGTCCCGCCACCGCTGCTGCGGCAGCCATCACCGGGCTCACCAGGTGAGTGCGCCCGCCCGGTCCCTGCCTGCCCTCAAAATTACGGTTGGACGTAGAAGCGCAGCGCTCCCCCGGCGCCAGCCGGTCATCATTCATCGCCAGACACATCGAACAGCCCGGTTCGCGCCATTCAAAGCCGGCATCACGGAATATCCTGTCGAGCCCTTCCTGCTCCGCTTGATGCTTCACCAGACCGGAACCCGGCACCACCATGGCAAGCTTGATGTTCGCGGCAATATGCCTGCCCTTCACCACTTCTGCCGCCGCCCGCAAGTCTTCAATACGCGAGTTGGTGCAGGAACCAATGAATATCTTATCCAAGCGGATTTCACTGATCGACATATTGGGAGTCAGCCCCATGTATTTGAGAGCACGCTCCATGTCATGACGCTTCACTGCATCGGCGATCTGCGAGGGATCCGGCACTCTGCCGTCAACCGTTGTCACCATCTCGGGTGAAGTCCCCCAGGTTACCTGCGGTTTGACTTGTGCCGCATCCAGTCTTACCACCTGATCGAAGGTTACCCCCACGTCGCTTTTGAGAGTGCGCCAATACGCGACCGCTTTCTCCCATAATTCGCCTTTTGGTGCAAAAGGACGTCCCTTGATGTAATCGATGGTGGTATCGTCCACTGCTATCATGCCGGCGCGCGCGCCCGCCTCGATCGCCATATTGCACAGCGTCATGCGCGCTTCCATGGAAAGTGCGCGGATGGCACTACCGGCAAATTCAATGGCATAGCCGGTACCACCTGCGGTACCGATCTTACCGACAACGGCAAGCGCAATGTCCTTGGCAGTGACGCCATGGCCGAGCTTGCCTTCGACCAGAACCTGCATCGCCTTGGCTTTTTTTAGTAACAGGCATTGGGTCGCAAGCACATGTTCCACTTCCGAGGTACCAATACCGAAAGCGAGACAGGCGAACGCGCCATGCGTGCTGGTATGCGAATCCCCGCACACTACCGTCATGCCGGGCAGCGTGGCGCCTTGCTCCGGACCGATCACGTGAACGATTCCTTGGCGCAGGTCGTTCATTTTGAATTCGGTGATACCTAATTCTGCGCAATTCTGGTCGAGGGTTTCCACTTGCAGACGCGATATCGGGTCGCTGATGCCGTGGCTGCGCTCGGTGGTGGGCACATTGTGGTCGGCTACCGCAAGAATTGAGTCCGGGCGCCAAGGCTTGCGTCCAGCCAGCCTCAGCCCCTCAAACGCCTGCGGGCTGGTAACTTCATGCACCAAGTGGCGGTCGATGTAAAGCAGCGCCATCCCGTCCGGTTTATCGGACTCTTCGTGCACTACATGGCTTTGCCAGAGTTTGTCGTAGAGGGTCTGCATCTTGCAAGATTCTGGAGAAGTGCGAAATTATCCCATAATGCAGCCATGAGAGGTAGGCTATGTCTCTCTTTTTTCCCTTCTCATTCATCACTTAATGTCTCATTTTCCAGGTTACTAATCCCAGTCCGGCAAAATGATTGCCGCACTCATACTGCATGCGAAGCCCGACCTCAGTCATTTCTCAAACCTGATCTGAAGACGGTATTCGACTTAATTAACTCTAATCTGTAAGGGTCTTAGGAGCGGACTGGTGTAGCCGATTTTCACCGGCACGGTCTGCGCGACACTTGGGCAAGCTGGCACGTATAAACAGAAACACCCTCAAAGCATGAAAGTGGTACGGTTTTGACTCCGCTGCACGTATTGCAAGAGTTAGGCAGATGGTCAACACGGAGATGGTGCAGAAGTATGCGCATCTCTCCAGTGAGCATCTAGTGCAATGGGTGGATCGTAGACCAGCAGTTATGGCTGCGAATTTGCCGGAAAGTAATACGTTTTTTGCTGCAGAAAAAGAGTAAGGGGCTAGACTTTTCGCCTAACCCCTTGATTTAATGGTGCGCCCGGACGAATTCGAATCGCCGACCCCTTGGTTCGTAGCCAAGTACTCTATCCAACTGAGCTACGGGCGCTGAAAACTAGTTGATCAACTTTTGCTCGGAATCAATCACCGACAAAATTATACCAGACTGGCGGAGAGAGAGGGATTCGAACCCTCGATAAGCCTTTTGAGCCTATACTCCCTTAGCAGGGGAGCGCCTTCGACCACTCGGCCATCTCTCCGAAATTTACGGCCGGGTGGTCTGTTGCCGTAACTACCCGATCATCTCTCCACAGAAGAGGCGGTAGGATAGCGGTTAACAACCCCCCGGTCAAACCTCTCAGCGTCCTGCAACAGGATCTCAGGATGCCTGATTCAGGTCAAAAGCCTTATGCAGCACCCGCACTGCAAGTTCCATATATTTCTCATCCACCACCACTGAGATCTTTATTTCGGAGGTGGAAATCATCTGGATGTTGATGCCTTCTTCCGCCAGGGTGCGGAACATCCTGCTGGCAATGCCGACATGCGAGCGCATCCCCACGCCCACTATCGATACCTTGGCTATCCTGTCGCCGCCGATCACGTCGCGTGCGCCGATATGAGGCTGCACCTGACTCTTCAGGATATCTACCGTTCTGATAAATTCATTGCGTGGCACGGTGAATGAAAAATCTGTCAGCCCGTCATGGCCAACGTTCTGGATAATCATATCCACATCGATATTGGCATCGGCTACCGGACCCAGAATCTGATAGGCAATGCCGGGACGGTCGGGTACACCCAGCACGGTGATCTTGGCTTCGTCACGGTTGAATGCAATACCTGAAATGATGGCTTGTTCCATGTCGTTATCTTCCTCGAAAGTAATCAGGGTACCCTCGCCTTCTTCCTCAAAACTGGACAGCACCCGCAATCTGACCTTGTATTTACCGGCGAATTCAACCGAGCGGATTTGCAGCACCTTGGAACCAAGGCTCGCCATTTCCAGCATTTCCTCGAAAGTGATGGTCTTCAATCGCCGCGCTTCGGGCACGATGCGCGGGTCGGTAGTATAAACGCCGTCCACGTCAGTATAAATCTGGCATTCATCGGCTTTCAGCGCCGCTGCCAGTGCCACGGCGGTCGTATCCGATCCGCCCCGGCCCAGCGTAGTGATGCTGCCGGCTTCATCCACCCCCTGAAATCCGGCTACCACTACAACGTGCCCAGCATCGAGGTCGGCACGCAGCCTGTCTTCATCGATCTTCAGTATGCGTGCCTTGGTGTGGGCGCTGTCGGTAAGTATCCGCACCTGTGCCCCGGTATAGCTTCTGGCCTTAATCCCCAACCCCATAAGCGCCATCGACAGCAGCGCCACGGAAATCTGCTCACCGGTCGAAACCATGACGTCCAGCTCGCGCGGATCGGGATGAACCTGAATTTCCTTGGCCAATGCAATCAGGCGGTTGGTCTCCCCGCTCATGGCGGATACCACCACCACCAGATGGTGACCCTTGGATTGAAATTTTGCTATCCGGCGAGCAACGTTTTTAATGCGCTCTGGACTGCCGACCGAGGTACCGCCGTATTTTTGAACAATCAATGCCACGTTTGCCAACATTCCCCGTCAAGGATGATCAGAAGATACAAATTTTACCCGATTCCCGCAAAGAACACTAAATACCTGCTACATGCGATTATAATAAAAAAGTAAACTTAATAAATTGAAAGAGATCATCCCTATTGCTTGCACAGAGTAAGAAAACCAACTAGATTTATAATTGTGCAGGATCGGAGGAATCGGAGGAATCGGAGGAATCGGAGGAATCGGAGGAATCGGAGGAATCGGAGGAATCGGAGGAATCGGAGGAATCGGAGGAATCGGAGGAATCGGAGGAATCGGAGGAATCGGAGGAATCGGAGGAA
>JAUSLF010000029.1 GCA_030646695.1 Nitrosomonadaceae bacterium
TGGTTGCCGCGGGCTTGGCCTTGGCCTTGGGCTTGAGCGGGGTGAAGCGCGCCGACTGCGCCTCCTGCCCCGGCAGCTTGACGAACACCACGATCACGCTCTGCGGCTTGAGCGTAAACTCGCCGCTGCCCTTGAACACATTGTCCCCCGCCGGTTCCAGCTTGACCGTGGTGCGGGCCTTGGCCGTGCCCAGCTGCAGAGTCGCCTTGCCCACGCCGCCTTCGGTCGCGATGGGGTTGTCGCCATGATCGGTCACGTACAGCACCAACTCCTTGTCTTTCGCAACCAGCTCCAGATGATAAGGCCCGGCCATGCGCAGTTGCCCACCATGGGGTGCGGCAATCGTATCGAGATATTCGTCGGTGTGCGCCCAGGCAGGCAACGACCAGGTCAGCACAGCCCCCAGCAGAGCCGCAGCCATTATTTTATTCATTTCCGTTCTCCTTAAAATAACCGTTGCAGCGCACCCCGGCTGAGGTCCCTGCCACTCTCACTCTCTTTCCGGCAGCTCAGTGCACATGATCACCCGGCGGGGGCAGGATTTCCTTCTCCCGATTGAGTTGCGCCAACTGTTGCTGCAGGCTGTCGAGATCCGTCCAGCCCGCCCCGTCCGCTTCCGGAATCCAGCGCGCACGCAAATAACCATAACGGTCCACCAGAAACTCCATGTGCTCGGGCACGGAACCCTCGCCCAGCAAGTCCGGATGACCCAGCGTTCTGCGGAACAGCGCATAGCTGCGCATGATCTCTGTGGCACCCTGGGTCACTACCGGGAATGGCAGGCTCGCCATGATCGCCGCTATTTCCTGCGGATCAGGATCATTCATCGGCACCGCCAGGATCTGGGTGTTGCTGCCGCTTAAGCTTTCGTGCGCCTGCCGCAGCTGTTCCAGCCGTGCCTGCGACTGCGGCCAGGAGAATAGCACCAGCAGCACCGTCTTCTGCTCGCGGAAGTCTTTCAGGGTACCACTGGAGCCGTCATGCGCAAAGTAGGAGAAGTTCGGCGGCCCCATCGAAGGCTGGGGCTGGTTGGGCTTTACCTGCGGACTCATCAGGCGCGCCTGATAACCGCGCGACATGGCATGCAGGTAATTCACCACGTCCCAGCGGTCTTCTTCCGCGAGTTTGTCCGCAAACAGCGGCATGCCCGTACCGGGAATCCCATAGGTCAGCCAGTGAAAGAAATCCCCTGCCGTATGCTTGGCGGTGTGCGGTTCGGTGAGCATGTCCACTGGCGGTTTGGCAAAAGTCTTGGCCAGTATGCCATTCCCCTTGCCTTGGGGTCCGTGGCAGGCGACGCAGTCCTCGGCGAACAAGGCAGCGCCGTTGGCAATGGAGATGGTGTCAAACGGGACCGGGGTCTTGCGGTAAGTTTCCGGATAGGCTTCGATGGCCAGCGGTGGCAGGGCGGTCACCATGGCCGCAATCACCAGGATAGCCGGAATGCCGATGCGCCGCATCTTGCTCCAGTGCCTGAGGCGGCCCGACACGATCGCGCCCCCCGCCAGTACCAGCAGGGCCAGACCCGACCATGCACGGATCACTACACTCGGATCATCCCAGGTGGCGTCGATCGAGAAACGGAACGAATAAGGCCAGCTCTGGATGAGGGCGTGCTTTGCCGGCACGGTGTTCGCCACGATAGTGGCCAGCAGCACGATCACCAGCGCCAGTACGAATTCGATGCGGACCCATTTGCGCAGGCTTTGGGCGCCCGCCGCAGCCAGTTCCTGGCCTTGGGCAAACAGCGGTAGCCAGGTGGAGCGTGCGCGTGCGGCGATCATCAGAACCAGTGCCAGCAGCGCAAGTTTTGCGTTGAGCAGCCAGCCGTACTGGGTTGAAACCAGGGCCGCATAGCTTGTGTCCACCATGCGGTCGGTAATGATCACGCCGGTGGCAATGATCGCCAGCATCACCGGCATGGCCATGAGCGAGAAACGCTTCAAGGCCAGGACGCCGGACTGCAGCGTCTCTTCCGGCTGGAACTGCGCATGCGTGCGCTGCAAGCTGCCGCTTGGGTTGCCAGGGTATGCCGCTTCTATCTGCGCGGGTTGCCGGGTGGCGGTCAGCACTACCAGCAGAAACGCCGGCAGGGCGCCAAACCAGACGCTCGCCAGTATGATATGCAGCGTGTAGGGCAGGATTGCTATCACGGAGAATTCATCCGCCGCAGAATGGCTCGCCAGTGACCCCACCGCCAGGGTGAGCGCGGCAGCCGTCGCACACATCACGTAGCGCCAGCGCGCCCCGGGTGCGTAGCGCACATAGAGGACGATGCCAAATACGATCAGCGCACAGACCATGCGTCCCGCCCAGATGTGCCCCATGCGGGTATTCTGGACCAGCCCCAGCCAGGACTCCGGCCGCCAGGCATTCTCGTCCACGCCGGTGGCCTGCGCCGTGGTGGTGACGAGTATCCCCATCAATCCCAGCAGCAGAACGCCTGCCAGCCACGGCAGCAGCCGTACCATGCGGTCAACCCAGGGAGTATTGAACGATCCGGCAATGGCAAGAAAGACACAACTACCGACCAGGATCATATTGGACGCAAGCTGTGACCAGCGAAGTAGCGTCGCGATGACCTCGATCATTTTCCGGGGGCTTTGCTCTTCACCGTAAAATCGTAGAACGAATCAACCACATGACCGTCCACCGATAATACCCGGAACTTTACGGTGTACTTTCCAGGCGGCAGCTCGGGTAACGGCAAGACGATCGATTTCGGATCACCCGCAGAAATTTGCGGGGTCACTTCGGTCATCGGGCGCTTGTCCCCGTCCAACACGGTGAGTGCTGCGTAGTCCTTCTCGACTTCTTCGTTGAACCACAACCGCACCTGCGCCGGTGCCTTGACCAGCGCCGCGCGGCGCGCCGGCTCGGCTTTGACCAGCATCGCATGCGCCAGAACCGGCGTGGCATGCAAAGACAGCGCCATTGCCAGGGTGATCGTGGCGCCCGCTGCCACCCGCCCGAGTGCGTCAACCGTCCATGGTTTCATTCCAGCTCCTCTTCGCTCACGACCATGCCGGGCATGGTCATTATCTATTTGATTGTTTTATTCCGGGATGGTTTCTGGCTGTCAGCCGAGGGCGCGTCAGAATTCCTGGATTTATGCACTCGCAGATTTACGCCGCCCGCGTAAAAAGAATACTGCTCCTGCACCGATAATCGCTGCGATCGCGAATATGAGGTAGGGCGAGGTCTTTTTCGGTTCGCCTACCGAAAACGGGAAACGCGACACCATCTCCTTCTGTCCATCATTGATGGTTACCAGACCGACAAACTTGCCCGGCTGGCTAAAGTTGTATTCAAAATTGATCGAGCCGTTGCTATAGACCTTGGGCGGCAGGTGCAGGATCGTGACGGCATCCAGGTTCTTCCCTTCTGTGCTCGCGCCTCCGTCTCCCGCCGCATCCCTGATTACCCGGATCTCGGTGGGCATGGGCCGCAACGCTTCTTCAATGTAGTCAAGCGCCACCACGGTGCGGCCGGTCGAGGGAATGTCTTCGCAGAACTCCTTCTCCTGGGTACTGTCCGGCTGATAACCCGTGAAGTGCATGGTGTAAGTACCAATCGTGAGCTTGCAAACGTCGTCTGCCAGCGCCAGTCCGCCGTGTGCCTGTACCTGGGCAGAGAATGTAACCGCGGTCGTAAGCAGTAAACAGGCAACAGTGGATTTGAGAAATTGTAAGGACATGATCAAAATCGCCTATAGAGGAATTATGAGTTTTATGTGATCACCACCCGTGCATCACGGGTCAGCATGCCAGTTGTCTAGGAACGACGGGAAGCCCGCCAAGCCTGCATCCGTTTCGATTTCATCAGCTTGTATGCCAGCAGGGTCAGCAATAGCAGCCCGATCAGCGGCAACACCGCCGTGCGAAATACATTCGCATAGTTGATCATCTGTACCCTTAGCGGATACTGATAGCGCATCGGCGGTAAGCCGTCTGCCGTAATGATCACCGTATACAGTCCCTGATCCAGGTTGGTCTCTCCCCGGATCACGCCGTCCGGATGAACGCTCGGACGTATGAATGATACCGTCTCATCTTCTGTCTCATTCATTCCCCTTACTATCCGCATCCCGACCGGCATGTCGCGTAACGCCTGATCCACCAGGTCCACTACCAGGTGCGTGTCGCCCCCTTTGGGAATTTCCGTACAGTATTGGGCACTGGGTTCAAATTGGGGCTGGTAGGCGCTCAGATGCACCATGCTATCACCAATCCGGCGCACACAACTGTCTTCTTCCAATGATACTTTCCCATGCGCAGCAGCAGCGCCGGCGTAAAGGACTGCAACCAGAATGAGCACCGTAGCACCTGCCTGTGTCATTTGCCTAACCACGGGCGAACCCTCCTGTTTTGACATCACGATGATTCACTGTTCAATCCACTCCGATGCTCACGCCCCGGCGCAGATAAATAATTAGATGATTAGTTGGATTCGTTTTGTTCATTAAACGTTCATTAAAAAACACCGATCCGCCATCCCGTCTTGCGACGGGGGCGGATCGGTGTGTCATGCCTTACTTTGCTTAGAGCTTGGTAAAGACCGGTATGACAGCACCAGCGATGCTGTTAACGTTGCGGTCACCCGTATCGTCCCAGGTCATCAGCAAGCCACCAAACCGGCTTTCCGGATCGCCCAGCAGCGCCATCAGACGCTGTACTTCCCACAGCGCATCCTTCGCTTCCATGTTTACCACACGCGTCTCACCAGGCTGGATCGGTGCATCGTTATCCAACGATAAGCCGGTCGCAATGAGTTCACGCGGATAATTACGGTCGAGATATCTCAGACCAACCCGGTTGATGAAGCGAACACCCGCAGTGGTGAATTCCCCGATCCGAATGGGCCGGTCACCGCTGTTCGTGATGTTCATGGTAACGCGCAGTGCACGACCCGGTACGTCATAGTTCGCGTCCATTACCTTGATCGCGATCGGGTTCGGTTTCACTGGCATCGGATGGACTTTTGATTCACCCGCCTGGATCGGAACCGTGTACGGATGTTTGGTTTCCGTATAACGATAGCCGCCCCACACGATGGCAAAGGTCAACACCATGAATATGGCGCCCATCTTCCTGTCAAACGGGTCAAGCAGCAGTTCATCCCCATAGGCCAGCAGAACCCGGCTACGCGGCAGGAACATCGGACGGGCTACGAACAAACCAATCCAGAGCATACCAATCCCCAGCCACAAGGCATGCCAGAAAAGGCCATTGCTGAAGTTGAAAGTCTCCAGATCAACCGTTTCCCCTGTCAGTAGCTTCATCGGGTTGGTAAAGTCATCCCAGCTGCCCGTGATGTTCATCCAGGAGGCCGGTCCGGCAATGGGTCCCGCATCCTTGATGTTCACCATCGCATGCATGTGGTGACGCCCCGGAATCCGCGCTTTCAGCCTAACTTCGAACTCGTAGTCCCGTCCAATTTCCATCGGGCCGGAAATGTACGTGGGCTCCCCGTTCAGCTTCGTGCTCAGACGCACGAACACCGGGCTTGGGCTACCAACGTTGAAGAAGGCACGAATAGGCTTGCCCACTGCACGCGGCCAGTCTTCGGCTAAGTGAAACTTGCCGGTCATGGTCGCGATGTCGTTGACTTTAGTCGTCGTCGGTTGCCACTTCATGTCGTACCACTGGATGGTACGCATCCGTAGGAACGGTTCCTGGGAACGTTCACCGTGTGCAGCTACGGGCGCAACGTCAAGTACCAGGGTGAGTGCCAGTGTCGCCATTCCATACAGGCCGATGACGCCCAGCTTAAGCAAGTTTTTTGTGTTCATTATTTAATCCCCTCCGCAAACCCTTCCTCGCCAAATGCTGTCACATCGTGTTTCTCCGCGATGCGGCCTCTTGGGCCCTTCACGTAGTAGAACGAGGTGCAGAATACCTTGCCAAAGTACCACCAGACAAGGAACATCAGCATGGAAACGAAGGCCGAGAAGAACGCGGCAATTACCGTGGTGTGACCACCAAAGGTACGCAACGATCCTTGCTCGATCAACCGTACGTACTCAGGCGTGCCGGTACGAACATAGTTGAACCCGGTGTAGTCAGCAACCGACAGCAAGACCCCTTCTGCAACCAGCGGCAGGTGGGTGGGTCCGAAAATCGGCCAGTTACCCGGATAGAACAGCAGCCCGAATGCACCACCCCCTACCAATGCCGTGATCAACCAGCTGCGGGTCAGCAACAGACAGGTGTCCATTATCAGCGCGCCCGGAATCATGGTCGAAGGCAGTACGAAGTTGATCGGGTAATGCGACCACCAGTAGAAGCCCCAGTAACGCGTCAGCCATTCCCCAACCAGCAGGCAGACTACACATAACGTCGCGCCAAACGGCAACCGGTAATTCACCCAGAGATAGTACATTATTGCGGCACAATACGTGATCCCAACGATCGGGGTCACCACCGGCCACCATTGACGGTCTTTCCAGTCAAGCCAGAAATCCCAGTCACCTGCAAGCAACATGAAGTGCATGTGGTAAGTTCCGACCAGCAGTATGCATAGAATCGGAAAGTACACCGCATCTATGTATCTGGACATCCTTACCGCTTCCGGCGGCATCTTGGCCGCTTTCAAAATCTCATCTGTTCTGCTCATTGCGCCCTCCCTTCAAATGTGTCGTATAACCCTAAACATGAAAACATGATGACTCGCCTTCTCTCCAACTGTCACTTATACCCCTGCCGTTTCAGGACTTCGCAGAAAAGCGGCTCAATTACGCCGTTCCTCGCTTACCCAACCCGCTCCCCGGCAAAAGGGGGAGCGGCACGGCAATACAGGCAGACTATTTAGTCTTTGGTATAAACAATGCGGTTGTTAAGAATGACTTTGCTCTGACCGTTCCAGATCACGTCTGTCAGGTTGGAGTAACGGGTAATGATCTGCGCTGCAATCCCGCCAGAAAACAGACCCGACCAGCCCAGGATCACGAAACCCCAGTGCAGTGGC
>JAUSLF010000035.1 GCA_030646695.1 Nitrosomonadaceae bacterium
AAATGCGCTGGAAATTCTGATGTCATTACGATTCATCCTCATGGTAAAGTACAAAGAGATCCCTTTCGGGGTGAGGATGAATTATGTTATTTATACCGGCTGCTGGGGGATGTTTCTCCGCGATAGCGGCTTCGTTCAACCCCGGTTACCAGAGCCTGATGAAAGACCTGAAACAGTCGACCAAGCAACGCTTCGGCGCGATGGATTTCAATTATCCCGATCACGCCACTGAAACAGAAATCGTTATGCATGAAACCGGTGTGAGCGAAGCGGTGGCCGACAAACTGGTTTCGATCGCCGAGCGAGCGCGCAACCTCAAAGGACACGGCCTGGATGAAGGTATTTCCACGCGCATGCTGATTTATGCCGGCAGCCTGATCGCCAAGGGTGTGAATGCGCACGCTGCCTGCCGCGTCGCGTTGGTACGTCCGATCACCGATGACCCTGACATGCGTGATGCGCTGGATGCGACCGTGACAACCTTCTTCTGAGAACAGATTCCGGCAGTTGCTTCGCAGCAGGAAACCACGAGCGAGTAAAAAAACGGGGGCAGCATGAGGACGCCTCTAAAAATTCAAAGTTCTAAACAAGACAAGGCGGGGATAAAAAATGTAGACGCTGCATATAGCCGATATGTAAGGAAACATTTTTTGTAAGCAACGAAGTATTGTGACGAAATCTGGATTTTTAGAGGTGGCCATGAGTATCAATCTCGACGACTACAAAGAATTACTGGAAGACCTGGAACCCGAGTCCATCGCCTTGTTGCGTGGCATTTGGCCGGAAGCCACCAAGATCTTCTCCCCTCGCGGTCTGGACAATTACCTGAAAGGCGCCTCTGCGTTGCGCGGCCTGGGACGCGGACGCGGGTTGGTGGATACCTGGATCGATGAAGCCCCCGAGGTGGCCAAAGAAGTGGGTGAGGATGTCGTGGGTGAGCTTGCAACTGCGGCTTTGACGCTGGCTTCAAGAACCTCAGGCGCAGTAATCGAACTCGTGCTCGCCACTGCACCCACGGCAGCCAAACGTCTGGGCGATGCACAACTGTTCCAGAAATACCTGCAATTCCTCAACATCCTGATCGCACAGGCGCCGCGCGGTGTGCGCCCCATGCTGGACAAACTGGATGTGCTGTTCGGACAACTGACCCTGGGCGGTCTGCGCCGCTGGGCATTGTGGGGCGCGCATGCGCACCGCACAAACTATGAAGAACAAATCAAGTATTTCAGCCTGGATTCCAAGGAATCGCTGGCGGTGTTACAGAGAGAACGCAAGGGCACCCTGTTCGTGGATGTACAGCGCCGTATCAACATGTATCTGCGCGCATTGTGGGCGCGGGATTTTTTTATGAAACCGACTTCCGGCGACTTCGAAACGCGCGAAGGCTACCAGCCCTTTATCGAGGGCTATTTCATTCACCTGCCAGATGCCTATGACGCGCATGGCGATGTCGCTGCCAGCGAAGTGTATCGCGCGGCGGCAGCCCACGCTGCCGCGCACCTGGTGGAAACGAAAACCCCCATTTCTGCCGAGGCGCTCAATCCCCTGCAGATGGCGGTGATTGCGGTGGTTGAGGACGCACGCGTCGAAGCGCTCTCGATCCGCCGCTTTCCCGGCCTGCGCCAGATCTGGGCAGCATTGCACAGCGCTACACCGGAAATGAACACGAGCATCGGCGATTACCTTAACCGTTTGGCGCGAGCGCTGCTTGATCCGTCCTATCAGGACCATGATGCATGGGTAGCCGAAGGCCGCCTGCTGTTCGCTCGGGCACAAGGCAGACTCGACAGCCACCACCTATCCTGGGAAATCGGTGTGCAGTTGGCACACAAGCTTAAAGACAAGAAAATTCCTTTCAACCCGCGCACCGATCAATTGACTGCACCCTATCTGGATGACAATCGCTATTTCTGGGAGTTTGAGGAATTCGATTTTGAAAAATCACTGTCCGCCGGCTATGGCGCGCCCAAACAAGTGCGCAAGCACGTCAGTGTCATGGAATTCGCCAACGAGGTGGAAGTAGAAGGCGCCGGCGACGACGCACAGGAAATATGGGTGATGGGAACGGAATTTTTTCCGTATGAGGATGCGGGTATTTCCTTCAATCAGTCGGAAGGCAAGGAACCGGTATCACAGCCTTACCATTATGCCGAATGGGATTATCAGATTCAGCTTGAGCGCCCTGCCTGGGTAACAGTACAGGAGAAACGCGCCAAATCAGGTGATATGCAACTCATCGACGACATCGCCACGCAGTACCGGCGCGAGATTGCACGCATGAAATTCCTGCTCGATGCGATGCAGCCACAAGGCGTGCAGCGCATCCGCAAACTGGAAGACGGTGATGAGATCGACCTTAACGCTGCCATCTCCTCCATGATCGACATGCGCATGGGGATGCAACCCGATCCGCGCTTCATGATGCGCTCGGTCAGAAAAATTCGCGACATTTCGGTACTGGTGCTGCTCGATCTGTCGGAATCCACCAATGAGAAAGTAGCGGGGCAGGACTTCTCGGTGCTGGATCTCACCCGCCAGGCTACCGTGCTGCTGGCTGATGCAATCAACAAGATCGGCGATCCTTTCGCCATCCATGGTTTCTGTTCCGATGGCCGCCACGATGTAGAGTATTATCGCTACAAGGATTTCGATCAGCCTTACACTGAAGTGCCCAAAGCCCGGCTGGCGGGCATGACCGGACAACTCTCCACCCGTATGGGTGCGGCCATTCGCCATGCCAATCACCACCTCAAATTGCAGCGCTCATCCAAAAAACTGCTGCTGGTGATCACCGACGGTGAGCCGGCAGATGTGGATGTACGCGACCCGCAGTACCTGCGTTATGACACCAAGAAAGCTGTGGAAGAAGCAGGCCGTTGCGGTGTCGTCACTTATTGCATGAGCCTCGACCCGCGCGCCGATCAATATGTGTCACGTATTTTCGGAGCGAAGAACTATATGGTAGTGGATCATGTGGAACGACTGCCGGAGAAATTGCCGTTACTTTATGCGGGGCTTACGCGATGACGAAACAACATTATGCGGGAATCGACCAGGATGAAAACGGGGGGCTGACACACCTTGGCCGCATAGTACGCGATGCCTGGGTGTTCGGCATTCTGCCCGAGTCAGAAACATGTGCCGGATGGGATGGCTCGCAAATGCAGAGCCTGTATGAGCAAGTGTATGCCGCCTGGGAACCCTATGCTCATCTACCCAGCCGGTTGCCGGAGGATCTGCAGCAGCGGCATGCACAATTTTATGCGCAGGCAATTGTCACCGCCAAGAGCGATGGCTGGGATGCGGAACTGGGAGAAGACGACTAAGGCGTAGGAAACTTGATTACCCGCGCCGGACCATCGAGCTTCGCCTTACTGGCCAAAGCCTGCAGCGCACGCGGAAACTCTGTTTGCAGACGTGCCATGATGGCCACCTGGCCGTGACGGTAATAAACGACGTCGTGCTCTACCGGTTGCTCAAGGGAAGTGCGCGCTTGGGATCGAAAGTTGCGCCAGGCGATGTCAATCCAGCATTTGCGCTCTCCATCCAGGAATACAAACTCTTCTGCATCCAGGATGGCCAGGTATTGCATCGCGCGAATGGGAACAAACAGGTTGCGCGTCTCACTGCGGGCAAGCAGCGTAATTGCCAGGTTATAGGTGGCAGCCGGTAGAAAGCGGGACTCATGGCTTATTTCCTGGTCGCGATAGCAGGTGATTTCCATTCTTGCCGATCCTTCGAAAAGCTAATTGTGCAAATTGTATAGTGATGTGTGAAAAACAGGTATACCCAAAATTCTTATGGATAATTCACTACGCACGGTGATCTTTGACGTTGACGGCACTCTGGCCGATACCGAGCGTGACGGCCATCGTCTTGCCTTCAATGCCGCATTTGCGGAGTTTGGTCTTGCCTGGGACTGGGATGCCGGGCTTTATGGAAAGCTGCTGACGATTACCGGCGGCAAGGAGCGCATTCGTCATTACCTGGAAAAATATGTCCCGAACGAATTGAGCAGGAGCGGGCTGGATGACTGGATCGCGGGTTTGCACAAAGCCAAAACCAGGTATTTTGTAGCCTTGCTTGAGCGCGGTGGAATCCCGCTACGTCCCGGTGTTGCCCGCCTGATCCATGAGTTGCGCGCAGCAAACATAAAAATTGCCATTGCTACCACCACGACAGCCGAAAACGTAACCGCATTGTTAAAGTCCGCTTTGGGAGAAGATTCCCCCGGCTGGTTTGACGTCATCGGTGCGGGTGATATCGTTCCCGGCAAAAAGCCCGCACCGGATATTTATCTGTGGGTGCTGCAACAGCTTGGACTGCTGGCGCGGCACTGCATCGCGCTGGAAGATTCAGAGAACGGACTCAAGGCCGCGCTGGCAGCCGGTCTTGACACAGTGATCACAGTCAGCGATTACACCTGCGTGCAGGATTTCAGCGGCGCGGCGCTGGTGTTGTCGGATCTGGGTGAACCGGCACAACCGTTTACCGTGCTGGCGGGAAATGCACAGGGCAGAAGATGGGTGGATGCGGAGATGCTGACCAGGTTGAATGGCTAGGAGCTGATCTATACAGTTATCGTATCTATTTGCATTTGTGATGGAGCTGTAATCTGGAACAGGTAGTATTATAGATGGTTGCTTACTCTGACAATTCCTGACAATAAAATGCCAAATCAACGCGCCGCCCGTTATTCCCGTCAAACGCTGCACTTCTTTGAAGACGTGAGGTTAGTTGTTATCGCTCTTGCCACGATATTCGCCGGTTATCAGGAAACCATGCTGATGACCAACAACGCCAGAGTTACTCTGGCGGATTTGCTGCTGATGTTTCTCTACCTGGAGGATATGGAGAAATCAGCCTCCAAGGATACCAGTCTCCGCAACTAAACCAGCGAGGCGTTAAATGAAAACACCATTAGTCGGCATCATCATGGGCAGCAACAGCGACTGGGACGTAATGCAGCATGCGGCGAGTATATTGAAGGATTTTGGCGTGCCTTATGAAACTCAGGTAGTTTCCGCCCATCGCACTCCGGACCGTATGTTCGAGTATGCGGATACCGCAATCAAGCGCGGACTCAAATGCATTATCGCTGGCGCCGGTGGCGCGGCACACCTCCCCGGGATGATCGCCGCCAAAACTACCTTGCCGGTGCTGGGTGTACCGGTTACTTCCAAGCAGCTGCAAGGCCTCGATTCTCTTCTTTCCATCGTGCAGATGCCCAAAGGTATTCCCGTCGCCACTTTCGCCATCGGCGAGGCGGGGGCGGCAAACGCCGGTTTGTTTGCTATTGCCCTGCTGGCGCTCTCCGATCTGGCAATGGCCGAGCAGCTTGAGGCCTTCCGCAAGATGCAGGTAGAAAAGGTCGAGGCGATGACACTGTTGAAGTTATGAGCATCATGCCAGGAGCGATGCTGGGTCTCCTGGGCGGTGGCCAGCTCGGACGCATGTTCGCCATGGCGGCGCAAAGCATGGGCTACCGCGTCACTGTGCTGGATCCGGCTAACGACAGTCCCGCGGGCAGCGTGGCCGACCGGCATTTGCGAGCCGATTACCTTGATAGCGATGCTTTGCGTGAGCTGGCCTCCACCTGCGCTGGTGTTACCACCGAATTTGAAAACGTGCCGGCAGAGTCGCTTAGAATTCTGGCTGAACATTGTGTCGTCAGCCCCCTTGCGGGCAGCGTAGCCATCGCCCAGGATCGCATTCTGGAGAAACAGTTTCTGGCGGCCAACGGTTTTGCGGTCACACCGTTTGCAGTGGTCCAGGACTCCAGTGAAGTACTGCCGCAAACGCATCCGGAGCTGTTTCCCGGCATTCTCAAAGTGAGCCGCCTCGGTTACGACGGCAAGGGTCAGGCGCGGATCAGCAACGCGGCGGAGCTTGATGCGGCATTCGCCGGCATGAAGCGGGAGCCGTGCGTACTGGAACAGTTGCTGCTGCTGGATAACGAAGTTTCGGTCGTGGTGGCGCGCGGATTTGATGGTGGGGTGGCTGCATTCCCGGCAGCGGAAAACCGTCATCGCCACGGCATTCTTGATGTCAGCATCGTTCCCGCCAGAATATCCCCAGCGATTGTCCGGGATGCATGCGACACCGCGATCCGGGTTGCCGAGAGGCTCGACTACCACGGCGTGTTATGCGTGGAATTTTTTGTGCTGGCCGATGGCCGCCTGCTGGTAAACGAGATCGCACCGCGCCCGCATAACAGTGGTCATTACACGCTGGATGCGTGCGTCACTTCCCAGTTCGAACAACAAGTGCGAGTACTCTGTGGCCTGCCGCTGGGCGCCACCGCGATGCAGGGAGCGGCGGTGATGGTAAATTTGCTGGGTGATTTATGGCGGCGGGGAGAACCGAAGTGGGAAGAGGTGTTGCGGCATCCCCATGTCAAACTGCACTTATACGGCAAGCTCGATGCCCGGCCCGGACGAAAAATGGGTCACTATACCGTGCTCGCCGAAACCACTGAAGCTGCGTTGCAGCTGGCGCTGGAAATCAAACAGTTGCTAGTATAGTGTGCCGTGCTCTAGCGGCTGATCCAGGGAAATGTGTGCTTGAGAGCGAAAGTTGCGCCAGGCAATATCAATCCAGCACTTGCGCGCTCCATTCAGAAACACAAACCCTTCCGCATTCAGAATGGCACGTATCGCATCGTACGAATGGGAATAAACAGATCGCGCATCGCGCCCCGGGTGAGCAGCGTGTCAGATTGCGGGTGATTTCCTTTCCTGCCGGTCCTTCGAAAAGCCGGCTGTGCAAATTGTATAGCGATAGGCAAGAAACCGGGATACTCAACGTTTTCGCGAAAATAAACTGATGCGTCCCACTCGTTTGGAGAAACCTGCGGCCAGTCGCAACGACTGGCAGACCATCCGCACCCTGCTGCCTTATCTGTGGGAGTTCAAGGGCAGGGTGGCATTGGCATTGATGCTGCTGGTGATGGCCAAGCTTGCCAGTGTCGCGGTGCCGCTGGTGCTGAAAGAAATCGTCGATGTGCTCGACCAGCCGCGGGCCATGCTGGTGTTGCCAGTGCTGCTGCTGGTGGGGTATGGGGTATTGCGCCTGTGCAGCACGCTGTTCGGCGAATTGCGCGATGCAGTATTTGCCAAGGTTACGCAGCGAGCGATCCGGCGGGTGGCCATCCGGGTGTTCGGTCATCTGCATGCGCTGTCGCTGCGCTTCCACCTGGAACGTCAGACCGGCGGAGTGTCACGCGACATCGAACGCGGCACGCGAGGCATTTCCTTCCTGCTCAATTTCATGCTGTTCAACATCCTGCCGACACTGCTAGAAATTGGTCTGGTGGCGGCGATTCTTCTTTCCAAATATGACATCTGGTTCTCGGTGATCATTTTTGTAACACTGGTGGCCTACATCCTGTTCACCCTGTTCGTTACCGAATGGCGCATGATCTTCCGCCGCACGATGAACGATATGGACTCGAAGGCCAACACCCGCGCCATCGACAGCCTGCTGAACTATGAAACGGTAAAATATTTCGGCAATGAAGCGTGGGAGGCACGGCGCTACGATGAGCACATGCAGAAATGGGAGATTGCGGCAGTGCACAACCAGACTTCACTCGCCGCGCTCAACGCCGGCCAGAGCGCCATTATTGCAATCGGTGTGACTCTGCTGATGCTGCTGGCGGCTGACGGTGTGGTCAAAGGCACCATGTCACTCGGCGACCTGGTGCTGGTCAACGCCTTCATGCTGCAACTGTACATGCCGCTGCATTTCCTCGGCTTCGTTTATCGTGAAATCAAGCATTCACTGGCAGACATGGAAAAAATGTTCAGCCTGCTGGCAGAAAATGAGGAGATCAAGGATAAACCGGGCGCGATCGATCTCATTGCGGGAGAGGCGGCCATTCGCTTCGAAAAAGTGAGTTTCAGCTACGATCCCAATCGCCAGATTCTGTTTGATGTGAGTTTCGATGTTCCCGTTGGCTGCAACGTGGCGGTGGTTGGGCATAGCGGGTCGGGCAAATCCACGTTGGCGCGCTTGCTGTTCCGCTTTTATGATGTGTCAGCTGGCCGTATTCTGATAAATGATCAAGATATCCGCGATGTCACTCAGAAAAGCCTGCGGGCAGCCATTGGCATCGTTCCGCAGGACACGGTACTGTTCAACGACAGCATTTATTACAACATTGCTTACGGGCGCCCCGACGCCAGCCGCGAGGAAGTATTTGAAGCCGCCAGATCGGCACACATCCACGATTTTATCGAGAGTCTGCCGGATAAATACGAAACCACCGTGGGAGAACGCGGATTGAAACTTTCCGGTGGAGAAAAGCAGCGCGTTGCCATCGCCCGTGCAATCCTGAAGCAACCAAAGATACTCATTTTTGACGAAGCCACTTCGGCGCTGGATTCAAAATCGGAAAAAGCCATACAGGCAGAACTAAAGCGCATCGCTGCAAATCGCACCACACTCACCATCGCTCACCGCCTCTCCACCATCGCCGATGCCGATCAAATACTGATAATGGATAAGGGCAGCATCATCGAACGTGGCAACCATCGGGAGCTGCTGGCGGCGAATGGCACCTATGCCCATATGTGGGAACTGCAACAGCAGGAAGAACAGACACGGCTGCAATTGGGGCATGACGCAGGGTAGAAAGCGGATATAAGGAACTTTATATGGGCGCCTCCCGGGGAGATCCACGGAGGACTTATTCAGAGATTCCCTAGGCTTCGCCCAGCCCGTCGCCGTACCAACAGCAGATTTTGTGGTTTATCTGGAATTCTCGGGCAGGCGTTCCACCACAGTCACATTGGATGTGGATGGCCCTTGGACTTTTGACTCGCTCAGAAGATCTTCGTCGATTTTGCGGCGTGGTGGGTTGCCGTCATATATTAGACTGCGGCGCCGCTGCAGGTAGGCATCGCGCAGGAATTCATACTTATCCAGCGCGGCTTCCTCCAGCGTCTTATCCGTATCCAGCAGAACCGCACGCTGATCGGCTAGTCTCGTTCCTGCGACCGCCGGACCGATAAAAGGAGCAACAAAGAAGCTGCCCACAAAGACAGGGTCGAAGCCTAAGTCCACCACGAGCCCACCAGTATCACGCAGTGAACTGGGCCCTAAAATAGGTAGTACCAGGTAAGGCCCGCTGGGAACACCGTAATAGCCCAAAGTCTGGCCAAAATCTTCATTGCGCTTTTCCAGACCGATGTCACTGGCCAGGTCAATTATCCCCCCCAAGCCAACGGTGGAGTTAACTATGATCCGCCCGCCGCTGGTCGCCGCATTTGCAAACTTGAGCTGCAGAAGACTATTGACCATCACCCCTATGTCGCCGAAGTTGGAACGAACATTGCCGACCATTGACCGGATGGGGCCGGGTATCACCACCTTGTAGCCCTTTGCCACTGGTTCTAAAAAATAATCATCAAGCTTTTCATTAAACTTGTATACGGCACGGTTGCCAGATTCATACGGATCTTGCCGGGTAAATTCCGGAGAGTTTTCCTGGATCTGGGTCGTGGCGCAACCGGTGAGAACAAATCCCAGCAGTAGCAGGACAGGAAGCTTGAAGGGTGCAAGGCGGCTCATATTCAGGATGTTCCAGTTGGTTGATACAGTCAAAGGGTAAAATCTTGCCACAAATACACGGCGGATTCAACCTTGAGATGCAATTTGTTAATACAAAGCAATAATATCGACCTTCTGCATGCGTATGGTTTGTTATCAGCCGTACTGGCCGAAGCTTTACCCCAATTTACTCCATCCCGCGTTTGGCAAACTCCCTGAGACGGAAACCGAGCAGCCAGAGTGTGGCAAAGTAACTTGCCGCACCAAGCATCACTGCCCAAGTCAGCCATATGGCCCGATCTGTCGCGGAGCTCGCCAGCCACGATGCATCCCTGCCCGTGGCAAACCACAGCGCCACCCCCATCACCGCCAGCGCCAACAGCACTTTAAGAAAGAAAAACATCCAGCCCGGCTGTGGCTGATAGATTTTATGGCTGCGCAACTTGTAGTAAAGCAGTCCGGCGTTGAGACACGCGCCCAGACCGATGGCCAGCGCCAGCCCGGCATGACGCAACGGTATGATAAACGCAAGATTCATCAACTGGGTGGCGACGAGGGTGATGACGGCGATTTTCACTGGTGTCCTGATATTTTGCCGCGCATAAAACCCGGGGGCCAGCACCTTCACCAGGATCAGTCCCACCAGTCCCACACTGTAGGCCACTAACGCGTCACGCGTCATCCACACATCATTAGCGGAAAATTCTCCGTGATAAAACAGGGTGGCAATCAGCGGAGTGGCAAGTAACGCCAGTGCCAGCGCTGCAGGCAGTGTCAATAGTACGGTCAGGCGCAGGCCCCAGTCCAACAGCCGGGAATACTCTTCGATACTATTATCAACATAATGCCGGGATAACGATGGCAGCAATACAGTCCCCAGCGCGACACCCAGCAAACCGGCGGGGAATTCCATCAATCGATCGGCATAGTAAAGCCACGACACACTGCCGGTGACAAGGAACGAGGCGAATATGGTATTGATCAGCAAGCTGATCTGACCGACCGACACGCCAAACACCGCCGGCCCCATTTGTTTAAGTACACGCCATGCGCCGGCATCGCCGGATCTCAGACGTAGCCGCGGCATCATTTTGATGCGCATCAGAAACGGCACCTGGAAAGCGAGTTGCAGCACGCCGCCAATAAGTACTGCCCAGGCCAGCGCCAGCACCGGTGTATCCAGTAGCGGCGCAAGCCATAGGGCGCAGCCGATGAATGACAAATTCAGCAGCGCAGGGGTTACTGCAGGCACGGAAAATTTACCGTAAGTATTGAGTATGCCCCCTGCCAGCGCTACCAGCGAGATGAACAAAATGTAGGGGAATGTGATGCGCAGCAGTTCGACTGTCAGCGCAAATTTCTGCGGGCTGGCGGAAAACCCCGGTGCGCTCACATAGATCAGAAGCGGCGCGGCAATCACGCCAATCAGCGTAACCACGAACAACGCAATACCCAGCAGCGTCGCAACATGATCGACAAGATCTTGCGTTTCCGCCGGCGTGCGACTGCTCTTATATTCTGCAAGTATCGGTACAAATGCCTGCGAAAATGCGCCCTCGGCGAATATGCGGCGCAACAGATTGGGAATACGAAAGGCAACGAAAAATGCATCGGTGGCAATGCCCGCGCCAAAAATACGGGCAATCAACACATCGCGCACGAACCCGAGAATGCGGGATACCAGAGTCATGCCGCTGACGGTAGCGAGGGTTCTGAGCAGATTCATGGGGGAGTATGTTACCCTGAATACTCTTACCGGTTCACATGATTAGGCGATAATCTGGTCAGTTTCCTACTCCTGCTCTGCGGGTGATGACCCGCCGATTGTTCATCCGCACCCCTTTATTTCTCCTTGCAAGATGCTGCGAATAAACGTAGAATCCGCGTCTTATCAGCAATATTCGAATGAATTGAGGAATCTTCATGGCCAATAGCGCCCAAGCCAGAAAACGTGCAAGGCAAACCGTTAAGCAACGCGATCACAACACCAGCCTGCGTTCAGAATTGCGCACCGCGATCAAGCATGTGAGAAAGGCTGTTGAGACCGGCGACAAAACCGCAGCACAAGCCGCATTCAAAGCTTCCATTAGCACTGTGGACTCGATCGCCGATAAGCGGATCATCCACAAGAACAAGGCTTCACGCCACAAGAGCCGCCTGTCCGCCGCTATCAAGGCAATGGCCTGATCCGGCCAGCCGCATAAAAAAAGCCCGGACATTTCCGGGCTTTTTTGTTTCCCACATCCCCTCGCATCCGCGCCGTCGCACCGCCCTTCCAGAAACCTGCGAAACTATGCTCGTGAGCGACGAATCCCAATTCATCGCTATTTTGCTGCCAACCACATCCAACGCGCTTTATGCGCGGCATTCCTTGAAACCCTTTTCAGAGCTTGCAATCACCGGTGTTTTGGCGCATAAAACCATTTTTGAAATGGGTTAGTGCCACATGAAAAAACCAGTCAGCCGGATACTCGTCATCAATGATGAAAAACTGGTGCTAAAGGAACTCATCAAGGGGTTGAACGCTGCTGCCAAATCCCTGGAAAATCCATTGGGTATCAGTTTCATTGGCGTCACCACTGCGCACGAGTCGCTGCAAGCAATCGAGGCGGACGGCGATATTCAGGCGGTGGTGGTGGACGACACGCTTTATACCCTGAAGAACGCAGAAAAGGGTTCCCGCAGTCTGCAAATGACGGCGCTGGAGCTGGTACAGAAAATTAATCGTTTCCGTCCCGAACTGAATATCTACATTCTGATCGCGCAGGAACAAGAAGATGAAGTGGTGGACGCACTCTTTTCCGAAACGGTGGATGGCTATTTCTACCGCGAGGAACGTGATTACCGTGGCATGTACCGTATTCTCAACGCCCAACTGCAGGAAAAAGCGCGCACACCGTTTTATGATCAGCTTAAGAATTATGTGTTAATGGCGAAGGATGCCTGGCACACGCCCGGGCATTCCTCCGGCGATTCGTTACGCGACAGTCCCTGGACCAACGATTTCTACGAGTTCTTTGGTGAGCATATTTTCCGTGCCGACTTGTCCGTGTCGGTGCCGATGCTCGACTCGCTGATGGAACCTACTGGCGTGATTGCGGAAGCACAGAAAATTGCGGCCAAGGCGTTCGGTGCGCGGCGTACATTTTTCGCCACCAACGGCACTTCCACCGCCAACAAGGTGATATTCCAGACTCTGCTTGCCCCCGGCGAGAAATTGCTGCTAGATCGCAACTGCCACAAGTCAGTGCATCATGGCGTCGTACTATCTGGTGCTCATCCGATTTATCTCGACTCGTCGGTCAACAAGAAATTCAGTGTTTACGGGCCAGTACCGAAACAGACCCTGCTCAATGCCATTGAAAAACATCCAGACGCACGGGTGCTGATACTGACCAATTGTACTTATGATGGTCTGCGCTACGATTTATCGCCCATCATCCAGGCGGCACACGCTAAAGGCATCAAGGTCATTATCGACGAAGCCTGGTACGGCTTCGCCCGCTTCCATCCAGCCTTCCGCCCCACCGCACTGGAAGCAGGCGCAGATTATGCCACCCAGAGTACACACAAAGTGCTGTCAGCCTTTTCCCAGTCCAGCATGATCCACGTCAATGATCCTGATTTCAACGAACATTTGTTCCGCGAGAATTTCAACATGCATACTTCCACCAGCCCGCAGTACAGCATGATTGCAAGCCTCGATGTGGCGCGCAAGCAGGCGATGCTGGAAGGGTACAAACTGCTCTCACGTACACTGGAACTGGCAAAAGAAGTGCGCATGCAAATCAATTCCACCGGGGTATTCCGGGTATTGGAGCTGCCCGATCTGCTGCCTGATGAAGTGAAGCATGACAATATTCAACTCGACCCCACCAAGGTCACAGTGGACATTTCCCGCTGCGGCTACACCGTGGAAGAATTGATTCAGGAATTGTTCGAGCGTTATAACATCCAGGTGGAGAAATCCACTTTCAACACCCTCACCCTGCTATTCACCATCGGCACCACCCGCAGCAAAGTCTCGCGCCTGTACGACGCACTGATGCGTATCGCCCGTGAGGGCCGCGCTCCACGCCGGCTCTACCAGAGTCCGCAGATCCCATACTTTACCGACTTGAAATATCTGCCACGCGACGCATTCTACTGCGGCGGCGAACTGATGCCATTGCTGGACGAGCAGGAACAGGAGAACACCCATCTGACCGGCAGAGTGTGTGCCGATCAGATCACACCCTACCCTCCTGGCATACCCGTGCTGGTACCGGGACAAACCATTACTCAGGATGTCATACACTATCTGGTGTGCATGCTGCGCTCACAGAAACGAGTCGAGGTGCACGGAATCGTTTACGACGGCTACCTGCCATGCCTGAGACTGTTAACCCTCCCCGAGGAAAAAGGCTTGAAAAAGTTGGTCAAATAGGTAAAGATGACTGGCGCACAACAAACAATTCACGGCGGCTGATGCCGCCGTGTTTCATTCTTGCTCTGGAAAAACCGGGTATTAACTTATGTCAAATCTGATGAACACTTACTCGCAGCTACCCGTCACCTTCGTCAAAGGTGACGGCGTGTGGCTGTGGGACGACAACGGCAAATGCTATCTTGATGCGCTTGCTGGTGTTGCCGTATGTGGTCTGGGGCATTGTCACCCGGAGCTGGTGAAAGCAATTTGCGAGCAAGCCAGAACGCTGATCCATACTTCCAATCTTTACCATATCGGCAAACAGGAACAACTGGCCAGCAAGCTGGCTATTCTGTCAGGCATGGATAACGCCTTCTTCTGCAATTCGGGCGCAGAAGCAAACGAAGCCGCAATCAAGCTGGCAAGGCTGTATGGCCATAACAAAGGCATAGACCTGCCCACCATCGTGGTGATGGAAAAATCCTTTCACGGCCGTACCATGGCGACTTTGACCGCAAGCGGCAATCGCAAGGTGCAGGCTGGTTTTGAACCGCTACTCACCGGCTTTGCGCGAGTTCCATACAATGACCTGGAAGCGGTGGCGCAAGTGGCCGTGCATAACAAGAATGTGGTCGCCATCCTGGTCGAACCGTATCAAGGCGAAGGTGGCGTCAATGTACCGCAGGCGCACTATCTGCAAGGTCTGCGCCATCTGTGCGACCAGCATGGCTGGCTGCTTATGCTGGACGAGGTACAATGCGGCATTGGTCGCAGCGGCAAATGGTTCGCCTTCCAGCACAGCAGCATCTTCCCCGATGTGATGACGCTGGCCAAGGGCTTGGGCTCTGGTGTAGCCATCGGCGCTTGCCTCGCGAAAGGTGTCGCAGCGGAGGTGTTCAAGCCGGGTAATCACGCCTCCACTTTCGGCGGCAACCCGTTAGCCTGTACTGCGGCGCTCACCACGCTGAATGTAATCGAAAGAGATGACCTAATACGTAACGCAATGGAATTAGGCGATTTCATGCGTAGCGCGTTCAAGGCACAGCTGGCTGACGTGGCTGGTATCACGCAGATTCGTGGCCAAGGATTGATGATCGGTATCGAGCTTTCCAGGCCTTGCGGCGAACTGGTGAAGGAAGCATTGAAACAAGGGCTGCTGATCAACGTGACTTCAGATAAAGTAGTGCGCCTGCTCCCGCCACTGGTGATGCAGCGGGCTGAAGCGGAGCAGGTAGTAAATGCCGTATCAGCGCTGGTGAAAGAATTTCTAAAAACGTGAAGACCAGGGGATGGCAGGACAGACCGCCCTGCAGCCCATAGTCTCTTTTGTGAACGGGTGCACCCACCCCGCTTATTTCATTGCGCCCAGCATGCAACTCAAACACTTTTTACAATTCAATGACTTCACCCGCGAGGAATTCGAGCATCTGTTCGAACGCGCGCGCTGGATCAAGCACGAATTCAAGCAATACCGGCGCTACTGGCCGCTGGAAGACCGTACCCTGGCGATGATTTTCGACAAGCATTCGACTCGTACGCGCTTGTCGTTCGAAGCCGGCATGCATCAACTGGGCGGTACGGCGATTTATCTCTCCACTCGCGATACTCAACTGGGGCGCGGCGAGCCGGTGGAAGACGCAGCGCGGGTGATTTCGCGCATGGTGGATATCGTCATGATCCGCACTTATGAGCACGACATCATCGAGCGCTTTGCCGCGCATTCGCGGGTGCCGGTGATCAACGGCCTGACTGACGAGTATCATCCCTGTCAGATCATGGGCGATATTTTTACTTTCATTGAGCAACGCGGCAGCATCGCTGGCAAGACAGTGGCATGGATCGGCGATTCCAACAACGTCTGCAATACCTGGCTGCAAGCAGCAGAAGTATTTGATTTCAACGTGCATGTCTCCACTCCACCCGGCTACGAAGTCGAACCAGAGCGGGCCGGGCTTTACGGCACCGACCACTACGAAGAATTTCCCAATCCGCATGATGCGGTGAAAGATGCCGATCTCATTACCACCGACGTATGGACCAGTATGGGTTTTGAGGCCGAAACCGAGGAACGGAAAAAGGATTTCGCCGACTTCCGTGTGGATGCCGAAATGATGTCCTGTACCAAGAAAGAGACGTTATTCATGCACTGCCTACCTGCGCATCGCGGTGAAGAAGTGGCGGCGGAAGTCATCGATGGGCCGCAATCGGTTGTGTGGGACGAAGCGGAGAACCGGCTGCACACGCAGAAGGCGCTGATGGAATATCTGCTGTTGGGAAAGATATAAAGCGATCCTGCAAAGGGTGCAGTTCAACAAGGATCAAGCATGAAAAAAATCAAGCAAACCGGTTTGTCCGAAGTGCGCAAGGTAGTGCTGGCCTTTTCCGGCGGGCTGGATACTTCAGTGATACTGAAATGGCTGCAGGACACCTATCAGTGTGAGATCGTCACTTTCACCGCAGATATCGGTCAAGGCGAGGAAGTGGAACCCGCCCGTGCCAAGGCGAAACAACTGGGCGTGAAGGAAATTTTCATCGAAGATCTGCGCGAAGAGTTTGTGCGTGATTACGTATTTCCCATGTTCCGCGCCAACACTATTTATGAGGGTGAATACCTGCTGGGCACCAGTATCGCCCGTCCGCTGATCGCCAAACGACAAATTGAAATCGCACGTAAAACAAAAGCGGATGCGGTTTCGCATGGTGCGACCGGCAAGGGCAACGATCAGGTGCGCTTTGAACTTGGTTACTATGCGTTACAACCCGACATCCGCGTGATCGCACCGTGGCGCGAATGGGATCTTACATCGCGCGAGAAACTTTTGAAATACGCGGAACAACACGGCATCCCGGTGGAAATGAAGAAAAAAGGCGGCTCGCCTTACAGCATGGATGCCAACCTGCTGCATATTTCCTATGAGGGCCGCGTGCTGGAAGATCCGGCCCAGGAACCGGAAGAATCGATGTGGCGCTGGAGTGTGTCGCCAGAGCAGGCACCCGACCAGGCCGAATACCTTGACCTGGAATTCAGACAAGGCGACATCATTGCGTTAAACGGCAAGAAGCTCTCGCCTGCAAGCGTACTTGCCAAACTTAACCAATTGGGCGGCAAGCACGGCATCGGCCGTCTGGATCTGGTCGAGAACCGCTATGTTGGCATGAAATCACGTGGCTGTTATGAGACCCCTGGTGGCACTATCATGCTGCGCGCCCATCGCGCCATCGAATCCATCACTCTCGACCGGGAAGTGGCACATTTGAAGGATGACCTGATGCCACGCTACGCCACGCTGATTTACAATGGCTACTGGTGGAGTCCGGAACGTGAAATGCTGCAAACCATGATTGATGCCTCACAAACCCATGTAAATGGCTGGGTGCGGGTAAAGCTCTACAAAGGCAATGTGATCGTGGTTGGACGGGATTCCAAGACCGATTCGCTGTTCGACCCCAACATCGCCACTTTCGAAGAAGACAAAGGCGCCTATAACCAGGCGGATGCGGCGGGGTTCATCAAGCTGAATGCACTACGGATGCGCATCGCAGCGAATCTGAAAAACAGAAAATAATTGTTGGGCCGCTCAATTATGCCTAAGGAGAAAACGTCATGCCGTCATTCGACATAGTTTCCGAGGTTGACAAGCAAGAAATCAGAAATGCGCTTGACCAGGTGAACAAGGAAGTCAGCACTCGCTTTGATTTCAAGGGATCGGATGCGCGCGTGGAACAGGCTGATTACAAGCTCACGATTTTTGCTGACGACGAATTCAAACTAGGCCAGGTGCTGGACATCCTGATGGCCAAGCTTGCCAAGCGCGGCGTTGATGTGCGCTGTCTGGACAAGGGTGAAGTAGAAAAAATCAGCGGCAACAAAGTTAAACAGCAGATCACGGTGAAAACCGGCGTGGAAACTGAATTAGCGAAGAAAATCATCAGGCTCATCAAGGACAGCAAACTCAAGGTACAGGGCAGCATCCAGGGTGAAGCGGTGCGTGTTTCAGGCGCAAAGCGCGACATCTTGCAGGAAGCAATACAACTGATAAAGAAATCCATTACCGAATTTCCGCTGCAGTTCCAGAATTTCCGGGAATGACTTGCTGATCTGTCGCAGTAAAACCATTACACCAAACCGGTAACCCATTTAATATACAAGTGCCGGGCGATCCCATTTAATGCCGCTACCCGGTTAGCCATATCCTGTTGCATCGCTTCCGCCGATTGCACTGGCGGCCAGGAACCGCCGCTGGTTTCTCCGCTACCTACTTCACACCAGGCTTTCACCATCTCTTCGGTCATTTCCACATGGCACTGCATTGCCAGGTGCTTGCCCAGCGCAAACGCCTGGTTCTCGCAATAGCGGCTCGACAGCAAGCGGGTTGCAGCAACGGGAAGCGTAAAGGTCTCGCCGTGCCAGTGAAATGCCTCAAATACTGACAGATCGCCGAACCATTCGCGGGCAATGGGATTATCCGCCACGCTGACTTCACCCCAGCCGAATTCCTTGACCGGACTCCTGCTCACCACACCACCCAAGGCTCTTACCATCAACTGTCCGCCGAGACAGTGGCCCAATACCGGAATATCACCAGCCACCGCCTGCCTGATCAGCGCCAGTGCGGGCGCAATCCAGGGCAGATCATCGTTTACGCTCATGGGTCCGCCCATGAACACCAGTCCGCTGAATTGACCGGTAGCGGCGGGGAGCGTCTCGCCGGCGTCGATTTTGACGAGCCGCCATGGGATAGCATGCGCGTCCAGAAATGTGGCCAAATAACCCGGGCCTTCAATGGGAGAATGTCTGAAAATTACAACCGGCTTCATTAGACTCCCTGATACTTTAATTCCGGCTATGACGGAGCGGGCCAGTTGCTTCAGTAGCCGCAAAATTATGTGAATAAGGACGTTCGTATCGCAGCAGAATATCGTGGTAGGTCCGGACGGATTCCGTCAGGATGACCGCCTCGCCACCGCGGGCGTAGCCATGCTTCAGATTATCGAAATATTGACTGTGGCTCAGTAGCGGCAATATTTTTTTCAAGTCCACCCATGAATCCGGGCTCGATCCCAGGCGCTGCGCCAGAATGCGCGCATCTTCCACGTGACCATAACCCAGGTTGTACGCAGCCAATGCGATCCAGGTGCGATCGGGTTCTGCGATACGCGGCGGCAGCATTTCCTTCAGCAGCAACAGGTAACGCGCGCCAGCGAGTATGCTCTGCCGCGCATCGAGGCGGTCAGTCACTTTCATCCGGTCGGCGGTGCTCTCTGTCAGCATCATGATGCCACGTACATTGGTGAACGAAGTTGCCAGCCGGTCCCAGTGGGACTCCTTGTAGGCCAGTGCCGCGATCAAACGCCAGTCGATTCCCGTCAATTCCTCGGCTTGGTGAAAATGGGCGCGCAAATCCGGCAGGGTCGTGCGCATTTTCCCCAGGATACCGCCCACGTCCATCTGATCCAGCCGCTGGATATGGCCGTAATACCGGTCAAGCAGGCGTTTCAAAGTGCCATCCTGTTCGATTCGTTTAAAAAATTTCTGCACCTTTTCCAGTAGCTCTACGTCCTCGTTTGGAGAAAACGCCCACGCCTTACCGGTTTCATCGCCTAAATTAAAAGCTGTAGCCAGATTGGGATAGAAATTTTTTGCCAGATTGATCTGGGTGGAGTCAGCGACGGCATAGTCGATTCTGCCTTCTGCCAGTTTTTCCAGCAGTTCCTCAGCGGGGATATCCACTACATTCCATTTTAAGCCGGGAACCTGTTGCTTTACTTCATTCAGCCGCTCAGCATGTGACGTTCCGGCCGCTATCTCAATATTTCTTCCGGCAAGGTACTGGATACTTCTGGGCTTGGGGTAATCCGTGTTATAGGCCACTTGAGGTTGTGTACGCTGATAGACTGGACCGAAACGAGCGCCTGATCCATGCTTGTCAGTAACATTCAAGCCGGCAGCGAAGTGCCCCTGCATATTTTCCAGAGCCAATAGCGCTTGGCTCAATCCTGACATCACTTTAAATCTTACCTCTACACCCAATTCGGTGGCGAATTCAGAAACCAGATCGAACTCCAGTCCGGCATAACTGCCGTCGGAATTTTCATAATAGGTATCGGGACTATTAACCGTAATGACCACCAACGCATCCGTCTTGCCTAGTGGTGACACCGGCTTCTCATGCGAATCACAAGCGGCGAGCACCAGCCCACAAAAAACAAATGCGAAAAATGAAAGGAAGATGCGCATAGGATAGAAATGAGTGGGATACCGGGACATTCTGCCATGTTTTTGCCACGAACAAGGGCAGGATAAACTGGTAAAATATTCAACCTCAAAAATGGAGAGGTACCGAAGTGGCCATAACGGCGCTGACTCGAAATCAGATGGTCAGGGTAACCTGGCACGTGGGTTCGAATCCCACCCTCTCCGCCAAATCAACATCCATACGGTTAAAGTAGCGCCTTTGGCCTCCATCCCGGTATAGTGACTGCCCTCCCCCTTATGGGCGCCTCATGTTTGAACAAGCCTTCAGAAATATCGACGACATCCTGCGCAAGGAATCCGGCTGCACTACTGAACTGGATTACACCGAACAGACCTCGTGGCTGCTGTTCCTGAAATATCTCGATGGGCTGGAGCAGGACAAGGCCACCGAAGCCGCGCTGGACGGCAAGAAATACGCCCACATCCTTGATAAGCCTTATCGCTGGGAAAGCTGGGCCGCCCCCAAGGGCAAGGACGGCAAGCTCGATCACAACACCGCGCTGACCGGCGACGACCTGCGCGACTTCGTCAATCAGAAGCTTTTCCCCTACCTGCACGGCTTCAAACAGAAAGCCAGCGGACCGGACACCATCGAATACAAGATCGGCGAAATCTTCGGCGAGATCAAGAACAAGATTTCCAGCGGCTACAACCTGCGCGAGATCATCGACCACATCGACGAGCTGCGCTTCCGCTCCCAGACCGAAAAGCACGAACTGTCGCACCTCTACGAAGCCAAGATCAAGAACATGGGCAACGCCGGGCGCAATGGCGGCGAGTATTACACCCCGCGCGCGCTCATACGCGCCATGGTGCAGGTGGTGAACCCCAAGATAGGCGAGCGCATCTACGATGGAGCGTGCGGCTCGGCAGGCTTCCTGTGCGAAGCGTTCGATTACCTCCGCTCACGGTCCCTGAGCAATGCCGAAGGGCTCACTACCAAAGACCTCACCACGCTCCAGACCCGCACCTTCTACGGCAAGGAAAAGAAGTCGCTGGCCTACGTGATGGCGATCATGAACATGATCCTGCACGGCATCGATGCGCCCAACATCGTCCACACCAACACGCTGACTGAAAACCTAGCCGACATTCAGGAGAAAGATCGCTACGACGTGGTGCTGGCCAATCCGCCCTTCGGCGGCAAGGAGCGCAAGGAAGTGCAGCAGAACTTCCCGATCCGCACCGGCGAGACCGCTTTCCTGTTCCTGCAGCACTTCATCAAAATGCTCAAGGCAGGCGGGCGCGGCGGCGTGGTCATCAAGAACACTTTTCTCTCCAACACCGATAATGCTTCCGTGAGCCTGCGTAAGCTGCTGCTGGAAAGCTGCAACCTGCACACCGTACTGGACTGTCCCGGCGGCACCTTCCAGGGCGCGGGCGTGAAGACCGTGGTGCTGTTCTTCGACAAAGGCGCGCCCACCCTCCGGCATGGCTCAGGGCAGGCGCGCAAGGTCTGGTATTACCAGCTCGACCCCGGCCGCAACCTCGGCAAGACCAACCCGCTCAACGACGCCGACCTCGCCGAGTTCGTCAAGCTGCAAAAGACCTTCGCCGACTCGCCCAAGAGCTGGTCTGTTGATACCCATGCCCTGAGCGAAGTCGAAGGGTTCGACCTGTCGGTGAAGAACCCGAACGGCGGCGAGGCCATCACGCACCGCAGCCCGCAGGCAATCATGGACGAAATCGCCGCACTGGACGCCAAGAGTGCGGAAGTGCTGGGGAATATCAGGCATGCCCTGAGCCTGTCGAACGGGGCGCTGCTATGAGAAAAACTCAAACCTTCCCGTTCGTCATTCCCGCCTTCTCCGTCGTTCCCGCGAATGCGGGAACCCAGCAATTAAAAAATGTGGTGATGGTTTTCCTATGAAAAGTCCTGCTGTTTACATGCTTGCGAGTGGGCAAAACGGCACGCTCTATATCGGCGTAACCTCCGATCTCATCAAGCGGGTCTGGCAGCATAGGGAAAGCGTGGTCGATGGGTTTACCAAAAAATATGGCGTGAAAATGCTGGTGTGGTATGAGCAACATGAAACCATGGAGAGTGCCATCTGCAAAGAAAAGGCCATGAAAAAATGGCTGCGGAAATGGAAGCTCGCAACGATTGAAAAGACCAATCCACATTGGCTCGATTTGTGGCCTGAAATAACCGGCCCCGTCGTTCCCGCGAATGCGGGAACCCAGCAAACTGACAACGATCTGGATTCCCGCCTACGCGGGAATGACGGCTCTTTGGGTGGTGCGCGATGAAGGCAGGGTGGCAGACAAAGAAGCTTGGCGAGCTGTTGGAGGTTCAAAACGGCTATGCCTTCAGCAGCAAAGACTATTCGGACTCTGGGCACTTTGTGATGCGCATCGGTAACGTCCAAAATGGTTATGTTTCCTTAGCTGACCCGAAGTTCATCAAATTGCCCGCCGACGGTGCGCTAGAACGATTCATTCTCTCGGAGGGCGACATTCTGGTTTCACTCACGGGCAATGTCGGGCGAGTCGGCGTGATACAGAAAAAACATCTTCCGGCCGCCTTAAACCAGCGTGTCGCCAGAATCAGCATTCGCAAGGATTCACTAGCCATTAGAGAACTGCTGTTGTTCTTTCTTTTCTCGGATTGGTTTCGAGAAGAACTCACGGTCGCTGGGCACGGCGCGGCCCAACAAAATGTTTCAACAAAGGACCTTGTCGAGATTCAGATTCCCATCCCTCCGCTACACGAACAGCAGCGGATCGTCGGTATCCTCGACCAAGCGTTTGACGGCATCGCCACCGCCAAAGCCAGCGCCGAAAAGAATCTGCAAAATGCCCGCGCCCTATTCGAAAGCCACCTGCAATCCGTTTTCACTCAGCGCGGCGAAGGGTGGATGGAGAAGACGTTTGGCGAAGTCTATGACGTTCGCGACGGAACTCACGACTCGCCAAAATACCACGCGACCGGCTACCCGCTCATCACGTCGAAGAATCTGAAACGCAAAGGACTATCGTTCGACGATGTGAAACTGGTCAGCAAACAGGATTACAACAAGATCAACGAGCGCAGCGCAGTCCACAAAGGCGACGTGTTACTCGCGATGATCGGAACGATTGGCAATCCAACGCTCGTTGAGGTCGAACCAAATTTCGCGATAAAGAACGTCGCGCTATTCAAGATCCCGAGCGGGCAGAGCGGCGCGTTCCTGAAACATTACTTGGATTCAGGTTGGGTCATTTCAAAGATGGTGAAGGAAGCCAAGGGCACGACGCAAAAATTCGTTGGCCTCGGTTATCTTCGTGGTTTTCCAATCAATGTGCCGCTGCTTGCGACACAACTCGAAGTTGTCGAAAAGCTCGACGACCTCCACGCAAAAACCCAACGCCTCGAATCTCTCTACCAGCAAAAGCTCGCCGCGCTGGAGGCGTTGAAAAAGTCGCTGCTGCATCAGGCTTTCTCGGGGGAGTTGTGAACAACCTCAGTTGTCCTATCAAGTCCGGCATGACGTGCGCTGAAGGTGTTGCATGTAACAAAAAACTGGTTACTATGTGTTTCATGTAACGCTGAATGTTGGAGGTAATCATGAAAGCAAGTACATCGGCGCAAGTGCAGAAGCATCGCGCTGCGCTGCGGGCTTCCGGGCTGCGTCCGGTGCAGATTTGGGTGCCGGATACGCGGCGCGCAGGCTTTGTTGAGGAGTGCCGCCGCCAGTCGCAGCTTGTGCAGGGCGATGTGCATGAACGGGAAGCTGCGGATTGGCTTGAGGCAGTAGCCGACCGCGAAGACTGGCAATGAGGCGTGGCGATCTGGTGACGGTGGCCTTGCAAGGCGATCTTGGCAGACCGCGCCCAGCGCTGGTCATGCAATCCGATCTGTTCGATACGCATTCTTCCATAACGATTTTGCCGGTAACTAGCGAATTGCGCGATGCACCGTTGTTTCGCATTGCCGTGAATCCTAATGAATTAAACGGTCTAGTCAGACCTTCGCAGGTGATGGTGGATAAGCCGCAATCCATCGCGCACGAAAAGATCGGAGCGGTAATAGGTCGCCTGGACGATGAGACGATGTTGGCGGTGAATCGGGCGCTGGCGGTTTTCTTGGGATTCGCTTGACGGATAACTTGACTCATACTTGACACATTGTGAACCAGTGAACGAAGCCGAAACCCAACGCCTCGAATCCCTCTACCAGCGCAAACTCACCGCGCTGGAGGCGTTGAAAAAGTCGCTGCTGCACCAAGCTTTCAATGGAAAGCTATGACGGCAATAGCCCGCCAATTATTCATACTTGTTTTATAGAAACAAGTATGAGAAACTTGGCGACTACGCTAGTGTTCTATTTTTACTTGGATATTTTCAATGCGATTACCGGTAGCACCCCCGAGTTTTGAAGCCCTGTTGAGCGATACGGTCGCGCAAGGGGCGGATGAATTGTGTCGGGTGCTCGGCGCCTTTACCGAAGTGGACATGCAAGGCCGCTACCTGCACTGGGACAAAATGCGACATCGTCCCCCGCCCGAAGGTTTTAGCTCAGAACAATGGTGGCTGGGCGTCAAGATGGCCCGGCGCATGAACTATAAGTCGCTACCCCTGCGAGACAAACGAAATCTGGCATTTTGCTACTGCTTGCCAGCGATCGTGCAAAAAGAATTGCATTGGTTGGACCGGCACGCGTCCGGTTCGATTCAGGCCGAAGAGGCGATCACCGATCCGCAAATGCGGAATACCTATTTGATTAGCAGCCTAATCGAGGAAGCCATCAGCTCCAGCCAACTGGAGGGCGCGTCAACCACACAAAACGTGGCCAAGGAAATGATTCGTCAGGGGCGCACACCGCGTAACAAAAGCGAGCAGATGGTCATCAACAACTATCAGGCGATGCATTTTATTCGTGAATACAAGAACGAGCCGTTGACACCATCATTGGTGTTTGAGCTTCAACGTATGCTGACCCAAAGCACCTTGGATAATGAAGATCAGGCGGGGCGATTCCGTCGCGTGAACGAAGACATCAAAGTGATGGACAACGTCAGCCACATCGTACTGCATGAGCCGCCACCCGCGCATGAATTGCCTAACCGTATGCAGGCGCTGTGCGATTTTTCCAATACCGACACAATGCAATCCGGCAATGCAGGTACCTTTTTGCATCCCGTAATAAAAGCCATCGTGTTGCATTTTATGCTGGGCTACGATCACCCATTTTGTGATGGAAACGGCAGAACAGCGCGCGCCTTGTTCTATTGGGCGATGGCAAAGCAAGGCTACTGGCTGGCGGAGTTTATTTCAATCTCGCATATCATTAAGCAAAGCCCGGCGCAGTACGGCCAGGCATATCTGTACACGGAAACCGACGACAACGATTTGACCTACTTTTTGGTTTATCAACTGGATGTGATTCATAAAGCGGTTACCGCTTTGCATGAGTTTCTGCACAAGAAAGTTCGCGATATTAACGAAGCCGAAAAGATGCTGACACAGAACGCGTACTTGAAGGATCGACTGAACTTCCGGCAGTTGACACTGCTGCGCCATGCCCTGAAGCATCCGCGTTTCGCTTACGTAATCGAGGAACATCAACGCTCCCACGGGATCTCGTATGATGTGGCACGTAAAGACCTCCTGTTTATGGCAGATGAGCTAAAACTGCTGACCAAAACTAAAGACGGAAAACGTTATCTGTTTGTAGCCCCTGAAGATCTTGAGCTGAGAATTTGCAAATAAAGATGAACGAAGCCGAAACCCGCGCCGAACACATCGACCCTGCGCTCAAGGCGGCAGGCTGGGGGGTGGTCGAGGGCAGCCGCATCCGCCGCGAGATCATCACCCTTGGCCGCCTGCAAGACGCCGGACAACGTGCCAAACCGGAAATTGCCGATTACGTGCTGGTGTACCGTAATCGCAAACTGGCCGTGGTTGAGGCGAAAGCCTGGGATAAGCCCTATACCGAAGGGGTCGCGCAGGCCAAAGCGTATGCCGGCAAAATGGCCATCCGCTACACCTACGCCACCAACGGCCAGAAAATTTACGGCATCGACATGCAGACGGGGCATGAGGGGGATGTGGCCGCTTTTCCCTCACCGGATGAATTATGGGCGATGACCTTCGCCGAAGCGAACGCATGGCGCGACCGTTTCGCCGCCGTGCCGTTCGAGGACAAGGGTGGCTCGCATCCCGGCCGCTACTACCAAGACATCGCCGTCGAGCGGGTGATGGAAGCCATTGCGGAAGATCAGATGCGCATCCTGCTCACGCTGGCTACCGGCACCGGCAAGACTTTCATCGCTTTCCAGATCGCCTGGAAGCTGTTTCATAGCCGCTGGAACCTCAATCGCGACGCGGGGCGCAGACCGCGCATCCTGTTCCTGGCTGATCGCAACATCCTCGCCAACCAAGCCTACAACGCCTTCTCCACCTTTCCCGAAGATGCGCTGGTGCGGATCGCGCCAGAAGATATCCGCAAGAAGGGGCGTGTCCCCAAGAACGGCAGCATCTTCTTCACCATCTTTCAGACTTTCATGGCTTCGGCAGGCTCAGCCACCGGGCCTCAGTCTAACGTGGAGACGCATTTTGATGAAATATCCGAGATCAAGGATGCCTTTGGCTACATGTATCTCCTCGAATGCGCAGATGGGAGCCTTTACACGGGGAGCACTACAAACCTGCGAGCGCGTCTACAGCAGCACAATGATCAAGAAGGTGCACGGCACACGGCTACACGCGGGCCGGTCAAACTCATCTATTACGAGACCTTCGACCGCATTGATGAGGCATTTGCCCGGGAAAAGCAGGTGCAAGGTTGGGGCAGAGAGAAAAAGGCCGCGCTGACCAAAGGCAACATCGATCTCCTCAAACAATTGTCACGGGGCAGATCGGTCCCTGAGCCTGTTGAAGCGGCGGTCCCCGAGCCTGTCGAAGCGGCGGTCCCAGAGCCTGTCGAGGGGTATTTTGGTGACTACCCGCCGGACTTCTTTGATTTCATCATCATTGATGAGTGCCATCGTGGCGGAGCGAATGATGAAAGCAACTGGCGCGACATCCTGGAGTATTTTGCCCCCGCCGTGCAGCTTGGCCTGACCGCCACGCCCAAGCGCAAGGACAACGTGGATACCTATGCCTACTTCGGCGAGCCGGTGTATGTCTACTCGCTCAAGGAAGGCATCAATGACGGTTTTCTCACCCCATTCCGCGTCAGGCAATATGCCACGACGCTGGACGAGTACGTTTACACCTCCGATGACAAACTGGTCGAAGGCGAAATCGAGGCTGGCAAACTTTACGAAGAAAAAGATTTCAACTGCAGCATTGAAATCGTCGAGCGTGAAAAGTACCGCGTCAAACTTTTCATGGAGAGCATCGACCAGCGCGAAAAAACGCTGGTGTTCTGCGCCAACCAGGGGCATGCCTTGCTGGTGCGGGATTTGATCAATCAGACCAAGACCGTTACCGACCCGTGCTACTGCGTGCGTGTCACCGCCGATGACGGCGAACGTGGCGAGCAATTCCTGCGGGATTTCCAGGACAACGAAAAAACCATACCCACCATTCTGACCACCTCACAGAAACTCTCTACCGGCGTGGATGCCCGCAACATTCGCAATATCGTGCTGCTGCGGCCGATCAATTCCATGATCGAATTCAAGCAGATTATCGGACGCGGCACACGCCTGTATGACGGCAAGGATTACTTCACGATCTACGACTTCGTGAAAGCACATCACCATTTCAGCGACGCGGAGTGGGATGGCGAACCGCTTGAGCCGGAAGCGAAGGAAGCCTGGCCGGTGCTCGCGCTGCGTCCGCCTGCCGAGGCACGAGAACCGGCGGCGGAATACCAGAAGCGGGAGAAAATCAAGGTCAAACTCGCCGACGGCAAGGCGCGCACCATTCAGCACATCATGGTCACGACCTTCTGGGGGCAGGATGGCAAACCACTTTCTGCGGCTGAATTTCTCAACATCCTGTTTGGCGACTTGCCGGAATTCTTCAAGGATGAAGACGAGTTGCGTGCGATCTGGAGCATGCCCGACACCCGCAAAAAACTGCTGGACGGTTTGGCTGAAAAGGGCTTTGGCAAAGATCAACTGGCCGAGATGCAGAAAATCATCGACGCCGAAAACAGCGATCTATTCGACGTGCTGGCGCACGTGGCCTTTGCCCTGGTACCGCTTACCCGCGAGGAGCGCGCTGCCCAGGCGATAGCGCTCATCAGCACGCACTTCAACCATAAACAGCAGGTCTTTCTCGACTTTGTGTTGTCGCACTACGTCAGTGTCGGCGTGGAAGAACTCGATCAGGCAAAACTGACGCCGCTGCTGCGTCTGAAATATCACGACTCGATTGCCGATGCCGTGGCTGACCTCGGCAAGCCGGATGAGATTGGCAGGGTGTTCAGCGGCTTCCAGAAATATCTTTACCAGGAAACAGCTTGATTGCATGCATAAGTTCGCCGCCACTGCAAGTCAGGTTGCTGCTGGTGATACGTTTGATGGCGCGGCATCGGAAAAGCAAATATGGGAGGTTGTACAATGTGCGTAAAGCTATCTTGATGATGCTACTGGCTGTTGTTGTGAGTAGTAGTGCGATGGCGGAGTGGGTTTTGGTTAGCGGTAGTGAAACCGGTGGCATTGCCGCACACGCCGATCCCACCAGTCGCTAGTCTGAAGATACCGGAGTGATCTGCAGAGCGACAAATTGTGTGAATTGCCGGCTGCTGAAGTTATTGTCGGATACAAGAATCAGCGTCGCTTTGCCCTCGAACTCGGGGCCGAAGGTGATCCCTTCAATATTATCGAGTGCCAGAGTTGACCCATCGTCTTGTTTCAGCTCGGACAGATCAAGCAACAGAGTCTTGGTCACAGCTTTGAAGTTTTGACCGGCTATCGATTCAAGCCCGGAGACATTAGTGGCACTTCTTGCATCGACGTAAAACAGGCGGATGGTTTTGCCGGTAACCGGCGTGCCGGGCGTCTGCGCACCGAGCGCATAGGAGCGTTCGACGGCGATGAACTGGCGATCACCGACGGCAAGCATATCCGTCAGCCCGTTAGTGGCATATAGACCTGGCACAATTGGCGCGACGGCAACCGGCTCTACCTCATACACATACTCGGCGCCGGGCAACCCGGTGGTAATATCGAAGGACAGGATGCGTGCGCGCGATCCATTACCCACAGCGGCGGGCGGACTGTCCTGTGTCAAGCCGTTTTCAGTGGCAGTGTACAACGTGTTGCCATCTTTCGAGATGGTCAGGCTTTCGAAAGCCAGGTTGTCATGAATGCCTTTGTCACCCGATCTGAGTCCGTGTGTAGAACCGGATGGGTGATAATAATCGGGTACGGCGAAGTCGCGTACATGGTTGCCGTCGAGGCTCATCTCGCGCACGACGGGATTCCGGTACCCGGCACGGCTGCGCCGGCCTTCATCGCTCCAGTAAATCTTGTTGCGAGAGCGATCAAAGCGCAGCCCTTCGGGATCCACCGTGTTTCTCGTAAAGGCGCCGCCATCCGGCTGCTGGATGGTCGTAACCGCGCTGAAGCTCACACCGGCGTAACCGGGCTTGGATGAACGTTGAAACTTTGCGAGATCCAGGCTCAATTCATAAAAGCGCGCCGGGTTGATACTGCTGCGGTCGTCGCTGATGGCAAAGTACTGGCCGCTATTCGCGTTGTAATCCAGGGAAGAAAGGCCGCCCACAACGGTGCCATCAAAAGTTGTGCCGCTGGGCACAATCTGCTGGCCCAGATAACCCAGGACGAAACCGCCCGCCTGAACTGGCAAAGCCAGTGAGCAGACGGCAGCAACGATGACGCAAATTTTTCGAATAAAATTCAATAGCAAACCTCTTGCTCCCAAAGTGGCGCTGGTGCAGGTCAGGTTATAATCGATTCTTTCACATGCAATCTCAGGAGTTACTTTGTTTAAACTCGTTGGCGCCCTGATAGGGTATTACTTCCTCGGAATTCCCGGGGCATTTATTGGTTATTTCCTGGGAAGTATGGTTGACCGTTATAGCGCTTACGGTATGGGCGGCGTTAACCCGCTCAGCAGAGGTCAGCGCCAGACAGTTTTTCTTGAAACTGTTTTTATTTTAATGGGGAAACTGGCTAAAGCAGATGGCCATATATCGAAAGATGAGATTGAGCATGTCGAACAGTTTATTCAGAAACTGGGAATGTCTGCTGAGCATAGACAACAAGCAATTGTTCTTTTTGAACGAGGAACCGCCCCAGACTTTGATTTTGAGCCGAACTTAAGGAAATTTATGGCTATTTGCGGCCATACGCATAGCCTGAAACAAATATTGCTGGTCTATCTCATTGTCATGGCTCTGTCTGATGGACGCATTGATTCGGCTGAAGAGCGCTTGCTGATAGATATTGCCCGTCATCTTGGTTATGACCAGGCTGCATTCCAGCATATGCTGGATATGATTTTAAACCAGTCGCACTTTGCTGGCGGTCAAGCGACCTCTGCCACCGCTTTGGAGGATGCTTATAAAGCGTTAGGTGTGAGCAAGGAAAGTAGCGACCAGGAAGTCAAACGGGCTTATCGCAAATTAATCAGCCAATATCACCCTGACAAGTTAATGGGCCAGGGTGTTCCAGAAGACATGATTGCTGTGGCTACCAAGCAAGCGCAGGAAGTGCAGGTCGCTTATGATTTGATTAAAAAAAGTCGGAAACAATAGCCGCTGTTAATGGAAATTCAATTCATTATGTCCGGCGGCCGTTTCAACTTATTGGGATGATGCCTGCATATGCGAACCCATCCCGTTCAATAGTCTCGCCAACACTGGCTGGGATCGGTCTGCGAAACATGGGGGCGTCCACAACGACCGTGTGAATTTCGCCATTCTCTCCACAAGGGTCGCTGCCTTGCGGAAGCTCCGCAATCAAGCCTCTTGATCATTTGCGCCCGGCAAAGGGTGAAGTCAGTTTTGGGTGGCTGTCATCCCCGTAGCAAATACCCCCACTGGCAAAACCTTGTTCCTCGATTGAATCATGCATTTATACTACAATCCTTAAATCCATAAGCCTGACGACACCTCACTCAAGCAACCAATATGAAAATATGGCACATGAATACCCTTCATCCTCCATGTCCACTGCGCTTGCCGCTGTGCCTCCTGGCCTTGTTCGTACTCTCCGGCTGTGTATCGCCCATGGCGCTCAACCGCGCAGTCATAGCTTATGATGAAGCCGTCACCGATGCCGGGTCCCAACAACTGCTGATCAATATCGTCCGTGCTCATCACCGTCGGCCCATTCATTTCACCGGGGTTTCGAATATCGCAGCCACCTTTAATTTTCACGTGAATGCGGGAGCTACTCCCGCGCTGGGGGGACTCGCCGGGACGACAATGATGCCGATATTTGGCGGAAGCGTTTCGGAAAACCCCACCATCAGCATCGTCCCGATCGAAGGGGAAGAATTCACCAGACGGCTCCTCACGCCGTTTCAGCAAAGCAAGCTTACCCTGCTGCTCCGTCAACGCTTCGATATCGATCTCTTGCTGCGGCTGATGGCGCAGGAAGTGCGCCTACAGCACTCTGAACAGCAGAGCGCCTATCGCAACACCCCCTCGGATCGACCCGGTTACGAGATATTTCGTCGCGTGGTGCTGCACCTTTCAGCCATTCAGGATCAAAACCAACTCTACGCCGAACCGCTGCCCCTCGTACGCACCTGGACCATCCCCGCCAGCTCGATTGAAGGGGAAGGGTTTCAGGCCCTGCAGAAAGATTTTGTTGTGTCCTACAACCAGCAGGACAATACCTATACGCTCCGCAAACAAGTGCCAGGACCGATTCTCATCACCAACTACGATCCCCATACTCTATCCTCCGAAGAACGTGCGCAGTTGAACAACCTGGAGGAAGACTGGAATACCAACGATGTTGCCTTCGATATCCGCCCCGGCCATCCCGGCGGGGAATGGCCCATCAAAGGAGCTTTCCGGCTCAGGAGCTTCCACTCGATTCTCGGTTTCCTCGGCAGCGCTCTCGGCACAGAGCCGGAGTTTCACGTCGAAAAAGACCCGCGAACCCCACCCATCCGCGGAAACGAAAACCCTGACACCACAATGGAACTGATCGTATCGGATTCGCCCCTCCCGAAAGCCGACCTCTCGATCCGCTCGCACGGTCGGTATTACGCGGTAAACACCACGGGGCCGCTCGCCCGCTGGAACCGGGATGCTTTCCAGTTGTTGTCCCTCTTGTTTCAAATGACCGTCACCGACATGCCGCGCACCGGCGTGCCAGGTATTACCATCGCCAAGTAGCCCATTCCTTCCAAAGTTGCTGGAGGTATGTGCTTATGAATGCCTACAAACCGGGGGTAATTAGCTGATCGCCATGGTTATTTCCTAGTACTCAGATTTATCTCTTCGGGTACGCCAGTATCAAATTTGAATAACGATAATTTATCCGAACTGACGAGCCAACATGATAACAACGCGAATAATGACCGGCACAACTGGGATCTTCAGCGCATGGCTGACAGCAATCAATGAGTAATGTTGCTCCCGCAAGGAGTTGCTCCTGGTATGGCAACATTCTTTTATTGCATCACGCTATTAATTCAAACATCGGCGAGTACTGTAAGGTAGATGCTGACCCATTGCTGCCCCTTGGGATTGACGCCCTCAAGTCGACGACAGCCCCGCCATGACTTGCTTCAGCGGGCTTCTTATTCCCCCTTTCAGACTGAGCCACTATCTGCAGATGCGAACGTCTGCATCTATTGGGTATAATCAGCAGTTGCCTCTCTCGAAAGAAAGGGTATCGAACCAAAAATATGTGGTGGCTTTTGTAGCCGAATAACACAAAGCCCTTATCGATGCGGGTTTATGGCTCCATTGTGAATGTCACCCCCCCGACATACGGTAGATTTTATTTGATGGATAACATCGGTTTTAGCCGGCGTTTCAGTTGGCCCGCAAACCGGTACGAAAATTCAACCAAGGAGTATCTGTGAGCATGAGATCCATAGGTGTTGCATTTATCGCGTTCGTCTTGGCCTGGCCGGTTGCTGCCTGGTCGCAGCAGCCAAAGCCACAATCACAGCAACCAACGCAGCCGTTAATGAGCGGTGATGGCTGGCGTCTTGTCCGCTCGGTACAGCTTGGAACTACAGGCAAATACATCCATATGGTGCTGATCGATGCGAAACGTGATGCCGATAAAGCTGTTTATGGCTCCGCGCTCCGCAGCCTCTGCCGATCCGAGCCTGATTTCTGCAGGGTGCGATTCTGGAACGCGGCACGCAATGTACCCGAAACAATTACCTTCACCGAATCCCAGTTCAAAACACTGCGAGCCGAATATATACTTAACCGTGCAGGGGGTATCGAGGAGCTGCGTTATGCCTGTACGGTCGCACCCGACAATAAGCAATGCTTTTCGCATTGATGAATGCAAAAATTTATCTGTTGCCCTCTTTTACTTTGGCAGCAGTGGCGGGATAATTGGCTATCATTAAAATTACGCTTAATACAGGGAACATTTCATGCCGCGCAGGTTAATAAGTTCAGGTTCCACGTTTGAACAGGAAATTGGCTATTCACGGGCTGTTGTAGAAGGCGACTGGATTTTCGTCTCCGGCACGACCGGGTTCGACTACAGCAAAATGACCATCTCTAATGATCTGCTGGAGCAAACCGAGCAATGCTTCAGGAACATTGAGATGGCATTGAACGAAGCTGGGGCAAGTTTGCGGGATACTGTCCGGGTAACTTACGTGCTGCCGGACGCTGCGGATTTCCCCAAGTGCTGGCCAGTTATGCGCAAGTATCTTGGAGAAGTCAGGCCTGCGGCAATGATGCTCGCGGCTGGCTTATCCGACCCGCGCATGCGAATCGAAATCCAAGTGACCGCCCACCGTGGCTCCGGGACTTGATGTAATGAATGCGGTTCCAAGTTTGTAATTTGTTGCTGCCGACAACCCCCACTCCAAGGAGAAAAGCAAATGGCTAAAACGAACACCGTCTTTATCAGTTTTGCGCTCAAGGATACCAAGTACCGCGATCAACTGCTCGAGCAATTGAACAAGGAACAAACGACTTTCTCGTTTGTCGATATGCCCATCAAGCAGTCATGGGAGCCTAGCTGGAAAGAAGACTGCCGGAATAAAGTTACCGCTTGTGATGGTGCGATAGCGCTGATTACGCATCACCTCCTCAGGGCGGATGGCCAGCAGTGGGAACTGCGTTGCGCCTACGACGCCAGGATGCCGGTACTGCTACTTCAGGGAGATTCTGAAAAACTTCCGGGCAGACTCCCCGAAGTGGGTGACCGCGATATCGAGGCGTGGACTTGGTCCAATATTTCGTCATTCCTCAACAGACTCTAGCACGCAGGCTGTAGAGCTCAGTCGCGCGTAAGGAACGGCCACCCAGGTTAGCAATGTAATCGCATAGCCGCTTGTCAGCCCGGGGTACCGCTCCTTACCGAGTGTGGGTACCCTCCCCAGTGTTATTCATCTCGCAACGCCTCGACTGGATCCAACCGGGCTGCGCGCATGGCCGGGACGACCCCGGCAGCAAGACCAATCAGCACCGACACCCCCAATGCGCCCAGCACGTAATCCCATGGCGTGCTCACCGGCAGGCCGCTCACCAGAGTCTTCAACAACCAGGCGAGTCCTGTGCCTACAGCCAGCCCAACCAATCCGCCCAGGGTGGACAGCACGGTGGATTCCATCAAAAACAGGATGCGGATACGTGCCCGCGTGGCACCCAAGGCAGTGAGCAGGCCGATCTCGGTGACGCGTTCGGCAACGGCGATGTGCATCAGCGTGACCATGCCCACCGCCCCTACCAATAGCGAGACCCCACCCAACGCGGCGACGGCGAAAGTCAGCACATCCAGCACGGTACCCAGGGTATCGAGCATTTGCTGTTGCGGCCTGAGGGTAAAATCCTCGCGCCCGTGCCTGGCGACAAGGATGCGGCGGGCGTCGTCGATGACGGCCTGTAATGGCGCTCCGGGCAGATAGGCAATCTGAATTTCCATTACTCCGGTGCGATTGAAAATTTCCAGTGCGCGCGCGGTGGGAATGTAGACAGTGTCGTCGAGATCGAATCCCAGCACCTGCCCCTTGGACTCCATCACGCCGATGATGCGAAAACGCGATGCGCCCACTTGCACACTGGCACCCAGCGGGTTGGTGTTGCCAAATAATTCGGCGCGCGTTTTGGATCCCAGCACGGCATAGGCGCGCGGGTTACGCGGATCATCCGCAGGCAGAAACTGGCCGATCGCCACCTTCATGTTGAACGCACGCGCAAAATCGGGACCTTCTCCAAGAACGCTGACACGCCGACTGAGGCCAGCAACCCGGATTTCCGCGTTGCCCATTAAACCGGCATTGGTGTATTGGGCATAGCGGGAAGCCTTCAGTGCCACTGCATCCTCGACGGTGAGCGGCCGCGCGCTGCTGATCGCACCCACCGATGCCCCATGGGTGCTGGTTTTTCCGGGATTGATGCTGAGGATGTTGGTGCCGAACTGGGTGAATTCGGCCAGCACGAAGCGCTGGATGCCTTCACCGATTGAAGTCAGCAGGATCACCGCCGCAATCCCTATTGCGATTCCCGATGCGGATAAAAGAGTGCGTAAGCGGTGAGCAGTGAGCGCGCGCATAGCGAAATGCAGAGTGTCGATGGTATTCATCTTCCTGCGAGCGCTTTTACCGGGTCGAGTTGCGCCGCGCGTGCGGCCGGCAGGAGGCTGGCAAGAATACCGGTCACGAATGCAATGGTGACTCCCGCAATACTGGCCCACACGGGTGGCCAGGCAGGCAACTGGGGATAGACAAGGCGGATCAACAGGCTGCCGAATTGTCCCAGTACAAACCCGAGAACGGCGCCCGCCAGCGATAGCCACAGCGCCTCGGCAAAGAACAGCAGCCGGATATCGGCGGAGGGTGCGCCGATGGCTTTCAGCAAGCCGATTTCCGAGGTGCGCTGGCTCACCGCCACCAGCATCACATTCATCACCAGAATACCGGCTACAGCCAGGCTGATGGCGGCAATTCCCGCCACGCCGAGCGTCAGCGCCCGCAGAATGCGATCAAAAGTGGCAAGCACGGCGTCTTGCGTGATGACGGTGACGTCATCTTCGCCATCGTGACGCCGCTTCAGTGTATCGCGTATCGCTTCCTTGGCAGATACAATGTCGCTGCGGCTTCTGGCCTCAACCAGGATACGGAACAGCGATGCGGTGTTGAATAGCGCCTGGGCATGATCGATCGGGATGATGACGAGCTCATCGGAATTGAAGCCCATCGACTCGCCCTGGACAGCGAGCACACCCGATACCAGAAAACGCCGGTCGCCGAGCCTCACTCGCTGGCCGACAACGTTGCCGTGAGGGAAGAACTCCTGGGCGAGTGTTGCACCGAGAATGATTTGCGCACTGTACTCTGCGCCCTGTGCAAGAAAGCTGCCTTGCGCAAGATTCATATGCCGTATTGGCAGCAGATCCGCCGTACTACCGAGCACGGTAACTTCGCGCAAACGGCTGGCAGCGGCGAGTTCTACAACCCCGACATTAAGCGGTGCATAGCGCTTGACTTGCGACAGTTGACCAACAAATCGGGCATCTTCCAGCGTTAGGTCGCGGGGGGTTTGCGCGAGCACCGCACCCGGAAATCCGCCTGCAGTTTCGGCACGCCCCGGCAAGACAATGATCAGATTGGTTCCAATCGATGAGAATTTTCCAACCACATAGCGGCGCGCACCATCGCCCAGTGCGGTCAGCACCACCACCGCCGCCACGCCCAACGCCATCGCCAGGACGATGAGCAGAGAACGGGTCCGGTAACTCACCACGCTACTGAGAGAGAGATGCAGCGTATCGCGCAGCTTCATTTCTCATCCGCCACGATTTCGCCGTCACGCATGGCGATATGGCGATGTGCGCGCGCACCCAGTTCACGGTCGTGGGTAACGAGTATGAGCGTGGTTCCTGCATGGTGCAGTCCTTCCAGCAGCGCCATGACTTCGGCGCCAATGTGGTGGTCAAGATTGCCGGTGGGCTCATCCGCCAGCAAGGCAGTCGGTCGCAGGATGGTGGCGCGCGCAATGGCCACGCGCTGACGCTGACCGCCGGACAATTCCGCCGGACGGTGCTGGGCGCGGTCGCGCAGATCAAAACCCAGCAGCGCTTCATCCACGCGCGCTTTCCGCTCGGTCGGGGCAATGCCCGCAAGTATCAGCGGTAGCTCGATATTTTCTGCCGCAGTTAACCGCGGCACAAGGTGAAACGACTGGAACACAAAGCCGATTTTTTCCCTGCGCACACACGCCTGTTCGGTCTCGGATAGATCGGTGACGTCCCTGCCATCGAGTTCGTAGCGCCCGCTGTTGGGCCGGTCGAGCAATCCAAGGACGTTCAGCAGGGTGGTTTTGCCGGAACCCGACGGCCCCATGATGGAGACGTATTCACCCGATGCAATTTCCAGGTTAATCCCGCTCAGCGCGCGTACATCCTGATCGCCCATGCGGAATACGCGTGTGATGGCAGTCAGATGGATCACGGTTTTGGGGGTTTTTGTTTGACCTGCACGCCGGCTGTTACTCCATCCTGATCAGACGACAGCAACACCCGTTCATCCACATTCAAGCCGCCGGTAACTTCGGTAAACGCCCAGTTGGCGAGGCCGGTTTGCAAGCCACGTTCCTGCAGTTTATGGTCCGCGCCCAGCGCCAGCACTTTGCCGCCTTGCCGGATCGCCTGGGTCGGCACGCGCAGCACATTGTCGCGCCGCTCGACGACGACTTCGACATCGGCACTATATCCCACCAGTAACGGAAGTTGCGGCGGCTCTTCGAAATCCACTTCGACGTCCACTGTGCGCGCCTGTTTTTCAACCTCGGTAACATAGGGCGCGATACGTCGCACTCTTCCGGCAAAAGTCTGACCAGGGAGAGCGTCGAGCGTGACGCGTGCAAGTTGTCCGGCTTTTAATTTGGGCGCATCGACTTCATCCATCGGCGCGCTCACGTACAGACAGGTGTCGTCGATTAGATCTATCGCAGGCGGTGTGGGAATTCCCGGTGGCGAAGGCGTGGCATATTCGCCCAGCTCACCGGTGATACGCGCCACAATGCCGGCAAACGGCGCGGCCAGAACCGTTCGTTCCAGTCCGGCTTGGGTCACCTGGATCTGGGCTTGCGCGCGCTTTACATCCGACGCGGCAGCATCACAACTGGCTTGGCGGGCACGTGCCTCGGCATCCACAGTCTCGCCCCGCTGCGGACTGACAAAACCTTGAGCGGCAAGTTGCTGGGTGCGTTCGGATTCACGGCGTGCATTGTCCGCGACGATACAGACCTCACGGCGGCGCTCCTCGGCCATGGTGAGTTGCCGCCGTACCAGTTCACGCTGGGCGGAAAGATCGGTGTTCCACAACTCCAGCAGTACCTGCCCCTGCTGCACCCGCTCACCCTCCTTCACCCAGAGTTTGACGATCTGCCCTCCTGCCGCAGGCGCAAGCTTGGCACGGCGGCACGCCTTGATGGTTCCGGCACGGGTATTCACCACCGTCGCCTCCACTAAGCCGCGCTCGATTGTGGCAAGTTCGACTTCTATCGGTTCGGGACGGGTTGCAAACCAGCTCGCATAAGCCAGCACGGCCACAACCAGGGCAATGATTCCAAGACGGGACAGGGATTTTGTTTTTGGCATAACAAGTAGCGGGGATTACGTTGGCGACAATGTAACATTCGACCATGCTTAATAGAAGTATTTCCGCCTGTATCACTTGGTATGGGGCTTGAGGAATCGCTTTATATGGATGCCTCCCGGAGATCAAGCGATTTAGCATGTTGGTTTCAGGTGTAGGTCGCAGTCTTATATCCGGCCTGTTGTTGCAGGCGCTCTGCGATGTCAGGCTCGTAGCGAAGGGAATGGCCATTCGCGTCCTCTCCTTTCGTGTATCCCATCCCACAAAGCCGCCATCGCGCCCGCATGGGACTTGTTCAGCGGTTCCATAAAGGCAGAAAATAGGATGAAAAGGTACCGTTGTTCCAGAACGATATCCCACAAATTTCTCCTAGAATTGATATAAAGTTCTTCCCCTATCTCACGATTTTTGTTAGCTTATCCGGAATAGGTTCCAAAATCCGCGAACGGCGGATGAGTTTTCTCAAGCGGAGCAAGAAAAATGAACAAAGTAATCCTCGCGCTGAGCATCATGTTTGTGTTTACCAGTAGTGCCTTTGCGCAGCAGGGGGGGCTGAATCTCAAATCCCGCGCCGCACTGATTTTCGACGCACAGCAAGGGCGCGCTATCTATAGCAAGAATACAGATGCCATCATGCCGATCGCTTCCATTACCAAGCTGATGACAGCAATGGTAGTGCTGGATGCGCAACTGCCGCTGACCGAGGAAATCGCCATTGATTCTGCTGACATTGATGTCCTCAAGAACACCCGCTCGCGTTTGCGGGTGGGAGCCAGTCTTACCCGCCAGCAACTGCTGCGACTGGCACTGATGTCTTCCGAGAATCGCGCGGCGGCAGCGTTGGGACGCGCCTATCCCGGCGGCATCGAAGCATTCGTTGCAGCGATGAATGACAAGGCATTTGAACTTGGTATGGGTAACAGTTACTTTGTCGACTCCACCGGATTGAGCAGTACCAACGTTTCCACTGCGCGTGATTTGGTAAAAATGGTTGAAGCCGCGTATGGCTATGACCTCATCCGTAAGTTTTCCACTACCAGCGCGCATGCGGTGGAACTCTCTGATGACGGACCCAGTATGCGGTTCATCAACTCCAATAATCTGGTGCGTAGTGGGAACTGGCAGATTGGCGTATCAAAGACAGGCTTTCTCAGCGAGGCCGGGCGCTGCTTGGTAATGCAGGCGAACATAACCGGCAAGCCAGTTATCATCGTACTACTTGATTCAAACGGAAAGAACACCCGCAGCGGTGACGCCAACCGTATCAAGAAATGGATGGAAACCAGTCTCGCTCGCAAACGCAGCAGCTAAACGATCCTCTCCAGTAGCGATCTTCTCCGGCCAGCAGCACATTGCCCTTCAACTTGCTAGCAGCGTCTGCACGCTGTCAGAAGCACCTACTTTTCCATTTTGTTACATCCCCGTTGGCATCGCCCACAATACCATCGAGACAGATCAAAGCAACTGAAATGCAAGGACAGCAACCAATGTGGGTGGCAGCGCGGCAGCCAGCAGACCCAGAGGATGGATCGCTTCATCCTCGAACGAACCTTTGAGGATGGAAAAGCCTGCCGGGTTGGGGGCATTAGCGATGACTGTCAAGCCGCCACCGGTGACCGCCCCGGCAACGAGCGAATACTTGAACTCGGCACTGGTCCCGTCCAGCAGAGAACCCAGATAAGTAAGCGCCGCATTGTCAGTGATCGCAGTGAGCAAGGTAGCGCCGAAATAGAGTGTAGTGCTGTCCATTCCAACCAGCATGGGTTGCAGCCACCATTTCTGCTGCCCTCCCAGGACAACCAGACCCGCAAGGAAGAAAGCGACCAGCAATCCTTCGCGCAGGATCAACCGGTCCTGGAAACGCTCATAGGCGTGAGCAAAGCCGAGAAAGAACAACAGCAGACCCATGAAGATCACCGGGTAATGGGCGAACACCACCACCCCAGCCAGGAAAAACAGATGTACGCACACCACTGGCAGGGGGACGCCGATTTTCTCAGATCGCTCTTCACTCTGCATTTTTGACAATTCGCGCTGGAACAGCAAGGTGGCCGCTAAGGCATTTACCAGCACCGCCAGCGCAGCTTTCCAGCCAAAAGTGGTAAACATGAAGGTAATATCCCAGCCCCACTTGCCAGCCACCATCAGTACCGGTGGTGCAGCATAGGGTGTCAGCGTTCCGCCGATCGAGATGTTGACGAACAGCACACCGAGGGTGACATATTTGAGCCGGGTCGAGATTCCCTTGGAGTAGTAGCGTTCAAACAAAATCAGCGCGGCCAGCGTCATGGCTGCCGGCTCGGTGATGAAGGAACCCAGCAGCGGCACAAACGATAAGGTAATGAAGTAGAACGCCTTCTCGCGCGACCAGGGAATGAGCCGCGCGATCGCCTCGACGCTGAGCTTCGCAAATTGCAGGATCGGCCGGCTGCCCGCAATCACCATGATGACGAATACGAACATCGGCTCGATAAAACTCTGCTGGTCAAGGTAAGCAATGGCAGCCAGCTTGCCATCTATGAGCATCATTGCCACGATCAGCACCATCGCCCAGAATCCAAACACCACCTCGACCTCGCCCAACAAGTGCCAGATGCCGGCGTGGGCTGGCTGTGTATGGGCCAGATGCTCGAAGAACTTGGTTGAGAAAGTGTGAATGACTGCAACGCCGAATAGCACTGCACCGATTATTTCTATTGGGATAGGATTCATTTACAAGTTAACGCTCTGGTTTGCTGTTGGTGCGCGCAGCAACTGCTGCCTGTGAGTAAGTGGACTGCAAGTATTTTGCAATTCAGGCTCGGCCAGAAGTTTGCCGTTCAATGGGGGGTTGCTGAGCGGGCCGCGTTGATGGACTAAACATACCGGGCATGATACTTGAAAGTCCATGGTTCTGGAAACATCAGCCACTATCAAACCTGACTCAGCATACAGGAACAATGATGTGAGGCTAATTCTGCTTATAACTGGTATCTGCATCTCTCACCGGTATGCGCCAGATAAACACCGCCAAGACAATTCCCAGCATAGCCAGCATCACCTGCTGCCAGACATCCGGCATCAGCAGGATCGAACTGCCGAATGACAATGCCATCAGCAAATATACCCAGCGCTTGACCCGGCGCGGGATGCTGTGGTGCTCGCGCCATTCGCGGATGAGCGGGCCGGCAAACCGGTTAGCCAGCAACCGGTCATGAAAGTGTTCCGAGCCGCGGGCAAAGCAGGCAGCAGCCAGCAGCACGAAGGGGGTGGTGGGTAATACCGGCAGCACCGCACCCAATACAGCCAGCACCAGGGCGACAATGCCCAGCGCCAGGTACAGACCGCGCGCCAAACGTGAATCATGCAGACGTATTGAACTCATCCCCCGCTCACCCGGTTGCGTTTCCTCGTTCAAGCGTTCCTGCATGTTCGCGTCCTCAATCTAATCGGTTACAGCGGGTTGGGCTTGATCGGGCTGTGATGACGGACTAAACATAGCGAGTATAATACTTGAGAGTTTGGGACTCTGGAAATACTGATTCTTGCCAAACCTGATCCGGGCATGGGTCGACTCGTTTCCAGCAGCAAAGAGCTGATTGGTGGTGAAATCGTGGCTCGTCCACGATCATAATTTAATTATTTCAATTTATTTTTTGAGGTGACCATGTCTAAAGTAAACACCCTGCTTAATTTGAGCGTCTTCATTCTGGGTATGACTTTGCTGCCCCAGGCCGCATTTTCCCAAACCAAGCAGGGAACAACTGGCGTGACCGAACTCGTAAAATCCGAGGTCATAATAGGAACGGGTGAAGAAGCAACCGTCGGTAAAATGGCTGAGGTTCATTATACAGGCTGGCTTTTCGACCCGGCTGGGCCGCTGAATAAAGGTAAAAAATTTGACAGCTCACGCGACCGTAATAGTCCATTCTCATTTCTGCTGGGAGCAGGGCGGGTGATCAAGGGCTGGGACAAGGGCGTTGTTGGCATGAAGATTGGTGGGCGGCGGATGCTGATTGTCCCCCCGTCAATGGCTTATGGTGCTACTGGTGCCGGCGGCGTGATTCCACCGAATGCGACCTTGATTTTCGACGTTGAGCTGCTCAGCCTGCGTCAAGGAGCCACGCACTGAGCATCAAGGACAAAGCAACACATGGCAGCGGGCAAGGCGCGGTAACGGGAACAACATGAAAATACACGAGTACCAGGCCAAGGAAATTCTGCGCGAATTTGGCGTTGCCACCCCGCGCGGAATCGCCTGCTTCAGTGTTGATCAGGCAGTGGCGGCTGCCAGCAAACTGGGTGGTAGCGTGTGGGCAGTGAAAGCACAGATTCACGCTGGCGGACGCGGTAAGGGCGGCGGGGTAAAAGTGGCAAGGTCGCTCGACGAAGTGAGGCAGCTTGCCGCGAAAATACTGGGCATGACACTCATCACCCACCAGACAGGCGCGCAAGGGCAAGTTGTGCGGCGGCTTCTGCTCGAGCAGGGTGCCGACATCAAGAAGGAGTTGTACATCGGCATGGTGGTAGACCGCAGCAGCCAGCGCGTGTGCCTGATGGCGAGTTCCGAGGGCGGCATGGATATTGAACAGGTCGCCGCCATCACGCCGGAAAAGATTCACAAAGTATTAATCGGCCCGCTGACGGGATTGACCGATCAGGATGCCGACGACATCGTCCGCAAGATTGGCGTTGCCGAATCCACCGTGACCGAAACGCGGGCCTTGCTGCAAAACTTGTACCGGGCTTTTGACGGCACCGATGCATCGCTGGTTGAAATCAATCCATTGATACTTACCGCTGACGATCATGTTCTCGCGCTCGATGCGAAAATGAATTTTGACGACAACGCGCTGTTCCGTCACCCCGAAATCGCCGCCTTGCGCGATCTGGACGAAGAAGACCCGGCGGAGATCGAAGCATCCAAATATGGTCTTTCCTACATTTCGCTGGACGGCAATATCGGCTGTCTGGTCAACGGCGCAGGACTGGCGATGGCAACCATGGATATCATCAAGCTCTATGGCGGCAGTCCCGCTAATTTTCTCGATGTTGGTGGTGGCGCCACCGCCGAGAAGGTAGCTGAGGCGTTCAAGCTGATGCTGCGCAACCCGAAGCTGCAAGCCATCCTGGTAAATATATTCGGCGGCATCATGAAATGCGATGTGATTGCCGAAGGCGTGGTGGCGGCAGCGCGGGAAGTACAACTCAGCGTGCCGCTGGTGGTGCGTCTCGAAGGTACCAATGTGGATCTGGGCAAGAAAATCCTGGCCGAATCCGGATTGCCGATCATTTCGGCGAGCAATATGGCGGATGCTGCAGAAAAGGCTGTCACGGCAGCGATGGGAGTGTAGTCATGGCTATCCTGATAGACAAGAACACCCGCGTCATGACCCAGGGCATTACCGGCAAGACCGGGCAATTTCACACCCGCATGTGCCGCGACTATGCCAATGGGAAGAATTGTTTTGTTGCCGGAGTGAATCCGAAGAAACCGGGCGAGGATTTTGAGGGCATCCCGATCTATGCCACCGTCAAGGAGGCGAAGCAGGCCAGCGGCGCCACTGTTTCGGTGATTTACGTACCGCCGCCGTTCGCCGCCGCCGCGATTGATGAAGCAGTGGAAGCGGAGCTGGACCTGGTGATCTGCATTACTGAAGGCATTCCGGTACGCGACATGCTGCGCACCCGCTACAAAATGCAGGGGCGGAAAACCCGGCTGATCGGCCCCAACTGCCCCGGCATCATCACCCCCGATGAAATCAAGATCGGCATCATGCCCGGACACATTCATAAAAAAGGTCGGATCGGGGTGGTTTCACGCTCCGGCACGCTGACTTATGAGGCTGTCGGACAGCTCACTGCGCTGGGTCTGGGGCAGTCTTCATGTGTCGGCATCGGCGGCGATCCGATCAATGGCCTGAAGCATCTGGATGTGCTGCGCCTGTTCAACGATGACCCTGAAACCGATGCGGTGGTGATGGTAGGCGAGATCGGCGGCAGCGATGAGGAAGCCTGCGCGCGCTGGATCAAGGATAATATGAAGAAGCCCGTGGTCGGCTTCATCGCCGGTATCACGGCCCCTCCGGGCAAACGCATGGGCCATGCGGGTGCGATCATTTCCGGCGGTCAGGGCGGCGCGGATACCAAGCTGGCGGTGATGGAAGAATGCGGCATACATATCACGCGCAACCCCGCTGAAATGGGCCGTGTTATGCAGAAGATACTGGGGAGTAGTAAGTAGGGAGTAGGAAGTGGGGGCTGGGTTTTTCCACTCACCACTTACCACTTACCATTTTTAAAGGGTTTTTAATGTTAGAAATGCTTGTAACCAGCTCGTTCTGGGTAGATGTACTGAAGATCATCATGATCGATATACTGCTGTCGGGCGACAATGCGGTGGTCATCGCGTTAGCTTGCCGCAATCTGCCCCCGGCGCAACGTCAAAAGGGTATTTTGTTCGGCATGGCAGGAGCCGTCGGGCTGCGCATCGTGCTGACCTTTTTTGCGGTCAGCCTGCTGTCGTTGCCTTATCTGAAACTGGTAGGCGCCATGCTGCTGATCTGGATAGGAATCAAGCTGATCCTGCCCGAAGACGAGCACGATGAAAACAGTATCAAGGCGGATGCGCGGCTGATCGGTGCGATCAAGACCATCATCATTGCCGACTTCGTGATGAGTCTGGATAACGTGTTGGGTGTGGCTGCGGCGGCCAAGGGCAACGTGCCGCTGCTGGTGTTCGGCTTGCTGATCAGCATACCGCTGATCGCCTGGAGCAGCCAGCTGGTGCTGAAGTTGATAGATCGTTTTCCTTATATCATCTATGCTGGTGGTGCGCTGTTAGGTTATGTGGCGGGTGAAATGCTGGTGGCTGAAGCGTTGTTTGCGCCGCTGCTGGAAGCTCGGCATTACTTGCACTGGCTGGTTCCGGCTGGTTGTGCGGTACTGGTGCTGGTAACAGGCCAGTGGCTGGCGATGCGCAAGGTCGCGGCGAGTGAAGTTGTCAATCTGGTTGATGGCCAATCCGTCATGCCGGGCAAACAAGACTAAGGAAATGCGATGAAATTACTGATTCCACTCGATGGTTCGACCAATGCCCAGCGTGTGGTCGATTACGTCATCAGTCACCAGGACATGTTTCGTGAGAAGCCACAACTGTTGTTGCTTAACGTGCAATGGAAGGTTGCGACGGGTAACGTCAAGTTATTCATCAATCAGGACACCATCAATGATTACTACCGCGAACAGGGTCTGGCAGCGCTGCAGCCGGCACGCAATGCTCTGGATGTGGCGCAGCTTCCCTACCAGTATCACATCAGTGTTGGCACGCCTGCCGAATCCATCGCACAATATGCACGAGAGCAGGATGTGGATCAGATTGTGATGTGCAGGCAGGGGCAAGGTGGATTGCAACTGTTATTGTTAGGTTCCGTGGTGGCTAAGGTGTTGCATCTGGCTGAGTGTCCGGTGTTGCTGGTCAAATAAAGGTTCACTTATGAAATTGGAAGAAGCGCTGGAAATCGTAGCTCTGACTAATTCGGGCATGGTGCGTGCGCACAACGAGGATAGTATCGCCACGGAGGCGGCTTGCGGTCTGGTGGTATTGGCCGATGGCATGGGTGGCTACAACGCCGGAGAAGTCGCGAGCGGGATTGCGGTCGAGGTCACCATGTCCGAAATCACTCAGCCGCTGCAAAAATCCAGCCCAATCAAGCGGGATGAGGAAACCGGGGAAGAATTGGCCGTTGCGTTGCTGGGCCGCAGCATACACAAGGCCAATGCCTCGATCTACCAGGCAGCAAAGAGTCATACACAGTATGCCGGAATGGGCACGACCATTGTTTCAGCGTTGTTTTATGATAACCGCGTGGTGGTTGGGCACGTCGGCGATTCGCGCCTGTATCGTTTGCGCGGAGAGACGCTGGTGTCGATTACCCGCGACCACTCCTTGCTGCAGGAGCAGATAGATTGCGGGATGATCAGCATCGAGAATGCGCGTCATTCGCAAAACAAGAATCTGGTGACGCGTGCAGTCGGCATCGATGCCGAATTGATTCCGGAAATTCATCTGCATGATGTGCAGGTAGGTGATATTTACCTGCTCTGTTCAGATGGGCTGAACGACATGGTGGAAGACGACGATATTCAAGGCATACTGTATGCGATGCAAGGCAATTTGCCGCTTGCAGCCGAGCAGTTAATCCAGACCGCGAACGACAATGGCGGTCGCGACAATGTTTCGGTGATCCTGGTCAAGGTAAAACATGATTTTGCTCAGCCGCGCAGTTGGCTGGCAGGGTTGATCGATTGGTTCAAGGAATAAGAGGAACACAACTATGACCGCAAAATTGATCATGAGCCTGGACGGGGTACTCATTCAGGAATATCCCCTGAGTAAGGACCGTATGACGATAGGCCGCAAACCTGACAATGACATTGTCATCAACAACCTCGCCGTGAGTAGCCAGCATGCGGCGATCGTCACTATCGGGCATGATTCATTCATGGAGGATCTCGATAGTACCAATGGATTGACTGTGAACGGGGTGCCTACCAAAAAACACTTTTTGCATAACAACGATGTCATTGAAATCGGCAAGTACATGCTGAAATATTTGAGCGATCATGTCAGCCAGACAAGTGCCGCCGATTTTGAAAAGACCATGATTTTGCGTGCGCCCCTGGTTTCATATAAAGCGCCTGCTGAGAAATCGGGAGACACAGGTTTCTTTCAGAAAGGTCATGCAGCAGAGCCTGAAATTAAAGCTGAAGTGAAGCCGGAGCCCCTTCCTCAAGTGGACGCAGTTCCTGTCGCAGCACCGCGTCCGGTAACACTTGCCGCAATCCAGATTCTGAATGGTCCGAATGCAGGCAAGGAGCTTGATTTGGTGAAAGGCCTCACGACCCTGGGTAAGCCGGGTGTGCAGGTGGCGGTGTTGACAAGACGTCCTCAGGGTTTCTTTATCACTCATGTGGAGGGTGCGAGTTATCCTTCTGTGAATGGTCAGGTTCTGGGCGGACAGCCGCATCAGTTGCAGGATCACGATTTGATCGAACTGGCTGGCATCAAGATGGAGTTTTATTTCAAAAACTAACTCGGGAGAGCCGGTATTTGAGGCTCACTGAAATTGCGAAGAATGGTCAAGTATGCGGCTTAGAGTGTTGGGTTGTAGTGGCGGGATAGGTGGCAGTCTGCACACCACTTCGTTTTTGATCGATCATGACATCCTGATCGATGCAGGTACGGGCGTAGGTGAACTCAGCCTGACCGAACTGAGTCAGATCGACCATGTGTTCATCACGCATTCGCATATGGATCACATCTGTAGTCTGCCTTTGCTGCTGGACAGCGTCTGGGGAATGCGCAGCCATCCTGTGACGGTGTACGCAACGGAAGCGACCCTGGAAATCCTCAAGCAGCATATTTTTAACTGGAAAATTTGGCCGGATTTCAGTGAAATTCCTAATTCGCAACATCCCGTCATGCGCTATCAGGCTATTGCGTTGGGGGAAGCGGTCGACTTGCAGGGGCGCCTGATTACTGCCATACCGGCCAATCACACTGTTCCTGCTGTGGGGTATCACCTGGACAGCGGTGTTGAGAGCCTGGTGTTCAGCGGCGATACCTATATCAATGACAGCTTGTGGGCCGTGGTCAACGGGATTGCGAATTTACGCTACCTGATCATAGAAACTGCCTTTTCCAACGGTGAAATGGAATTGGCTTTTCTTGCCAAACACTTATGCCCGAGTCTGCTGGCGGATGAATTGGCCAAATATAACGGGGATGCAGAAATATTTATCACGCATTTGAAGCCCGATGAGGGTGAGCTGATCATGCGTGAAATCGAGGCCTGTGTGAGTGGCAGAACTCCAAAAATGCTAATCAATAATCAAGAGATTAAATTCTAGTTCGCCTATTGTTAATCGTCCGCTTTGCCAGTAAAGCAGCAGGTTGAGGCTGAGGATTATATGGCGCGGGTAAAACGGTTCTGGTTGGCGAATGATGGCCGGTGTCAGCACGGCCGAGAGGTACTACAGGAGCAGGAATGAAGTCAGCAGCAAATAATGACGATGATATGAGTGCCAGGCTTGAGTTCACCAAGAATCTCAACCATGTCACCAACAAGATACATGCCACCAGCAATATCGATGAGATTATGCTGGATGTCAGTAAGGATATCTGCGCCCTGTTCAATGCCGACAGGCTGACTATCTACGTCGTGGGCGATGACAATGTCTCGCTGATTTCCAAGGTCAAGACTGGTTTGAATTCCTTCAAAGACCTCAAGTTGCCGATTGCAGAGCAGAGCGTGGCCGGTTATGTGGCGGTCAACAGGAAATTGCTCAATATCAAGGATGTCTACGATGAGCAGGAATTGGCCAGCTATAGCTCGCATCTGCGTTTTCTGCAGGAAGTAGACAGGCGTACCGGATATCGTACCAAGCAGATGCTGGTGGCGCCGATACTGGATGTACATAGCGGTGATCTGGTGGGGGTAATTCAGGTAATCAATAACAAGGCCGGAATTCCTTTTTCGGCACTGGTTGAAGAAGGTGTGCATGAATTGGCACAGACCATGGCGGTGGCATTGCGCCAGCGCCAGGAAAAAGCCACCGTCAAAACCAAATACGATTATCTGGTGTCGGATGCCGTGTTGTCTGCCGCTGAGTTTGAGTTGGCAGCACGCACCGCACGGCGCAAAGGCGTGGATATCGAGGATGTGCTGCTCGACGAATTTCAGGTCAGTGTCGCCCCGTTGGGTAAAGCATTGTCCAGTTTCTTCGGGGTGGCATACGAACCATTCAAGGCGGATCGCATCAAGCCGGCTGACCTGTTGCGCAATTTGAAGCGAGAGTATGTCGAGAGCAGCCACTGGTTGCCGATAGAGGAAACGCAAGAGGGCGTGGTGATCCTTACGACCGACCCTGAACGTATTCAGACGTCCCGTGTAGTGAACAACATCTTCCCCAGGAACAGGCTGGTCTACAAGGTTTGCTCGCAACGCGAGTTCAAACAAACCCTGGATGCGTTTTACGGCAGCGGCAAGGGTGATTCATCAGGCGGCATCGCCATGGATGAATCCTCGATGGATGATTTGCTGTCCAGCCTGGGGGGTGATGACGAAGAAAATATTTCTGTCACCCAGGACGATGTCAATGCGGCGGCCGACAACGAGCTGGTCAAGCTGGTCAACAAGATCATTGTGGATGCCTATCGGATGGGCGCGTCTGATATTCACGTCGAGCCGCAACCGGGCAAGGGTAAGACACAGATACGGCTGCGCAAGGATGGATCGCTACTCAACTATATCGAGGTGCCATCTACTTATCGCAATGCGCTGGTCACGCGCATCAAGATCATGTGCGATCTGGATATATCCGAGAAGCGCAAGCCGCAGGATGGCAAGATCAAGTTCAAGAAATTCGGCCCGCTGGACATCGAGTTGCGTGTGGCTACCATACCCTCGCAGGGCGGCGTGGAAGATGTGGTGATGCGTATTCTCGCATCCGGCGAGCCGTTGCCGCTGGAGAAGATGGGTTTCTCGGCGCGTAACAATGAGCTGATCCAGAGTACGGTCAGCAAACCTTATGGATTATTTTTCGTGTGCGGTCCGACCGGTTCCGGTAAGACCACCACGCTGCATTCGATCCTTAAATACATCAACAAGCCGGAAACCAAGATATGGACGGCGGAAGACCCTGTGGAAATCACCCAGAAGGGCCTGCGCCAGGTACAGATCAACAAGAAGGCAGGGCTGGATTTTCCGACCATCATGCGCGCCTTTTTGCGTGCCGATCCGGACGTGATCATGGTCGGTGAAATGCGCGACAAGGAAACCGTCTCCATCGGTATTGAAGCCTCGCTGACGGGCCATCTGGTATTTGCCACCCTGCATACCAACAGTGCGCCCGAGTCTATTCTGCGTCTGCTCGATATGGGAATGGACCCGTTCAACTTCGCGGATGCGCTGTTGGGGATACTGGCACAGCGACTGGCCAAGCGTTTGTGCAGCGATTGCAAGAAGCCGCATATTGCGACAGATGATGAAATGCAAGCCTTTCTGACCGAATACAGCGAAGAGCTGAAACATACCGTGATCTGGAAGAAGGATCCGATTGCGGCCAGCCAGGCGCTGTATGACCAATGGATCCAGATGTTTGCCAATGACAAGAAGCAATTCACGCTTTACAGCCCGGTGGGCTGTGAGAAATGTGCCGGTACCGGCTATCGTGGACGGGTGGGCTTGCATGAATTGCTGATCGGCAGCGACACTGTGAAGAAAGCCATACAGGAACGCGCGCGTGTCGCCGAGCTGCTGGCCATCGCGCTGGACGAGGGTATGCACACCCTGAAACAGGACGGTATGGAAAAGGTGTTGCAAGGCATCACCGATATGCACCAGATACGCGCTGTATGTATCAAGTAAGGCAGTTGCTAGACATTAGTCGCTAGTCTGTAGTCGGCTTTGTCTGCTTCGCGGGTTTGCTAATAGCTAATGACTATCGACTAATAACTAACTTTTATTATGCCCGTCACCACGAACCTGATTGCACGACTGCAAGAGCTCAACGAGATCGGTATCGCGTTGTCGCGTCAGCATGACATCAACAGCTTGCTGGAAATGATTCTGGAGGCGGCCAAGCGGATTACCCATGCCGATGCCGGTACGCTTTATCTGCACGATCCGGAATACCAGATGTTGCACTTCGGGATTGTGCGCACCGATACGTTGAACATCAAGATGGGCGGCACCAGCGGCGTGCCGATTACTTTTTTTCCGATCCATCTGTACGATGCGGATGGGCAGCCCAATCACGCGATGGTGGTGAGCCATTCGGCGCTGAGCCGCGAAACGGTGAACATTCCGGATGCCTACTCGGCGATAGGCTACGATTTTTCCGGCACCAAGAGTTTTGATGCCAAGACCGGTTACCATTCCCGATCCTTTCTGACTGTGCCGATGGTCGATCACGAACGTGACGTCATCGGCGTGTTGCAGCTTATCAACGCGCTGGATCGCGACTCCGGCGCAATCGTGCCGTTTTCAGAGGACGATCAGCAACTGGTCGAATCTCTCTCATCTCAGGCGGCCATTGCACTGACCAACCGTCGTCTCATCAAGCAGATGGAGGAGCTGTTCGAGGCATTCATCCAGCTGATCAATACCGCGATTGACGACAAGTCGCCTTACACCGGCGGGCATTGTGCACGCGTACCCGTGCTGACGATGATGCTGGCCGAGGCGGTTACCCGTACCCGCCAGGGGCCGTTTAAAAATTTTGTGATGAACGATGACGACAGGCAGGAGTTAAAAATTGCCAGCCTGTTGCATGACTGCGGAAAAATCACCACGCCGGTGCATGTGGTGGATAAGCCGACCAAGTTGCACACGCTATTTGATCGTATCGAGCTGCTCGATACCCGCTTTGAGGTGCTCCGCCGCGACGCTGAAATCAAGATGCTGCGCGCCCTAGCTCAGGATTCAGGATGCAGGATGCAGGATGCAGAAAAAACTTCAATTTGCGCGGAATACGAGGCGCATATCCAGCAGCTGGATGATGACCGCGAATTCCTGCGGCAATGCAATATAGGCGTCGAGAAAATGCCTGAAGCAGCGCAGCTGCGCGTGCGGCTAATCGCCGCTTACCCGTGGCGAGACAGCGAAGGGAAGACGACCGGGTTTTTGAGCTGCGATGAGGTCGAGAACCTGACGATATGTTCCGGCACGCTGAACGCCGCCGAGCGCGAAATCATCAATCATCACATCAATGTCACCATCAAGATGCTCGAATCATTGCCCTGGCCGAAACACCTGAAAAATGTGCCTGAATACGCCGGCGGACATCACGAGCGCGTCGATGGGAAAGGGTATCCGCGCGGCCTGACCCGCGATCAGATGACGCTGCAGGCCAGAGTCATGGGAATCGCCGACATATTTGAGGCGCTGACAGCCAAAGACAGGCCTTACAAGGCAGGCAAGACACTGTCCGAGTCGCTGATAATACTCGGGCAGTTCAAGCTGGGGGGGCATATCGACCCTGACTTGTTCGATGTGTTTATCCGTGAAAAAGTCTACCTGGACTATGCCCGCCAATTTCTCGCACCCGAACAGATCGACGAAGTCGACCTGAGCCAGATTCCGGGTGTGAATCTGGACGAATAGGTGGCGCACTTGTTGCTGGTCACGAACTGACGAATTTCGTCACCTGACTGACGAAATTCGGTTATAACGCCTTGCCGGTTTGTTTTTAATTATCAATTATCCCTTATTAATTATCAATTTATAATGTTGGCATGGCTATTGCTTATGTATAAGCAAGGCGAATCGGTATCCAAGCCAGTTTTGCCGAAAGATTAATTTAACTTTAAACAGGAGCTCCAAATGAAAAAAGTACAAAAAGGTTTTACCCTGATCGAATTGATGATCGTTGTAGCGATTATCGGTATTCTGGCAGCTGTTGCGATCCCGGCTTACCAGGATTACATTGTTAAGGCCAAGTTGTCTAAAGTAGCCGCATCTGTTGACCCTGTTAAATTGGCCGTGGCGATGTATTTCCAAGAACAGGGTTCTATGCCTTCAGCAAGCAATGCGTGGACGAGCTTGGGTTTGCCCGCTGCTGGACCTACGCTGGCTAACGAAATAACCTCGATCACTAATACTTTAACCACTGGCGCACTTGTCGTGACCCTGCAAAACGTCAAGAGTGGAATTGATACAACGACTATCACTATGACCCCGAGCACAACAGCCGGTCAGACTGGTATAACTTGGACTAATACCTGTACGAGTACTGATGCAATCCTGAAGAAATATTTCGTCTGCTAATTAGCAGATTTGCAGCTGTTTTTAATGCAGCAGGCCCCTCTTCGGAGGGGCTTTTTTATTCGGGTCAGGACAAAAACATGAATTACCGCGCAACGTTATTGAACTATTTTCGCCAGCGCAATCGGGGTTGGATGCTCTCGCTGTTCGCTGCGGTGTGCATCGTCTATTTGCCGTTCCTTGGCAGCCCGTTTGTATTCGATGATCTGCCTTGCTTTTCCAGCAATTTAATTGACCACTATACGCATTCGCTATTCCAATTTGAACTGCGCTGGTTGCCTTATGCCAGCCTGGCCTGGACCTCTGCCATCTTCAGCGATGTGATACCGCATTTCTTCCGCCTGGGTAATATGCTGCTGCACGCGGCCAATGTCATCCTGCTGTTTTTTCTGTTGCGCCAACTGGTTACGGCTGCAATTCCGGAAGTTGAGAAAACTTCAACAGTCACGTGGGGCGCCTGGTTCGGCGCACTGATCTTTGCGTGCCATCCGGTGGCGGTTTATGCGGTCGGTTATCTGGTTGAGCGCAGCATCCTGATGGCGACGCTGTTTTCCCTGGTTGCGCAATTAGCCTATTTGCGCGGATTGCTGACCGGGCAGAAGCGCTGGCTTGCGCTGGCGGTGATCGGTTATTTCCTTGCATGTTTTTCCAAGGAGCACAGCGTGATGCTACCCGCCTTGCTGGCGGCGCAAACTATTCTGCTGCGCGTGGATGGTGGCGATGCTGTCAGCTCGCTGCGCGCGAAAATCATTGCCGGAAAAGGGGCACTATGGTCAACATGGACGGCGCTCATAGCAATTGCGGTGTTTGTAGTGTTGCTCTCGAAGGGGGTGCTGGGCGTTCCCTATGAACCAATGGCGGCCTATTCGTTCGAGCAAATGGGTGTGTTCGCGAGCGGGCGCATGATGCATTTGCTTAGCGCATTGACGCAGGCCGGATTGTTTTTCAAATACCTGCTGCTGTGGTGGATGCCCAACCCGGCATGGATGTCGGTGGATATGCGCGAGAATTTTATTGTTTCCTGGTCGGCGTGGCAGGGTTGGCTGGGGGGGGGCGCTTTTATGGCGTATGGTGCGCTGGGTGGCTGGTTGTTGTCGCGTTCCAGATGGATGGGGCTCGCCGGGCTGGCGCTGCTGTACCCGTGGTTGCAGTTCATAGTGGAGTTCTCCTCCATTCGTGTGCAGGAGCCTTTTGTGCTCTACCGCAGCTATTTGTGGATGCCCGGCATGATGCTGTTCTTCCCGTTGTTGCTGGCTAAACCTGTCAAGAGCTTAGTCGAAGGGTTGCCCGGCCGCAGGACACTACTTGGGCTGGGATTGGTGGTGCTGTTGCTCGTGCCTCTGGCCTGGAACCGGCTGTGGGTGTTCGCCGACACCTATCGCCTGTGGAATGATGCTGCGCTGTTGCTACGTAGCGAACGTGAAACGGGTGCGGATCGGATTTACTATAATCGCGGTAATGCTGAATTGGCGGCTCAGAAATGGGACGATGCCATTGCGGATTTCCAACGGGCAGTCACACTGAGTCCGAAACTCGCACCGGTTCACTACGCGCTTGGTGTGGCCTACATCAATTTGAAACGCAATCAGGATGCACTCGCACAATTCGATGCGGCGATCGCGCTCAAGCCGGATGATGCGAGCTATTATTATGCCAAGGGGATAACACTGAAACGGCTGCATCAGGATGACATTGCCATGCGGCAGATGGAAAAAAGTTGCGAACTGAAAAATATGCTGGCTTGCGCGATTGTTCAAATGAGGCCGGGCAAAAAATAGCGAGCCCGGCTGGATTACTCGCAAGGACACTGGGGGCTGGTTGCGCCTGGGCAATACTGTGAATATGCTGGCCGTGCCGCAACCTTTGAGGCGAGTGGGCGTTGGCCTGATGCGATCGTCGACTGCAAGGCGGCCTGCCTGCCGGCAAACGATGGGTGCGATAGAATCAGCCTTGTCGGGCAGCTGAAAAAACAATCTGTATCATCGCGATTCAATTTCGCAGCAACAATACAGGACGGAAAATATGCGCGTACTACTCGTAGAAGATGACCCGATTGTGGCTGATAGCCTGATACGCATCCTGCGCCGATCCAATTATGTGGTGACCCACGAAGCCAATGGCCGTCGGGCCGATCATTTACTGACCGTGCAGCAATACGAACTGGTGATTCTGGATATGGGCCTGCCGGATATGGACGGGGCTGAAATTTTGCGCCGTTTGCGTCATCGCGACGTGAAAGTGCCGGTGTTGATATTGACGGCGCGGGATAAAGTGGAAGACCGCGTGCAGGGGCTGGACTTCGGGGCGGATGATTATCTGGCAAAACCATTCGACTTGCTCGAGCTTGAAGCCAGAATAAGGGCGTTGCTGCGGCGCGGACAGTCAGCCAGCAGCGCTACATTACAGATTGGCGAGTTGTGTCTGGACACTGTCGGGCACCGTGCCACGCTGAACGGTGAGCCGCTGGAATTATCGGCGCGCGAGTTGAGTGTGCTGGAAATCCTGATGTTGCGTGCCGGGCGGGTGGTGAGCAAGGAATTGCTCAGCGATCAGATGTCGGATCTGGGCGAGGAAATGAGTATCAACGCCATCGAGGTGTATGTGCATCGATTGCGCAAAAAGATCGAGGCGGGCAATGTAAGCATCCGTACTTTGCGTGGCCTGGGCTATTTGATGGAAAAACCATGACGCTTTATAAGGGGTGGTTTGACTCCGGTACTTTGCGCCAGAAATTGCTTTGTTGGGTGCTGGGTCCGATGTTGGTACTGCTGATATTGAACGTTGCGTTGATCTACAAATTCGGTCATGACAGCGCAGAGCGCAGGCATGACCGGTTTTTGAATGACACCAGCAAGATATTGCTGGATCAGTTGCGCACCAGTGAAGGCCAGGTGGAATTTAACATTCATAGCGGCGCGTTAAACATACTGTCAGCAGATAAAAAAGACCAGGTGTATTACTCACTCAGCGGGTATCAACAAGAATTCCACTTCGGCGCTGCCGATTTGCCGCTGCCAGCCGAGCGCCTGAGCGATGCGCCCGTCTATTACTCGGCTGAGTATGCGGGACATCCGGTGCGCATGATGGCGGCCATCCTGCCGGAGAGCGATGTTGCAAGCGGACGCGTCGTCGTTGTGATGGCCAAAACGCTGGTGCTGTACCATGAACGTGCTCAGGAGTGGATGTGGCGTGTGCTGCCTTCCCAGGTTTTGTTATTGCTGTTTGCAGGTTTTATGGTGTGGTGGGGGGTCGGGCGCGGATTGCGACCGTTATTGCAATTGCGCGATGAGGTGATGAGCCGCTCGTCACAGGACTTGAGTCCTTTGCCGGAAAACGAAGTCGTCACCGAGATCAGGCCACTGATTCATAGTGTTAATGGATTGATGGAGCGTTTAGATGAATCTCTGGTATTGAAGCGCCGATTTATCGCCGATGCCGCGCATCAATTGCGTACGCCACTCACAGGGCTCAAAGCGCAGGCGGAGTTGGCGCTGCGCCTGGATGATCCGGTTGAGATTCGGTATTCATTGTTACAGATGCGCCATGCGACCGATCACGCCGCGCATCTGGCGAATCAACTGCTGCTATTGGCGCGCGCCGAACCCGGCACGGTAAAGCAGGATAGCAAGACTAAACATGATTTGGCGGCGCTGGCGAGAAATACCACGGAATATTGGGTGCCAAGATCATTGTATAAAAATATAGACTTGGGTTTTGAAGACTCGGACGGTGATTGCCGCATCACGGGTAATGGCGTTTTGCTGGCGGAAATGTTGAACAACCTGATTGATAACGCGTTGCGTTATACCAGGGCGGGCGGACAAGTTACCGTGAGGATCAGGCGCGATGACGCGACTGTTGTTCTGGAGGTGGAAGACGACGGCCCGGGTATACCGGAGGCTGAGCGCGAGCGGGTGTTTGAACGATTTTATCGCGCGTTGGGAACCAACCAGGAAGGTTGCGGGCTTGGTTTATCCATCGTGCGCGAAATCGCGGATCTTCACCATGCCAAGGTTCACTTGTTGTCCGGCGCAGAAGGCATCGGCACGCTGTTCAGCATATCTTTTCATGCAGCAAGTTAGTGTTGGAAAAATTGGCTCCTTGCCGCTTCGTAAGCGATAATCCCGCACCTGAATTTACTGGAGTCTTGCATGTGCGGCATTTGTGGTGAATTGCGCTTCGATCAATCTGCCCCGGATATGGATGCGCTGCGGCGTATGACGGGACGCCTCAACCTGCGCGGCCCGGATCACGAAGGGTACTACAGTGACGGCGCGCTGGCGTTCGGTCATCGTCGCCTGGCGATTATCGACCTCTCATCGGATGCCGATCAGCCGATGGTGGACGAAGCGTTGCATCTCGCGCTGGTGTTCAACGGCACGATCTACAACTACAAAGAATTGCGCGCGGAGCTTGTCGAGATGGGTTATACCTTCTTCTCCGAGGGTGACAGCGAGGTGATCATCAAGGCCTATCACGCCTGGGGGGAGCATTGCGTGCAGCGCTTATATGGCATGTTTGCTTTCGCAATCTGGGATAAGCGCACCAAGACATTGTTTCTCGCGCGCGACCGGCTGGGCATCAAGCCGCTGTATCACACGCTGGATGGTGCGCGGCTGCGCTTCGCGTCCACGCCGCAAGCCTTGCTGGCGGGCGGGGGGGTGGATGTCCGCCTTGACCCGGTGGCGCTGCATCAGCATTTCACGCTGCACGGCGTGGTGCCGGCACCCAGAACCATCCTGCAGGGCATCAGGAAATTACCTCCCGCGCACACGTTAAGTTTTACGGCTTCGGGCGAAGTGGTGCAGCGTTGTTACTGGCAGCTCGATGCGACCCGTCCTGAGCAAACGTTCTCGGAGCAGGATTGGCTGGATGCCGTGCGTATCGTTTTGCGCCGTGCAGTCGAACGCCATCGGCTGGCGGCAGATGTGCCGGTGGGCGTGCTTCTCTCAGGCGGTCTCGATTCCAGTCTGCTGGTCGGATTGCTTGCCGATCATGTGGATGAATTGAATACGTTTTCGATCGGTTTCGAGGCGGTGGCGGGCGAGCAGGCTGACGAATTCGAATACTCAGATTTAGTATCGAAAGAATTTAACACGCGCCACCACAAGTATTCGCTGGCCAACGCCGAGGTGCTCAAACGCCTGCCGGAAGCGATTGCCCAGATGTCCGAACCGATGCCAAGCTACGACGCGACGGCTTTCTATCTGCTGGGCGAGCGGGTATCGACTGACGTCAAGGTCGTGCTGGCGGGGCAGGGGGCGGACGAGGTGTTCGGCGGTTACTTCTGGTATCCGCTGATGGACGCCGAAAAGGGCACGCCGCTCGAGCGTTTTTCGCGGCATTATTTCGACCGCGACCATGCCGAATACCTGGAGATGATGACTGACCGCTACGCCGTGCCCGATGTCACCGCCGAATGGGTGGAAGAGCAGTTGCAACAGCCGGGTGCGGATGAGTTCCTGGATCAGGTGCTGAGGCTGGATGTGACGCGTCTGATGGTCGATGATCCGGTCAAGCGCGTGGACAACATGACGATGGCCTGGGGACTGGAAGCGCGTGTGCCGTTTATCGACCATGAACTGGTGGAGCTGGCAGCGAAGATGCCGCCGTCGTTGAAACTCAAGGAGGGCGGCAAGTTCCCGCTCAAGGCGGTGGCGCGCGGGCTGATTCCCGATGCGGTGATCGACCGTGCCAAGGGTTATTTTCCGGTGCCAGCGCTCAAATATGTGCGCGGCGAGTTCCTGGAACGGATGCGCACCATCTTAAATTCAGAAGCCTGCATCGGTCGCGGCCTGTATCGGCGCAGTTATGTCGAAAAACTGCTGGCCGACCCGGAAGCACACCTGACGCGCATTCAAGGCAGCAAGCTGTGGCATCTGGCGCTGCTGGAGTGGTGGCTGCAGATCAATGTCGACACGGTCAACAGTTGATAATTGACAATTGATGGTGAAAGCCATGCAAGAAAATGTCGTCAAGGAGAAATCGTTTAGCTTTGCGTTGTGAATCGTAAAGCTGTATCGGTTTCTAACTGAAGAGCGGCGGGAATTTGTGTTGAGCCGGCAATTGCTGCGCAGCGGTACCGCTATTGGCGCATTGGTAAGGGAAGCTGAACAGGCTGAGAGCCATGCTGATTTCATTCATAAAATGGCCATTGCGCTGAAAGAAGCCAATGAGTCGGCGTACTGGATCGATCTGCTTAATCAGTCCGGCTACATTGATATAAATGGTTATGAATCCATTTATCCCGAGATCATCGAGCTGCTTAAACTACTCACCGCTATCATTAAATCATCGAAAGGCAATACTTAAAACAATGGATAATTGACAATGAAAAATTGACAACTATCAATTGTCAGTTATCAATTATTCATTGTTTTTCCCAGCCGCCACAATGAGGTGAGTTCAGCCGCTCGTGCGGCATACAGCGGGTCGTTGGTGTCCGAGGCTCTCGGGTGATGCGGCTTCACATCGATTTTCCCCAGCACCTGCAAGCCTGCCGCCGCGATCGTTGCCAGCAGCTCGTCGCGGGTGCGCAGTCCGAGATGTTCGGCCAGATCGGAGAGGATCAGCCAGCCCTCTCCGCCCGGTTCCAGATGGGCGGCAAGTCCGCCCAAAAAACCGTTCAACATGCGGCTCTCAGGGTCGAATACCGCGTACTCAAGCGGCGAGCTGGGTCTGGCAGGAACCCACGGCGGATTGCACACGATCAAGGCGGCATGCCCCTCAGGAAACAGATCGGCTTCTACTATGTCGACCTGATCAGCCAACCCTAACCTCGTTAAATTTTCGCGCGCACAGGCAAGCGCGCGCAGGTCCTGGTCGGTCGCAACGATGCGTTTGATGCCATGGCGTGCCAGCACGGCGGCCAGCACGCCGGTACCTGTGCCGATGTCGAACGCGACGGATTGAGTCCTGGTCAGCAGAGGCAAGGGCGTATCGTTGACCAGGCTCACATATTCTCCGCGTATCGGTGCGAATACGCCGTAATGCGGGTGTATGCGCGCGTCCAGAGCAGGAATTTGTACGCCATTTTTGCGCCACTCGTGGGCGCCTATCAGTCCCAGCAGTCCGCGCAACGATAAGACGTAGGGTTGCCCGTCGTCTATGCCGTAGGCTTCGCTGCAGGCTGCGCGCACATCGGGTGCGCGGCGCAACGGGATGCTGTGATCGCTATTGAACGGCAGCAGCAGCATATTCAATGTGCGGGAACGCTGCGATTGCGCCTGACGATGCAGATGAAACGCATCCTTTGGTGTGGCAGGTTTGTTTTTGGCCTTGCGCGGTTTTTCATCGGCGCGCCGCGCCATTGCCTGCAGCAACTGACGCGCGTTCTGATAATCCCCCCGCCACAGCAGTGCGGTGCCTTCGCATGCCAGACGGTATGCCGCGTCTGCGGTCATGCGATCGTCGGCAATTACGACGCGCTTCGGGGGCGGCGTGCCGGACTCAGATCGCCAATGGGCGGATTGATCTATGCCGGACTCATTCCAGTTAATGACAGGACGGTTAATTGTAGAAATAGCGTTCATCTACCGGCCTTCTTCTCTCTTGATTTGCTGATAGCGCAGTTTTGCTTCGTGATCGTCGCGTGCGGAGGTGATTTCGCGCATCACAGAATTAACATCGGCGGCTTCTTCGTTTTGCTGGAAGTGTCCGGTCAACGGCGTGTCGGGGAGCAATTCGCCGCGCTGATAGATCGCCCATATTTCCTTTGCGTACTGTGTGTCCATCAGTTCGGGTGCGAACTGGCCGAAGTAATTGGCCAGATTTTCGACGTCGCGATCCAGCATGCGGCTGGCATTGTTGTTCGCGGCTGCATCCACCGCCTGCGGCAGGTCGATGATGACCGGGCCATGAGCGTCGACCAAAATATTGAATTCGGACAGGTCGCCGTGAATGATGCCGGCGCACAGCATCAGCACCACTTGCCTGATCAGTATCGCGTGAAATTCCAGAGCCTGTTCGCGGCTCAGTTCAAGGTCATTGAGTCTTGGAGCTGCAGCGCCGTTTTCATCGGCCACCAGTTCCATCAGCAGTACGCCTTCGTAGAAACCGAAGGGATGCGGCACGCGCACCCCGGCAGCCGCGAGCTTGTATAACGCATCGACTTCGGTGCGCTGCCAGGCGGCTTCCTGCTCTTTTCGACCATAGCGCGAACCTTTTTCCATCGCGCGTGCCTGGCGGCTGTTTTTAACCTTGCGGCCTTCGGTGTAGTGAACCGCCTGATGGAAGCCGCGCTGGTTGGCTTCCTTGTAAACTTTTGCGCAACGAATCTCGTCGCCGCACTGTACGACATACACAGTCGCTTCTTTGCCGCTCATCAGCTGGCGCATGACCTGATCTACCAGGCCGTCCTCGACGAGTGGTTCGATTCTTTTCGGGGTTTTCATTCGTCTGCCAGATGTTGGTCTGTCAGGTACACGGTCGGATCGCCGCGCAGCGAGTGAATTCGCGGTTTTACAGGATTCTCCAGCGCATTTTTGATCATCGCCTCACGTGACGATGGGGATTCCAGGCTGATGCGGCCCAGTTTTCCGGCACGATATTCAGTCAGCAGAATGATCGATGCTTTTTCGAGATCCAGTTCTCCGCCACGGCCCTTGATCAGGCAACCACGCCTTTTGGCAACGGCTTCGATCACGCCCACGCCATCCATGCCGGTCGTGTCAAAACCGAAGCGTTCAGCTAACCGTTCCGGATAGCGCGCCAGCAGGTTGTTGGCGAGATGCTCGGCGATCTCCTCCTCGATGACGGCATTGCGTCCGATGGCATGAATCGCAGCGAGGATAAAACCGTCTTCGTCGTGTTCGATTTTCGGCCACATCAGGCCGGGGGAGTCGGTCAGCGTCATGTGATCGTTGATCTTGTGGCATTGCTGCGACTTGGTGACGGCGGGCTCATCGCCCACAGCGGCGACGCGGCGTTTGAGCAGCATATTCATCAGCGTGGATTTGCCGACGTTGGGGATGCCCATGATCATCAGGCGCAGCGGCTTGTGGGGGCTGTCGCGATGTGGCGCCAGCGGGTGGCATAGCTTCGGGACGCGGGCCGCATCCGTGGCGCTCTTGCAACTCAAAGCGACCGCTTTCACGCCCGGCTGTTTGTTGTAGAAGTCCAGCCATTCCTGCGTAGTGACAGGATCAGCCAGATCGATTTTGTTGAGTATTTTCAGGCAAGGACGCTGACGGTGCTCGCGTAGCTCCCTGATCATCGGGTTGCAACTCGCCTCGGGTGCGCGCGCATCCAGCACTTCGATGATGACGTCGGTAAATTCCATCGTTTCGGCGGCTTTTCTGCGCGCCGAGGTCATGTGACCCGGAAACCATTGTATTGCCATAATAACTTTGAGCCTTGAAAATTATTCGAGAAAAAGCAGTTGTCCACGAAATACACGAGAAAACACGAAAATTCAGACAGATACCTCGATTTCGATCTTCATGTTGCTGGTGAGTTGCAGTATAGACGCAGATTGTTGATTTATTTAGTGTCTTTCGTGATTTTCGTGGACGAAAAAGGTTTTTAGGTTTGCTTGGTGAACGGCGCTGTTAGCAGCGCCAGTTGTGCAGCATCCAGATAACACCATTCGCCGGGCGCCAAGCCCAGTTCGTCAAGCTTCAGGTTGCCGATCTGCGAGCGGTTTAGCGCAGTGCAATGATTGTCGGCTGCCGCCAGCATGCGCTTAACCTGATGATATTTGCCCTGCTCCAGCACGATCTCCAGATGATTTGCATCTATCATCCGGCAAGTTTCCGCAGCCAGCGGCGCGGGTTCGTCGTGTAACTTAACGCCTTTTAACAAGCGTTCGATCAATTCTGGCGTCACCGGGTCCTGGGTTGCGGCGACATAGACCTTGGGTACGTGATGCTTCGGTGATGACTGGGTATGTATGAATGCGCCGTCATCAGACATCAACAATAACCCTGTGGTGTCGTGATCCAGGCGTCCGACAGGCTGCACGTCGCGCCGTGTGAATTGATCAGGCAGGATGGTCAGCACGCCGGGATGATGGCTGGGTTTGCGTGAACATTCAATATTGGCCGGCTTGTTCAGTGCGACATAGATATGCTCGCGATAAATCCACGGCTCGTCTAAAACCGTGAATTCCAGCCCGTCGGTTTCAAGCGGGGTATTCGTGTCGGTAATAACGTTGCCCGCGATGCTGATTTCACCGGCGGCTATCAATTGTCGGCACCACTTGCGTGTGCCAAATCCTTGCGTATGCAGGATGCGATCCAGGGTTAATTTACTCATGCAGCGATTTTAACAGACTCGGGGTGGTCGCGCCCTGAAGGCTGATGGTAAGACAGGGTGGATTATCAGTTCGGAAATTCGCCATCCACATAAAACCAGCGCCCGTCTGATCGTGTGAACCGGCTGATCTCATGCAGACGG
>JAUSLF010000042.1 GCA_030646695.1 Nitrosomonadaceae bacterium
GATGCGAATGAGGCGGCCGATTTCGTCAAGGCCACGGGCGTGGATGCGCTGGCAATTGCCATTGGGACATCCCACGGCGCATATAAATTCACTCGTCCGCCCACCGGCGCTGTGTTGCGTATCGACCGCATCAAGGAAATCAACGCGCGTATCCCGAATACGCATCTGGTGATGCATGGTTCATCCTCGGTGCCGCAGGATCTGCTGGCCATCATTAACCAATATGGTGGTGCCATGGGTGAAACCTATGGTGTACCAGTGGAAGAAATTATTGAAGGCATCAAGCATGGCGTGCGCAAGATCAATATCGATACCGACATCCGCCTCGCCATGACTGGTGCAGTCCGCCGTCACCTGGCAAAGAACAAGAGCGAATTCGATCCGCGCAAATTTCTCAAGGATGCAACTGCCGCCGCCAGGGACATCTGCAAAGCGCGTTTTGAGGCATTCGGCTGCGCCGGTCAGGCTGGCAAGATCAAGCCGATCATGCTGGATAACATGGCGAACAGATACGCCAAGGGCGAATTGAAAGCCGTTATCAAGTAAGCCTGCAGCAGGCCAGAATAAACAAAGAGGCGCCCCATAGCGGGTCGCCTCTTTGTTTGTCACAAACGCGGATAGCGGTGAATAGGCCGCTCAGCGTTACAAAAACCCGATCACCAGCGCAGCTACTACTACCAGAACGGCTTGGTTTTATTAAACCGTGTCCAGACCCGCTCCAATTCGAGCTTTTTCAACGCAGCCAGGCTTGCGCTCCAGCCCAAGACTATGCCGGCCGCTTCCTGCTGACTGCCTCCAGCGCTGGCCACCTCACCCAATAGTCGTTTGGCATTGGCGGTATCGTTCATTGCGCCCAAGATATCTTGCAGCACGGACAGGGTCCGGAGGTACCGTCTCGTTTCCCTGTCCGAATAAAATCCGGCGAAAAATTCAGCGGTGTAGCGTTGTTTTTTAACGACGATGCGCAAAGCATGCAATTCTGCCACGCTGGAATTCATCAGTTCCTTGCCATATTTCCTCAATTGCCGGTGACGATGCGCCAGCAGGGCAGTGGCGAATTTCTTCACCGGCGCTCCGGCTTCGATTCCAGCTGGTTTAACTGACGCCGCCGGGCCAGACTGGCCGAACCAGGCTTCTGCGCTTAACCAAACGCCCAACTGCAACATTGATTGCGCATAATGGGTAGACTCGACGGCGTGGCATGCGGCTTCATTGTGCTGGTGGCGCAATTGCTCACACTTATCCTGTAGCGCCACTATCCCCGGATGATCGGGAAAGCTGGCGCAAACTGGGGCTAATGTTTCCGTCACAAACACATCCCAGTCACGGGCTGGGCTAAATTGGCTGGTAAGCCATTTCAATTCTTGTGCCACCGGAGCAAATGCAGCCTTGGAAAATATCCTGGAAAAAATACTCAGGGCTGACCGCTGCCGCCGCAAGGCGATGCGCATCTGGTGCAGGTATTCGATGTCATGGCCTGCCAGCATACCGGTTTCGTTGCTATGCAAATGATTGAGGCAATTCCAGGTGATGGCTGTGAATGCTGCGCTCACACTCATTTCAGCATCAAGTTCGATTGGCGCAGCTTTAAGCGGCGGCGACTTGCCGTTGGCGTAAAGCAGGTAGCCGCGCTCCGCTTTGCTCGCATTTTCCAGCCTGAGGGGAACGCTGTGCAGCAACTCCAGCGCGAGTTGAAATAGTTGTCCGGGGCTGCCGGATTTCAATTCCAGTTCAATTTCGCAAAGTGGCGCGCTGGCATCACCGGCAATGATTTGCCCCCGGTCGAGACAAAACTCTGCTTCGCCGCCGCCGGCAAAGCGCAGCATGCGGATGCTACGGGTGAACTCGGTGGTAAACACCGGCTGCAGCTGCTCGCGCAGACTGGCGGCGCTAAACAACTTGATGAGGGCGGGATCGGTGATTTTGGTGAAATCGGGTTGTGCTTTCAGTACTGGAGCTTCCCATTCGTCGCGCTGATGCAACCCTGCCGTAACGCTGCCGCCACCCTTAATGGTCTGCACCCAGCGCCTGCCGCTGCGGCGCAACCGTAGCGCGATGCCATGCCGCTTGAGGTCGAAATTGGGAGTGTCGTAATAGATGCTGTAGAGTTGCTGCCTGACCGGTCTGGAAATACTCAATGATTTCAGCAATGGATTACGCTGCAGCCGTGCGACGCAATCAGAGGGTAGACGCAACTTGAGTTCGGTTTCAGTGGGCATGGCTTCAGAGGTTCCTTAGTATTATCCGCGTTACCCCATGCTCAACCTCAGTCCTGCTTTGCCGCTGCCAGCTCCGTGAGCAGCGCCTCCTGGGCGCAGAGTTTCTTGCTGCTGCGGGCTGCTCTGAGGTGGTAATGACCGTCAGCATCCATTTCCCATGATTGGCTGTTATCCTTGAGATAGGGATTCAGGCCTTCGGTGAGTACGCGTTTTTTCAGCCGCGCATCCAGAACCGGAAAGCATATTTCGATACGCCGGAAAAAATTCCGATCCATCCAGTCGGCACTGGAAAGATAGATATCGTGAGCACCATCATTACGGAAATAGAAAATGCGGCTGTGCTCGAGGAAGCGTCCGATTACCGACCGCACCCGGATATTTTCCGACAGTCCCGCGATGCCGGGACGCAAGGCGCACACGCCACGCACAATGAGATCGATTTTCACCCCGGCAGCAGAAGCGGCGTAGAGCGCCCGGATAATTTGCGGCTCCAACAACGCATTCATTTTGGCGATGATACGTGCCGGTTTTTCAGCCTTGGCAATCTGCATCTCGTTGTTGATGGCTTTAAGCGCCTGACTGTGGAAGCTGAACGGCGATTGCCATAGATATTTTAATTTCCCGGCCTTGCCAAGACCGGTCAGCTGGATAAATACTTCATTCACATCGGCACAGATCTCTTCGTTGCAGGTGAACAGGCCAAAATCAGTATAGAGCCGGGCAGTGCTGGGATGGTAGTTGCCGGTGCCCAAGTGCACATAGCGGCGTAATTTATCTCCTTCGCGCCGCACTATCATCGCCATCTTGGTATGGGTTTTGTGACCTACTATGCCATACACCACATGCGCGCCGACTTCTTCCAGACGGCTGGCCCAGTTGATATTGGCTTCTTCGTCAAAACGTGCCAGCAGTTCCACCACTACCGTCACCTCCTTGCCTCTGCTTGCCGCAGCGATGAGTGCTTCCATTACCACCGAATCAGTGCCGGTACGATAAACCGTCTGCTTGATGGCTACCACGCCGGGATCCGCCGCCGCCTGCTGGATGAAGTGAATCACCGGCTGGAACGATTGATACGGGTGGTGCAACAGGATATCGTTCTTGCGTATCATCTGAAAAATATCCGTGGCCTTCTTTTTCTGCAGCGTTGCCGGCAGGCCGGGAATAAAGGGTGGATATTTCAGTTCGGCACGTTCAATACGATCCGGAACCTGCATCAACCGCACCAAATTCACCGGCCCCTCCACCTGGTAGAAATCTTCACGCACCAGGCCAAACTGCTCCAGTAAAAAATCTGCCATGCGCGGCGAGCAATTGTCCGCCACTTCCAGCCGCACGGCATTGCCAAAATGCCGCTGCGGCAGTTCACCTTGCAGTGCAATGCGCAGGTTCTTGACTTCCTCCTCATCGACGAATAAATCGCTGTTACGGGTGGCGCGGAATTGGTAGCAACCCAGTACATTCATGCCGGAGAACAGTTCACCGACATGGGCATGCAGGATCGACGACAAAAATACAAAGTTGTACTCGCTGGTACTGATTTCCCTGGGCAGCAGAATCACGCGTGGCAGCACCCGTGGCGCCTGCACAATAGCTGCACCGGAACTGCGCCCGAAAGCATCCTTGCCTTCCAGTTCCACCGCAAAATTCAAACTCTTATTGAGCACGCGCGGGAAAGGGTGTGACGGGTCAAGGCCGATGGGAGTCAGTACCGGCATCAATTCGCGGAAGAAAAAAGCCTTGATCCATTCGCGCTGGATATCGTTCCAGGCAGCGCGACGCAGGAAGTTGATGCCCTCGCTTGCCAGCCCTGGCAGAATATCCTCGTTCAGCAACTGGTACTGACGCGCCACCAGCAGGTGAGTCTGCTCAGAGACCAGCTTGAACACCTGGCGCGGCGCCATCCCATCGGGGCCGAAGCCGGGTGCGCCTAGCTTGATCTGCTCCTTCAGTCCGGCAACACGAATCTCGAAAAACTCATCGAGATTACTGCTGACTATGCACAAGAATCGCAGCCGTTCCAGCAGCGGATTGTCCTTATTCTCAGCTTGGGCAAGCACCCGCCAGTTGAACTCGATCTGGCCGAGTTCGCGGTTGAGGAATTGACTGGATGTGGGAAGTTTGATCACGTGAGGCAGGCTAGGTTACACACCTTGAGTTACTGACAAGGATTGCGCTTCCCGCAGATTGCGGCGGAAGGCGCCTCATTTTTTTGGCTCTGTATTACTGCGTCGGCGGCACATAGCCCACAGGCTTCTCCGCTCCGCTGCCAAAAAAATGCGCCTCCAACTGCTCGGCCAGGTATTTGCGTGCTTTGATATCAGACAGATTCAGGCGGTATTCATTGACCAGCATGGTCTGGTGTTTGAGCCACCCGGCCCAGGCCTCTTTCGACACATTTTCAAAAATTCGCTTGCCGAGTTCACCCGGATAGGGCGGAAAATCCAGCCCTTCCGCTTCGCGTCCGAGCTTGATGCAGTTAACGACTCTTGCCATTTAATTTTCTCCAAACAGAATAATAGGGGCACGACCGGCCTCTGCTTGCTACGATCATAATTTCTTTACAAACACCTTGGAGCGGCGCCGATAGTTGTATAGCCCCTGCTTGGCTTTGGGCAGCTTCTCCACCCCGGTTTCCTCGAAACCGCGCTCGACAAACCAGTGCGCGGCGCCGGTAGTAAGTACAAACAATTTTTTGCTGCCCTGAGTCTTGGCTTTGGCTTCAATATGTTTGAGCAAGGTATCGCCGTAGCCCGCATTGCGATAATCGGGATGCACCGCAAGACAGGCAAGCTCGCTCGCCTTTTCGTCGGGAAAAGGATAGAGCGCGGCACAAGCGACGATCATGCGATCATGCTCCAGCACGACAAAACGGCTGATTTCCATTTCCAGCAGCTCGCGGTTGCGCCGTACCAGTACACCCTTGGCTTCCAGCGGTTCGATCAGTTGCAGAATGCCGCCCACATCCTCGACCCCCGCATTCCGTAGAGCTTGCAACGGCCCTTGCGAGATCATGCTGCCGATACCATCGTGAGTAAACAATTCCTGTAGCACTGCGCCATCCACATGGCGGCTGATGAGATGAACGCGCGCCACGCCACCCTCGCAGGCTTGCAGCGCGCAGGGCAGGTACAACCGGACATCGTCGAAAAGTTTGGCAGGTCTATCTGTCAGCCTTGCAAGTAGTGCTTTGCTTTCGGCCACAGTTAGTTCACGCGGAAATTTACCGGGCTTACCTGGTGACTTCTCTTCGATACCGGCAGTATCCATCAGAAAAATGAGTTTCTCCGCATTGAGTGCAATCGCCGCTGCAGCCGCAACGTTTTCCAGCGTCAGGTTGAAAATTTCACCAGTAGGGGAATAGCCCAGCGGTGACAGCAGTGCCACCTCGCCCTGCTCCAGCCGTGAGCGGATGGCGGCGGCATCCACCTTGCGCACCTCGCCGGTATGCATCAAGTCAACGCCTTCCACCACGCCGACCGGGCGGGCCGTGACGAAGTTGCCGCTGGCCACGCGGATAGCGGCGTTGGCCATGGGTGAATTGGGCAATCCCATCGACAGCAATGCTTCGATTTCAACGCGCACTCGCCCTACCGATTCCTTCACGCATTGCAGTGTGGCAGCATCGGTAACGCGCATTCCTTTGACATAGGCAGTTTGTAGCTTGTGTTCCTGCAGCCGCACTTCAATTTGTGGACGCGCGCCATGCACCAGCACCAGCCGCACACCCAGGCTCGCCAGCAGGTTAAGGTCGTGAACCAGCTCAACGAATTTACCGTCAGCCACCACCTCGCCACCAAAAGCAACGACAAAAGTCTTACCGCGGAATGCGTTGACGTAGGGCGCTACCGAGCGGAACCAGGCGACAAAGTCAGTATTGAGCTTCATGTTCCAAGTTGATGCATTGAAAATACCAATTAAATATTCAGACAACATCCGTAGTTTACAAGTCAAAGCCCAAAACTCAAAACTAAGGGGTCTCGGAACAAGTCTCGCGCGAGCACGGCGGCGGCTTTGTTCAGCGGCTCCCTGAGCGATCAGTAATCGCCCCACAGCGCCTGCAGCGCCGCAACTGCGGCCAGCGCGGCGGTTTCAGTGCGGAGTATGCGCCCACCCAGGCGTAGCGGCACAAATCCAGTCGCCCGCGCGGCGGCCTCCTCCTCCGGCGCAAAACCGCCTTCCGGCCCGACCAGCAAAGTCAGGGCGGTAATCTTGGCGGCCTCGGGGAAATCGTGCAAGCCCTTTTCTGCCGTGGGTGCAAGCATAAAACATAAATTGTCGGGGGCTCCATGGCATGCGTTCTTCCGCTCAGTCATTTGCCCGCCCAGCCAGTTCGATAATGACAGCAACGGCAGCACTTGCGGCAAATGGTTTCTGCCGCACTGCTCGCAAGCAGAGGTCGCAATTTGCTGCCAGTGCCGCACACGTTTATCCGCTCGTTCACCTGAAAGCCTCACTACACTGCGTCTGGTGGCGATGGGCTGGATGCGGCTTACGCCCAGCTCCACCGCTTTTTGCATAATCCAGTCCATTTTCTCGCTGGCGCATACGGCCTGTACCAGCGTGATGTTGAGCGGCGATTCGCGCTCGATATCGAACCGCTTTTCAACCGCAACTATGGCGCCGCTCTTGTCGATACGTGCAATAATTGCCGAAAACTCGCCGCCATTACCGTTAAATAGCGTGATCTGATCCCCTTGCTCCAGCCGCAACACGCGCGCAGCATGGTGCGCAGCATTTGCAGGTAATTCGATGATCCGGCCTGTGGTGATTTCACCGGGGCAATAGAAACGAGGAAGCGTCATAGTTTCAGGAGCAAATGCGCCCATGATAATATAAAAGCCGGTTTTATCAGAAATTTAGGAGAGAGAAGATGGCAAGCCTGGAAACACCCGTTTGTGATTTCGGCTGGAAAGCAGTGGATTTCGATTTGCCGGGAGTGGATGGGAAGCGTTACAACCTGGCAACGGCGAAAGGTGAAAATGGATTGCTGCTGATGTTTATCTGCAATCATTGCCCGTATGTAAAAGCGATACGGGAGCGCATCGTCCGTGATGTGAAGGAGTTGCGCCAGCACGACATCGGCGCCATCGCCGTCATGTCTAACGACCCCGTCGATTATCCCGAAGATTCTTTCGATAATATGGCGCGGGTGGCAAAAGAATTTGATTTCCCATTCCCCTACGTATGGGATGAAACCCAACAGGTGGCCAAGGCGTATGGCGCGGTATGCACACCGGATTTCTTCGGTTTTAACAGCAATCTCGAATTACAGTACCGTGGGCGGCTTGATGCTTCACGCAAGGAGGCCGCGCCTGTCGATGTGCGCCGCGACCTGTTCGAAGCCATGCTGCAGGTCGCAACAACCGGCCGCGGACCGGATCAGCAGATCCCCAGCATCGGCTGTTCGATCAAATGGCGGGCGGAATAAAGGGTGCCTCTAATAATTCAAAGTTCTAAACAAGACAAGGCGGGAACAAAAAATGTAGACGCAGCATATGGGCCGATATGTAAGGAAGCATTTTTTGTGAGCAACAAAGTATTGTGACGAAATCTGGATTTTTAGAGGTGCCCTGAACATGCTTGATGCAGTTATCGCCGCAGTCAAAACAGTGGCGCAACAGGAAATCATGCCGCGTTATCTGCGCGTAGCACGGCAGCGCAAGGCTGACGGCAGCCTGTTTACCGAAGCCGATCTCGCCACCCAGGAAGCGCTCACGCGCGAGTTGCGGAAAATCTATCCGGGTGCAGTGGTGGGTGAGGAAATGCCGGAACAGCAGCAGACCGAGCAATGGCTGGCGGGTGATGCCGGGCTATGGTGTATGGATCCAATAGACGGCACCTCCAATTTCGTCAATGGCCTGCCTTATTTTGCCGTTTCGGTGGCACTGATGCGCCACGGCAGAAGCGTACTCGGCGTAGTCTACAATCCGGTAGCGGATGAAATGTTCTATGCCGAAAAAGGCAGAGGAGCCTATCTCAATGGCGAGAAGCTGCCGATCAAGGAACACGTTCCCGCGCTGCGCAGCGCGATGGCGAGCGTGGATCTGAAACGGCTTGATTACAAGCTGGCGGCAGCGATCTCCACCGCACCGCCTTGTTCCTCCCAGCGCAATTACGGCGCCAGTGCACTGGAATGGTGCTACACCGCCGCTGGCCGTTTTGACCTTTATCTGCATGGCGGACAAAAACTGTGGGATTACGCCGCTGGCTGCCTGATTCTGGAAGAGGCGGGGGGGCGCATGTGCGGTTTCGATCAGGATGATTTCTGGGCGGAACCGCTATGGCAGCGCCCGGTCATTGCGGCACTCGATCCCGGCTTGTTTTTGCAGTGGCGGGATTGGGTGCGCATGCACCGGTAGGGAACCGCTGAACAAGTCCCACGCGGGTGCGACGGTGGCTTTGCGGGATGGGGTGCACGAAAGGCGAGAACGCGAATGGCCATTCCCTTCGCTACGAGCCTGACACCGCAGACCGCCTGAAAACCCCGTCCCGTAGGGTTGCGGTAAAATCTGGCGCTTGCTGTGTTGCGCTCCTTGGCTTCGTAGGCCAAGCTACGACCTGCGTTGCGCGCCTTGCAATCATCCAGATTTTACCAGCAACGCGCTCCACGGAGGACTTGTTCAGAGGTTCCTTGGCTGCCGCCATAGGCGTCCGCAGTAAACAGGAATAGAATCACGACATTTCAGGGCAGATAACTCGATTGAAGATCATTATTCTGGGCGCAGGACGGGTTGGTACGTCAGTGGCGGAAAGTCTGGTGAGCGAAGCCAACGACATCACCATGGTGGACGTTGCCGCGGACAAGCTCCTGCTGCTACAGGATCATCTGGATCTGCGCACGGTGGTGGGCAACGCTTCGCATCCATCTGTGTTGATACAGGCCGGTGCCGAGGATGCCGACATGATTCTGGCTGTGACCCAGAGTGACGAAACTAACCTGGTGGCATGCAAGCTCGCCGCCACAATGTTCAATACGCCGACCAAAATCGCGCGCATTCACTCGGCTAATTTTCTCGCCTATCCGGAAATTTTTTCTGCGGAAAATTTCAGTGTGGATTTCGTCATCTGCCCGGAACAGATTCTGACCGAATATATCGAAAAACTGATCGAGTTTCCGGAAGCCTTGCAGGTACTTGACTTCGCCAACGGCAAAGTAAGTCTGGTCGCAGTGCGGGCATTTCACGGCGGCCCTCTGGTTGGCCGGGAACTGCAGGAATTGCACCAGCATGTACCCAATGTCGACACGCGGGTGGCGGCAATCTTCCGCAAAGACCGCCCCATCCTCCCGGAAGGCGACACGGTGATCGAGGCTGAGGATGAAGTATTTTTTCTTGCCGCAGCAAAAGACATCCGCAGCGTGATGCGCGAAATGCGGCGCATGGATAAACCGATCGAACGCGTAATGATCGCCGGCGGCGGCAACATCGGCAAGCGCCTGGCCAAAGCACTGGAAAAAGATTATCAGGTAAAGATCATCGAATACGACAAGCGTGCGAGCGAGCGCCTGGCAGCGGATTTGCATCATGCCCTGGTGTTGCACGGCGATGCCACTGACGAGGACTTGCTGGAAAGCGAGAATGTCGCCGAGATGGACATGTTTTGCGCGCTCACCAACGATGACGAGAACAATATCATGTCGGCGCTGCTGGCCAAACGCATGGGGGCGCGCAAGGTGATCGCACTCATCAACCGCAGCACCTATGTGGATCTGGTGCAAAGCGGCAGCATTGATATTGCCATTTCTCCCGCGCAAGTTACCATCGGCTCGCTGCTCGCGCATGTCCGGCGCGGCGATGTGGCGGCGGTGCACAGCCTGCGGCGCGGCGCGGCGGAAGCGCTGGAACTGGTCGTGCACGGTGATGCCGGATCATCCAATGTGGTGGGGCGCAAAGTGGCGGATATCAGATTGCCCAAGGGCGCGACCATAGGCGCCATCGTGCGCGGCCTGCCGGCGGCAGAAAACCGGGATTGGGGGAGCGATGAGGAGAAAAAAAAGACGAAAGATGCCGCATCCGGTCAGGATGCACAGGTGTTGATCGCGCATCATGACACGGTAATTGAAGCGGAGGATCATGTCGTCGTATTCGTGATCAACAAGAAACTGATCCACCAGGTGGAGAAATTGTTTCAGGTCGGTGTCGGCTTCCTGTAACCGGACCCGTCGATGAGCCGCCTCTTTGCCGTCACCAATGTGCTGGGTATGGTGGTCATGATGTTCGGGCTCACCATGCTGTTGCCCCTTGCTGTCGCCTTTTGGCTGGATGACGCCGCGCTATTCGCCTACCACCAAGCCATCCTTATCACTATTTTCTGTGGCTTGGTGATGACGCTGGCGACACGTTGGCACCGGCGCGAACTGCAGGTGCGCGACGGTTTTTTGCTGGTGGTGCTGGTCTGGTCGGTATTGCCGCTATTCGCCACCCTGCCGTTCATGTTTTTCATGCCGCATCTGGGCTTCACCGATGCATATTTCGAGGCCGCTTCCGGCATCACCACCACCGGGGCAACGGTGCTGTCTGATCTGGACAAACTGCCGCCTTCCATCAATCTGTGGCGCTGCGAACTGCAGTGGCTGGGTGGCATGGGCCTGATCGTGCTGGCCGTCGCGATCCTACCGCTGCTCGGCGTGGGTGGCAGACAGATGTTCAAGGCCGAGACACCCGGGCCGATGAAGGACACCAAGCTAACTCCGCGCATCGCCGAAACTGCCAAAGCCCTGTGGTTGATTTATGCAGGAATGACCCTAGCCTGCATAGTTGCGTACCAGTTGGCCGGCATGAGTTGGCTCGATGCGGTTATGCACGCCTTCACCACCCTGAGTCTGGGAGGAGTTTCCTCCCACGATGCCAGCTTCGGTTACTGGAATTCGCCGCTAATCGAAAGCATCGCCATTTTCTTCATGCTGATCGCGGGAATAAATTTCGCGTCGCATTTTCTGGTGTGGCGGGCAAAAAGCTTTTCACCCTACCGCCATGATCCGGAAGCGGGGATGTTCATCCTGATTACAGTGGGAAGCTGTATCGGCCTCGCGTTCTATCTCTGGCTCATGGATGTATACCCCGACCCCCTGACAGCACTACGCTACGCCAGTTTCAACACGGTATCGATTGCTACCTCCACCGGCTTTGCCAGCACGGATTATTATCTGTGGCCGATTTTTGCGCCGCTGTGGATGCTCTTCCTTTCCAGCTTCTGCTCGTCGTCAGGCTCCACTGGCGGCGGCATCAAGATGATCCGTGCCCAGATTCTGTTCAAGCAGGTATTCCGGGAAATGATCGTGATCATGCACCCCCAGGCAGTCTCACCCGTCAAACTTGGCGGTAGCGTGGTGCCAAACCGTATTGTTTTCGCGGTACTGGCCTTCCTGTCGATCTATATCGCCAGCATCGTCTCCATGACCCTGGTTCTTGCCTTAACTGGACTCGACATAATCACGGCTTTATCTGCGATAGTGGCGTGTATCAACAACCTCGGGCCGGGACTTGGCCAAGTTGGTCCCGCGACCACTTTCGCGGGACTCAGCGACTTTCAGACCTGGGTATGCAGCTTCGCTATGTTGCTGGGGCGGCTGGAGCTTTTCACTCTGCTGATCGTATTCACCCCTGCATTCTGGAGAAAGTAATCTCCGGGAATCTCTAGCGAAATCTGGTGAAAATTAGCAGGTTCTATCTCCACTCTCCCCGAACTAGTGCAACCAGTCTGCACCACCGATAGCAAATTCTCCGGCCGCTTGATAGAATCGGTGTTTTCCATTTACCACCCTATCACCTCATTTCAGGATTCCTCATGACCACCCAAGACTTCTACCCTGCTAAAAAAATCAGCACGTTCTATCCGCCGCAACGCACCCTGATGGGGCCGGGGCCATCAGACACCCATCCACGTGTACTGTCCGCCATGGCGCGCCCGACCCTGGGTCACCTTGACCCAGTGTTCACTGACATGATGGAAGAGATGAAAAGTCTGCTGCGCTATTCATTCCAGACTGCTAATTTGCTGACTTTTCCGGTTTCTGGTCCGGGCTCGGTGGGAATGGAAATGTGTTTCGTCAACATGGTCAATCCCGGTGACAAGGTGATTGTGTGCCGCAATGGCGTGTTCGGTGCACGTATGGTTGAGAACGCGCAGCGTTGCGGCGGCGTTGCGGTGGTGGTTGATGACCGCTGGGGAGAACCAGTAGATCCACAAAAAGTGGAAGATGCGCTGAAACAGAATCCTGACGCAAAAATCGTCGCTTTTGTTCATGCTGAAACATCCACCGGCGTACTGTCAGACGCAAAAACGCTGTGCGAAATCGCCCGCCGCTATAATTGCATGACCATTGTGGATACGGTCACTTCGTTGGGCGGGTCCCCTATCTGGACGGACGAATGGAAGATAGACGCAATTTATTCCGGCAGCCAGAAATGCCTGTCATGTCCGCCGGGACTGTCGCCAATCAGCTTTTCCGAGCGCGTGGTGGATCTGGTCAAGAATCGCCAGAGAAAAGTGCAAAGCTGGTTCATGGATCTGAACCTGCAGTTGGGCTACTGGGGTTCCAGCCGTACCTACCATCACACCGCACCCACCAATGCATTGTACGCGCTGCATGAATCGCTGTTTATGCTCTATGAAGAGGGGCTGGAGCATTCCTGGGCACGCCATCAACGCAACCACAAAGCGCTGAAAGCGGGACTGGAAACCATGGGCATGGAGTTCGTGGTGGCAGAAAAATACCGCCTGCCACAATTGAACGCCGTACACGTACCAGCCGGTGTGGATGAAAAGGAAGTCCGGCGCAGACTGCTCGCCGATTACAGTCTGGAAATCGGCGCGGGACTGGGCGACTTCGCCGGGAAAATCTGGCGCTTCGGGTTGATGGGTTATTCCAGCAAAATCGAAAACGTGATGCTGTGCCTGAGCGCACTGGAAAACGTATTCTCCGATATGGGCAGGAAAATCGAGTCTGGCGCTGCGGAATCGGCAGCACATCAAAGCTATGCCGCCAACCCGCTGGCGCTGCCGCAGCAGATGTCGCTGCCACTGCATGCGGTAGCAAAAGCAGCAGGAGCCTGAAACCATTACCCCTCCTCGTAAATGAGGAGGGGTAATGATGCCTGCCTTGCGCAAAACCGAACTTTATTCCAATTCCAGTTCAAAAGTGAAACGAGACGATGACGAACGAACGCCGCAGACAGCACGTCCCCCAAGGGGACTTCCTTCGGGGTGAATAGTACGGCAAGGCGAGAGTGAGGATATCAACAAAGTGTCACTGATGAAATGGAATTGGAATTACAACCCCAAGCGTTGCCAGATAGTAGTCGTCAGCCCCGCCGAGTTCAGCGTATAAAAATGTAACCCCGGTGCGCCCCCCTTAAGCAAGCGATCACACAGGTCGGTCACGACATCGAGTCCGAATGCGCGAATTGATGCGCTGTCATCCCCATAACCTTCCAGCCTCTTCCTGATCCAGCGCGGAATCTCCGCGCCGCAAGCATCCGAGAATCTCGCCAGTTGGGAAAACTTGTTGATTGGCATGATGCCGGGCACGATCGGAATATTGATCCCCGCCGCTTCGCACGCTTCAATAAAATTGAAGTAGGCATCCGCATTGTAGAAGTACTGGGTAATGGCGGAATTCGCTCCCGCCTCCACCTTGCGCTTGAAGTTTTGCAAATCCTCCTGCGCCGAACGCGCCTGCGGATGATATTCCGGGTAGGCCGCCACTTCGATGTGGAACATATCACCGAATTCCCTGCGGATAAACGCCACCAGTTCGTTGGCGTAACGAAATTCCCCTGCCTGGGCCATGCCCGAGGGTAAATCGCCGCGCAGCGCGACAATATGACGGATGCCATGATCGCGATATTTCTCCAGCATGGCACGGATATTTTCGCCGGTCGAGCCGATGCAGGTAAGATGCGGTGCGGCCATGTACCCTTCAGCCTGGATTTCCCGCACCGCTTCGAGGGTACGATCGCGGGTGGAGCCGCCCGCGCCGAAAGTCACCGAGAAGAATTTCGGGCTGAGTTGCGCCAATTGCCTGCGGGTAGCGCGCAGCTTCTCCATTCCTTCCGGCGTCTGCGGCGGGAAGAATTCAAAACTGAAAGTGGGGGTGAATTTTTTCTGTGATTCCATTTCCCGCCTCCCTCCACGAGTCAAGAATCAATACCGGTACATTTCCGGCTTGTACGGCCCATCTTTATCGAGATTGAGGTATTTCGCCTGCTCGTCGGTCAGTTCAGTGAGCCTGACACCCAGCTTTTTGATGTGCAGCCGCGCTACTTTTTCGTCCAGGTGCTTGGGCAACACGTAGACATTCTTCTGATAACTCGCGCCATTTTGCCACAGCTCCATTTGCGCCAGCACCTGATTGGTAAATGAACTGGACATGACGAACGAGGGGTGACCGGTAGCGCAACCCAGATTTACCAGTCTGCCCTGCGCCAGCACGATGATGCGGCGGCCTGATGGGAAAATGACATGATCCACCTGCGGCTTGATGTTTTCCCACTGATATTTCTGCACTGAAGCGATGTCTATTTCGGAATCGAAATGGCCAATGTTGCAGACGATGGCCTGATTCTTCATTCTCAGCATGTGGTCATGGGTGATGACGCGCAGATTGCCGGTAGCGGTGACGAAAATGTCAGCCTGATCGCAGGCTTCGTCCATGGTGACGACACGATAACCTTCCATCGCTGCTTGCAGCGCGCAGATCGGATCTATCTCGGTGATCCATACCGTCGATCCCAGACCGCGCAGTGACTGGGCGCAGCCTTTGCCCACATCGCCGTAGCCGCAGACGATGGCAACTTTTCCGGCAATCATCACATCGGTGGCGCGCTTGATACCGTCCACCAGCGATTCACGGCAGCCGTAGAGATTGTCGAATTTGGACTTGGTGACCGAGTCGTTGACGTTAAACGCCGGAAACGGCAACTCGCCTTTTTTCTGCATTTCGTACAAACGATGCACGCCAGTGGTGGTTTCCTCTGTCACGCCGCGAATGTTGGCGAGAATGTTGGAATACCAACCGGGCTGAGTACTCAGCCTTTTTTTGATGGCTGCGAACAGGGCGTGCTCTTCCTCGTTGGCCGGGTTGGCAATGACTGACGGGTCTTTTTCCGCCTTGCTGCCGAGTATGATCAGCAAGGTGGCATCACCGCCATCGTCCAGAATCATGTTGGGCGTTTTGTTTGCACCCGATTCTTTACCCGGCCATTCGAAAATACGGTGGGTATATTCCCAGTAATCATCCAGCGACTCACCCTTGTAGGCGAACACTGGAATGCTTTTCGCGGCGATGGCTGCGGCCGCATGATCCTGGGTGGAATAAATATTGCACGAAGCCCAGCGCACTTCCGCCCCCAGCTTGACCAGAGTTTCGATCAGCACTGCGGTCTGGATGGTCATGTGCAGAGAACCGGCGACACGTGCGCCGGCCAGAGGTTTCTGGCCAGCGTATTCTTCGCATAACGCCATCAGACCGGGCATTTCGGTTTCGGCGATGGCAATTTCCTTACGTCCCCATTCAGCCAGGGACATGTCGGCAACTTTATAATCGGTGAATTGGGTACCAGTGGGGGTGAGCACAGCGTTCATGGAACAATCTCCTGAAAAATGAACGAGCGCCGTTGTTACGATATCCTCCGTCGCCGAGCCTCGCGGGACTGTGCCCGTTGCAGCGCTCCTCAGCGTGGAGGGAGTAAAGCGTGATTATAAGTAAAATGTTTCTACCACAGAGAACGCGGAGGAAATCAAAAGCAAAAAACAACCCGGGATCTGCTCCCGTTTCACATGGCTATACCTCAGCGTCCTCTGCGGTTCATGGGCTTCTTTTAAGACCCTGCAACTTACGCTGCCACCGCGCCCTTGATTCCCGCATCGGCGCGAAGTTGCGCAGCCTTGTCGGTAGCCTCCCAGGTAAATTCCGGCTCATCCCGGCCAAAGTGGCCATAAGCGGCGGTCTTGGCGTAAATCGGACGCAGCAGATTGAGAAAATGAATAATGGCACGCGGACGCAAATCGAAATGCCGTTCAATCAGTTTGGCTATTTCGTCGTCAGAAATTTTTCCCGTGCCGAAAGTGTCGACCATCAGCGAAACCGGGCGCGCCACACCGATGGCGTAGGCTACCTGTACTTCGCACTTGCTGGCGATACCGGCAGCAACGATGTTCTTGGCCACATAACGCCCGGCGTAAGCAGCCGAGCGATCCACCTTGGACGGATCCTTGCCGGAGAAAGCACCGCCGCCGTGATGCGCCGCACCACCGTAGGTGTCCACAATGATCTTGCGGCCGGTCAAGCCACAGTCACCCATCGGCCCGCCCACCACGAAGCGTCCGGTAGGATTGACCAGATAACGAGTGTCGCCGCTCAGCATATTTTTTGGAATCACCGGTTTGATGATTTCCTCAATCACCGCTTCAGACAACTCTGCGTGAGAAATGTCAGGATGATGCTGGGTGGATACCACCACAGTCTCTATCCGTTGCGGCTTGCCGTTCAGGTAGCTCACCGACACCTGCGACTTGGCGTCGGGACGCAGCCACGCCAGGCGCCCGTCTTTTCTCAGTTCCGCCTGCCGCTCCATCAAACGGTGGGCATAGTAAATCGGCATCGGCATCAATTGCGGTGTCTCGTCGCAGGCATAGCCGAACATGAGTCCTTGATCGCCCGCACCCTGATCCATTTCCTGTTCTTTGGTACGGTTGACCCCCTGGGCGATGTCGGGTGACTGCTTGTTGAAAGCGGTCAGCACTGCGCAGGTAGTGGAATCGAAACCGATATCGGAACTGGTGTAGCCGATGCGCTTGACGGTTTCACGCGCGACCACGTTGTAATCCACCGAAGCATGGGTAGTGATTTCACCCGACATGACGATCAGCCCGGTACTGCACAAGGTTTCGCAAGCTACCCGCGCGTTAGCATCCTGGGTCAGGATCGCATCCAGGACTGAATCGGAAATCTGATCGGCCACCTTGTCGGGGTGGCCTTCGGACACGGATTCGGAAGTAAAAAGATATTCGCTCATGTTTTCCAACCAGTCATAGTTTTAAAAAGCCTCGTAGAATATCAGATTCTGCCCGCCGCAAGAAGGCGCGTGGGAGAATAAACTTGATCCGTTTTCCGCTGATTCTTCCCGGGACCCGGGTATCCGTAGCCATCAGCCCGCGTGGAGCCTGCTCAGAGATGCTCCAGGATCACTTACAACCTTCCATCTTGTAGATGAAATAGCCGTCCTTGTTGATCGCATCGACAACATTAGGGGGTGCGCTCTGGCTGTGACAAAAACTGCATTCCCTGCTCGTGACGGTCGCACTTTCTTCGCCGATCGAGACCAGCCACTGTTTGGCATACTCGACCGCTTTTGGATCGTCTTTCACCGCGGTGAAGACATCAAAGTGCATGGTGTGGCCATCCTTGGCTTTGACATAAGTGTCATAAACGTGCATTTGCATAATTATTCCTCTATAAATTAAAGGTCTTGGGAAATTGAAGCGGACTCTGTCTCAGAAGCTCAATTGGTTCGCTGCATAGACTATCACGGCGATGGTGAAAGTGGAATGCGGTCTTTTTGAGTGTAGGTAGCAAGTTTGGCGCGCCCGTACATTACGTCACAATACTGCAATATCAATAGTCCATTATATTGATGCTGTCATGTGGCGGCTATCTGATCAAACAAATGGAGGATGAAATGTTGCGATCGCACGGTCTCAAAATACTGAGTGTGTCCGCTATATTGGCTGCGTTAATTGGCGCTGCCAGCGTTGCGGGTGCGCAATCGATTATTAAAATTGACGGCTCCAGCACCGTCTATCCCATCACCAGAGCAGTAGCGGAGGAGTTCCAGATAGCCAAAAAAGGTGCCGTCAAAGTAACGGTCGACATCACCCATACCGGTAGCGGTTTCAAGAAATTCTGCCGCGGTGAGATAGATATCGCCAACGCTTCCCGCCCCATTCAGAGAAAGGAAATGGCAGAGTGCAAAAAAGCCGGTGTGCAATATGTTGAAATGCCGGTGGCGTTTGATGCGTTGACCGTGGCGGTGAACCCGAAGAACGACTGGAGCAATGCCATGACCGTCGCGGAATTGAAGAAAATCTGGGAACCCTCCGCTCAGGGCAAAATCACCAGATGGAACCAGATAAACCCGGCCTGGCCTGATGAGCCCTTCAAGCTCTACGGCACGAGCGCAGATTCCGGCACTTTTGATTACTTTACTGAAGCCATCGTTGGCAAGGCCAAATCGAGCCGTGGCGACTTCACTGCCTCCGAGGACGACAACGTACTGGTGCAGGGGGTGGCAAGCGACAAGAACGGGCTGGGGTTTTTCGGTTTTACCTATTACATCGAAAATCAGGAAAAAGTTACGGCAGTTGCGGTGGATGCCGGTAAAGGTGGTATTTCCCCATCCATCGAAACAGTGGAGGATGGAAGCTACCAGCCTTTATCCCGCCCCATTTTCATCTACGTGAACATCAAGGCAGCAGAAAAACCAGAAGTCAAAGAGTTTGTTGCGTTCTATATGAAGAATGCTCTTTCCCTGGTGTTAGAAGTCAAGCTCATCCCGTTACCGCCCAGTGCCTACATCACCGTGATGGAGCGTTTCAACCAGAAGAGGCTGGGAACGGTATTCGATGGCGTATCGGCAGTGGGCCTCACGATCGACGACCTGCTCCAGCGCGAAGCCCGTCTGGAATTCGAACATGACTAAGGAACCTCTGAATCGCCGCATAAACCATCACGGCGCCGGCAAGAGTGGAATACGGTTTTTTCGAGTATGCGTAACAAGATTGACGCAGCCGTGCACTATGTCACAATCCTGCAATATCGATGGCCTATGATGATGTTGATGCTGCCATATGGCGGCCATCTCAAACGAATGGAGGATGAAATGTTGCGATTACACAATCTTAAGGTACTGAGTGTGTCTGCTGTATTGGCTGCGTTAATTGGCGCTGCCGGGGTGGCAAGTGCGCAATCGGTTGTCAAAATTGACGGCTCCAGCACTGTCTATCCCATCACCGAGGCGGTGGCCGAGGATTTCCAGATAGCCAAAAAAGGTGCCATCAGAGTAACGGTCGGCATTTCCGGCACTGGCGGCGGCTTCAAGAAATTCTGCCGCGGCGAGATAGATATCGCCAATGCTTCCCGCCCCATTCAGAGAAAGGAAATGGAGGAGTGCAAGAAAGCCGGTGTGCAGTATGTTGAAATGCCGGTGGCGTACGATGCGTTGACCGTGGCGATAAATCCACGGAACACCTGGAGCAAGACCATGACCGTCGCGGAATTGAAGAAAATCTGGGAACCCTCCGCCCAGGGCAAAATCACCAAATGGAATCAGATAAACCCGGCCTGGCCTGATGAACCCTTCAAGCTCTACGGTGCAGGCGCGGATTCCGGCACTTTCGACTATTTTACTGAAGCCATCGTTGGCAAGGCTAAATCGAGCCGCGGCGACTTCACCGCTTCCGAAGACGACAACGTTCTGGTACAGGGAGTGGCGAGCGATAAAAACGGGCTGGGTTTCTTCGGTTTCGCCTATTACAGCGAAAACCAGAAAAAAGTCACAGCAGTTGCAGTGGACAGCGGTAAAGGCGGCGTTATCCCATCCGCCGAAACAGTAGAGAACGCGACCTACCAGCCTCTCGCCCGCCCCATTTTCATCTATGTGAACAGCAATTCGGCGGAGAAACCCGAGGTCCGGGAATTTGTTGCGTTCTATATGAAGAATGCGCTTACTCTGGTGAAAGAAGTCCAGTATTTCCCGTTACCGGCAAGAGCCTACACCACCATCATGCAGCACTTCACCAACAAGAGGCTGGGAACGATATTCGGTGGCGTATCGGCAGTGGGTCTCACGATCGACGACCTGCTTAAGCGCGAAGCCCGTCTGGAATTCGAACATAATTGACAGTCGGATTCATCTTAGAAACTGCTGAATAATCCCGCCGTGGGGTGCGCGCCGCAGGCCGCACCCCATCCTGATTTCCGTCTGCTCCCACTTGTAATTCGCGTTCACTCCATTTCCAGCCAATCGCTGCCTGCTGCTCTGCCCGGACTTGTTTCCGGCAGGTCCGTTTGTTATGCAACCGGACACTCGTGATGTTTGTCATAAAACTGTGACAAAGACGTAATCAGGCTGTCACAAGCCATCGGTACCATCCTCTCAGTTTCATTAATCATAACTCTGAGGGGAAAATATGAAGTTATCCAGAATTACGCTGGCAGTCATTGCTGTTTTGGGTGCAGGCTTGGGTGCAGGTATGGCATCCAGCGCTTTTGCCCTTGATCTTTACATGGACAAGAAAACCAAGCAGCTCTATGCAGAACCCGGACCTGGCCGCGAACGCCTCGGTTCTTTCAAGAGAGTCGATGATGCTGCGGCAGCATCCGCGATAAAAACGGACACGGCTGAATCAACTCCGGTCCCTAGAGATAGAACAGCGGCAATGAGAGAAAAGATGGCAGGCGTCCGTCTTGTCAACGATGTCGCGGAACTCAAGGAGCGGGTCAAGGAAACCGAGAGCGTCCACCCAAAATTTGATGACCGGGGAATACACTTTGCAACCAAGGATGGCAATTTTACATGGTCACCGAATGGTCGCATCCAAGTTGCCTCACAATACAATTTTGTCAATGACCCCGCAGACCCGACTGGCACCGATCGGCCGTACGAATTGAATAGCGGCATGAATATCCGCCGTGCTCGTATGGGTATGGAAGGAACTTTTTACAAGATCTGGGACTACAAATTTGAATTCGATTTCAGCCGGGGTAATGGCTCGGTAGCGTCCGGAATTACTGATGCTTACGTACGGTTAAACCATACCGATGCACTTTCATTCAAGATCGGCTCCTTCAAGGAACCGTTCAGCCTGGAAGAGGCCGCCAGCAACCGCTTCATCACGTTCATTGAACGTCACATGGCGGTCAATACGTTTGTTGACAATCCCAATACCTACAAAACTGGTATTGGCGTCAACTATGCAGTGCCGCGCTGGCAGACCGGAGTTGCTTTTCAAACTGAGCCTGTTGGGGGTTGGTCTTCCGCTTCCTCCTCAGCCAATTCCAATGTCAGTACCCTTAGCAACGGTAACCAGAGCCGCAACAATGGCTCCGGCGATATGGGCTGGGAAGGAATGGCCCGGGTAACCGGTAGGCCGTGGATGGAAGGTAATCACAAATGGTTGCACATCGGTACTTCGGGAGGCCGCACCCACGTCAACACCCAATACGCGGCTGATGGCTCCATCGCTAACGGCGGCATGTCATTCTTCACCTTCCCCGGAACCAACGTCGACCGTAGCAACATTTTATTTACCGGCAACCTGAGTGATGGGGCTCTTACCTCAGCAACCAGGCATGAAATAACCAGTTATGACCGCATGGGCGCAGAAACTCAATTCGTGTATGGTCCGGCCTCATTACAGGGAGAATATTTACGCACCAACATCAATGGTGTGGGATATAACAACGGCGATCACCTGACCGGCGCTTACGTTTTTGGCAGCCTCTTCTTGACAGGCGAATCTAAAACCTACCACGTCAGAAACGGTGCGGCAAATCGGATCAGACCCATAACGCCCTTTCAATGGAGGGGCCCGGGCTGGGGAGCGTGGGAGATCGCTACAGGTTGGGACTATATCGACATGAACTCCGGTGCGGTCAAAGGCGGCCAGATGGACATGCTCCGGTTTGGCGTAAACTGGTACCCACACGCAATGGTCAAATTGCAGAGCAACATTCAGCATGTGTTAGCTATAAATACACCGGTATCAGGGGGAACTGGTTATGATGGAAGGCGGAGTGTAGGCTGGAATCATGGCAATTTGGATGTGTTCATGACACAACTTACGGTTGATTTTTAAGGCAGCGTGAACAGCATATAATCGAAGTGAGCGTACCACCCGAAGGCTCCGGAGATCATCCGGAGCCTTCGGCACGAGTGTGGTTTCCTGTTTACCAGAGCTGAAATTCTTACTATGTCCATGAATTGGCTGTCAGACCACCAGTGAATCTGTGACACCCGGTAAGGAACCCCTCCCCCACCTCATCCTTATTCAGCACGCCACGCCGGACAACCCACCCACAATTCGCTGCCCGGCTTTTCTATTCCTGGCGGGCAAGCATTCACAATCCACTCCGCTGAAGCATGCCGGTAATCAGGGTTTTTCTGCTATAAATAGAAAAATGCCCGGTTTGGTCAAGGAGGATGTGTCATGTGCCAATTCGCCAAATCTGTATGTGCCGCGACATTAGCAGGGATGGTGTTTGTTTCGTCTGCCGTCATGGCATAATGGGTAATCATTTCCACCCCGGTACCACCCAGCGTTATCAGCCCGATTGTAGTAATGTCCGCACTGTGTTTTTAAAGGAGAAATCATGTACCTAAGAATGCAACGAATTGGCACGATGATGAGTACACTGCTCTTGATCCTCTTCCTGGGCACGGTTGCCCATGCTGCCGACCCCAAGACTACGAAACAGCAACACCCAGTCGAAAAAATGGAACTGCAAATCTCCAAGGATGGGAAAACCATCATTGATCAGAATGGACGGGAGGTTGCCCGGTTTGTTAAAGGCATGCAGGTGCGGCCGGTAGAAGGGGCAACCCAAAGCTTGCCGGGATGCCAAGTCTGCACAGATGAATGCATCATCTACGAGGGGGAGCGATGCGTGAAGAAAATCCGCTCCTGCACGTGGGACTTCGACTGCAAGCAATAATAGCCGCGCGGCATTAAAACGCGATCAGCACCAGCATCCCAGCCCTCGGCGCATTCCGCCGAGGCTCATGCCGCATGACAATCAGTTGACTTCCACGGTCGAGACCTTACAATCCTGATAATCCTGCCCATCGCTTGCTGATCGCAGACCGTCGTGCCCCAAGAAATCCCCCATCGAAAAGTTACATGTACCGTATCGCCGCTTTTGCTCTCGCTGTCATATTCGTCACCCCATTCGCGTGGGCGCTCGACGTGAAGAGCCCCGGGCCGGACTGGACTGAAGCCAAACGCTCCAGTGAACTGGTCATCTTCATCAAAGACGTGGACGAGGGCCGCAGGATCATGGCAGTTGCCGAAGTGAATGCGCCGCCGGAGGTCATCTTCAATGTCGTCAGCGACTTCGACAACTACCCGGATTTCATGCCTTATGTGAAAGAATCGCGGGTGCTCAGCCGCAGGAACGATAGCGAACTCACTTCGTACCAGCGCATCGCCCCACCATTCGTAAGTGAGCGCGACTACCCGCTCAAGTTCACGCTGACGCGCGGCACGCCCGCGAACGGCGGCGTGTTCAAGACCGAATGGAGCGTAATCCCCAAGACTCTGCCCGAGGTCAATGGCGTCGTGCGCATCACGCTCAACGATGGCTCCTGGCTGATAGAGCCGCTCGACGGCGGCAAGCGCACACGCCTCACCTACACGCTGCTCACCCACCCGGGCGGCCTGATTCCCGACTTCGTCGCGAACCTGTCGAACACGATTGCGATTCCCAAACTGTTCGAAGCTGTGAAAAAACGCGCGGCCGAGAAGAAGGGTACGGCGAAGTAGTCAGCTTCGTCCGGGCTCTAGACGCCATCATTATTGATCTTTACATAACTCATGACAGTTACCATCACCGTAGCCGTCATTCCCGCGCAAGCGGGAATCCAGACAATTGACAATGCTAATTGACAATGCTCACACACAGTGGGACAACACCCCAAACACGGCTTCGGCCACTACGCGGAGATTTGATGACAACCTGGATTCCCGCTTGCGCGGGAATGACGAATTGATGGATTTCGTTTACTGGTGCACTCGTTTCAAATGTTGTCTTCAATTATGTAAAGCTCAATAATCAAAACATGTCCAGCAAGGTCTATTACAACAGCGCATGCCCCGTCTGCAATGCAGGCATCAAGGATCAGCGCCAGCGCATGAAAGCCTGTGGCGTCAAGGATATCGAATGGGTTGATGTGCACGCTCACCCGGAAGCAGTGGCGGAAGTGGGCGCTTCGTTAGAGCAGGTGCGGGAACGGTTGCACGTCAAGGACCCGGATGGACGGATCAATGTCGGCGCCGACGCATTCGCCTACCTGTGGTCACAAACGCGCGGCCAGCAATGGCTTGCAAAGCTGCTGCGGTTGCCCGTGCTCAGGCAACTTACGCAACTGGCGTACAACCTCTTTGCCCGCCTGCTATACCGCTGGAACCGCGCCAAGAAACACTGGTGATGTCGCCGCTGATCGGGTAGTTCACCAAACCATGTGCGTGGACACAGACATCGTGCCCGCGTTAAATCATCTTCCAGCCAATATTTTCCCCTGCCCGCAGCGGAATCAATGCCTCTCCCGCAAACTCCAGTTGTGCCGGAACATTCCAGCTTTGCTTCACCAGCGTAATAGTGTCCTGGTTGCGCGGCAGTCCGTAGAAATCCGCGCCGTGGAAACTGGCAAAGGCCTCCAGTTTGTCCAGCGCACCGGCCTGCTCGAAAGCTTCCGCATACAGTTCAATGGCCGCGTGCGCGCTGTAGATCCCGGCGCAACCACAGGCAGCTTCCTTGGTGGCTTTGGAGTGGGGCGCGCTGTCGGTACCGAGGAAAAATTTCGGGTTGCCGCTGATGGCGGCTTCGACCAGCGCGCGCCGATGGTTTTCGCGCTTGAGCACTGGCAGGCAGTAATGGTGCGGACGGATGCCGCCTTGAAACAGCGCATTGCGGTTGAGCAGCAGGTGATGGGCAGTAATGGTGGCAGCGATATTGCCCGCCGCAGCCACAACGAACTCCACTGCCTCTCTGGTGGTGATGTGTTCGAACACCACCCGCAATTGCGGGAAGCGCTGGATGATGGGAGCCAGCACCTGCTCGATGAAAACCTTTTCGCGATCGAATACATCCACTGCGGGATCGGTTGCTTCGCCGTGCACCAGCAGCGGCATGCCCGCCTGCTGCATCACTTCGAGCGTAGCGTAACAGCGGGCTATGCCGGTGACGCCCGAATCGGAATTGGTGGTAGCCCCAGCCGGATAATATTTCACGCCGTGGATCGCACCGCTTGCCTTGGCTGCGATGATTTCCGCGGGCGCGGTATGGTTGGTCAGGTACAGCGTCATCAGCGGCTCGAAGCGCATCCCCTGCGGCAGCGCGGCGAGGATGCGTTCGCGATATGCCAGCGCCATGGCGGTTGTCACTAGCGGCGGCCTGAGGTTGGGCATGACGATGGCGCGGGCGAAACGCCGCGCGGTGTGCGGCAGCACAGCCTGCATTTGCGCGCCGTCGCGCAGATGCAGGTGCCAGTCGTCGGGGCGGGTGAGAGTTAGCGTCGTCAAGATCAGATGTGCCGTAACTGTTTGCGAATCCAGATTGTACCCCAGCATCCCGCCTAAGGAACCGGAATGGGATACACCTGGCGGATTACAATTTGCCCATTTAACTGGGCAATGCAAAAAATACCATGCGATTCATCGATTAATTTGGCAGAATGTACCCTATTGGTGTAATTGTTCTTTTATGAGGGAGAGATCACGATGAAATACCAGAGCTTTCAGGAGTTCGGCGCTTACATAGCCGAACGCAATCCAGGCCAGCCGGAATACCTGCAGGCGGTTGCCGAAGTCATGGAGAGTCTCTGGCCTTTCATCATCAGCCACCCGCGTTATGCCGAGCACGGCCTGCTGGATCGCCTGATCGAACCGGAACGCATCATCATGTTCCGGGTATCCTGGGTGGATGACCATGGCGAGGTGAAAGTTAATCGAGGTTACCGCATACAGCACAGTTCCTCCATCGGCCCCTACAAAGGCGGCACCCGTTTTCACCCCTCGGTCAATCTCTCCATCCTCAAATTTCTGGCTTTCGAACAAACCCTAAAGAATTCCCTGACCACCCTGCCGATGGGCGGTGGCAAAGGCGGCGCCGACTTCGACCCCAAGGGGCGCAGCCCCGGAGAAGTGATGCGTTTCTGCCAGACTTACATGTGCGAATTGTTTCGCCATATCGGCTCTGACACCGACGTGCCTGCCGGTGACATCGGCGTGGGCGGGCGGGAAGTGGGTTTCATGGCCGGCATGATGAAAAAACTGTCCAACCGGGCCGATGCAGTCTTCACCGGCAAAGGGCTGAGTTTTGGCGGCTCGCTGATCCGCCCGGAAGCCACCGGCTACGGCACGGTCTATTTCGCCGAGGAAATGCTCAAGCACGCGGGCCGCTCGCTGGAAGGCTTACGCGTCTCCGTCTCGGGTTCCGGCAATGTCGCGCAGTACGCCGTGGAAAAAGCAATGGCGCTGGGCGCCAAGGTGGTAACGGTTTCCGATTCCGGCGGCACGGTGGTGGACGAGGATGGTTTCACCACCGAGAAGCTGGCTGAATTGATGGAAGTGAAAAATCATTTAAGAGGCCGCGTCAGCGACTACGCTGAACGGGTACAGGCCAGTTTTGTTCCCGGTGTGCGCCCATGGCATGTGCCGGTAGATGTGGCGCTGCCGTGCGCAACCCAGAACGAGCTGGATGAAAAGGATGCAGCCACCCTGATCAAGAATGGCGTGATCTGCGTCGCCGAGGGGGCCAATATGCCTTCCACGGCAGAAGCCGTGAAACTGTTCGAGCACAGCAAGGTGCTGTTCGCTCCGGGCAAAGCCAGCAATGCGGGTGGGGTCGCCACCTCCGGTCTGGAAATGAGCCAGAACGCGATGCGCCTTTCCTGGCCACGGGAAGAAGTGGATGCCCGCCTGCTGGAAATCATGAAAGCCATCCACAGCTCCTGCCTGCAATACGGCCAGCGCAAGGACGGCAGCATCAGTTATGTTGACGGCGCCAACGTGGCCGGTTTCGTCAAGGTGGCGAATGCGATGCTGGGTCAGGGCGTGATCTGAGCATCATCTTGCTAAGGTCTGATTAAGTCTCTCGTCGCCCCGAGGAGTAATCCAATTTTCGCTAGCTTGTAGGCTGGGCACGGTTCTTGTGCCCATGGTATTCCTGGCACTGTATTCGCGCAGGTAACAAATTGCCCGCCCTGCAAAACTTTTGCGGGCGCCTTAAAAATTCAAAGTTCTAAACAAGACGAGGCGGGAACAAAAAATGTAGACGCAGCATATGGCTGATATGTAAGGAAACATTTTTTGTGAGCAACAAAGTATTGTGACGAAATCTGGATTTTTGGAGGTGCCCTTGCGTCAAAGCAGCAACAAGGATAAACCATGCCCGTCCCGCAAACCGTCCTCACGCTGATTGAAAATTTCGAACGCAATCTGGACGCGTACCGCACCGGGCAATACAACGAAACCCAGGTCAGGCGCGATTTCATCGACCCCATGTTCAAAGCACTCGGCTGGGACATGGACAACAGCCAGGGCTATGCGGAAGCCTATCGCGATGTCATCCACGAAGACGCGATCAAGGTTGGCCTCTCCACCCGCGCACCGGATTACAGCTTTCGCATCGGCGGCGCGCGCAAATTCTTCCTCGAAGCCAAGAAGCCATCGGTCAATGTCAAAGATGCTATCGAACCGGCCTTTCAAGTACGCCGCTATGCGTGGTCATCCAAGCTACCGTTGTCCATCGTCACCGACTTTGAAGAATTCGCCATTTATGACTGCCGCCAGAAGCCCGACAAAAGCGACAAGGCCAGCAAGTCACGGCTGTTCTACTGCACTTTCCGTGACTATCCGGAAAAGTGGGACGAGATCGCCGCGATATTTTCCAAGGATGCGGTACTCAAAGGTTCTTTCGACAAATACGCCGGCAGCGCCAAAGGCAAACGCGGCACCACCGAAGTAGACAGCGCGTTCCTGGCAGAGATCGAAGGCTGGCGCGACTTGCTCGCGCGCAATATCGCACTGCGCAACACCAGCCTGACCCAGCGCGAACTCAACTTCGCCGTGCAGCAAACCATAGACCGCATTATTTTCCTGCGCATCTGCGAAGACCGTGGCATCGAGCCTTACGGCAAGCTGATGGCCTTGCAGAATGGCGTCAATGTTTACGACCGCCTGCGCGAACTGTTTCGCGCAGCGGATGAGCGCTACAACTCCGGCCTGTTCCATTTCACGCAAGAGAAGGGCCGTGCCGGTGCGCCGGACGAATTGACGCTGCATCTGAGCATCGACGACAAGCCGCTCAAAGAGATTTTCAAAAATCTTTACTACCCGGATTGCCCCTACGAATTTTCCGTACTCGGTGCGGACATCCTCGGCAGCGTCTATGAACAATTCCTCGGCAAGGTCATCCGCCTGACCGCAGGCAACCGTGCCGTAGTCGAGGACAAGCCGGAAGTGAAAAAAGCCGGTGGCGTGTTCTACACCCCCGCCTACATCGTGCAATACATCGTGCAGCACACCGTCGGCAAGCTGCTGGAAGGCAAGAGCAGCAAGCAGGCGGCAGGCATCACCATCCTCGACCCGGCGTGCGGCTCGGGATCATTCCTGATCGGCGCGTACCAGTACCTGCTCGACTGGTATCTGGCGCGCTATGTCGCAGAAGGCGCAGAGAAAAACAATAAAGGCAAAACTGCGCGCATCCGTCCCAGCAGCGCTTCCGGTGAGTGGCGGCTGACCACGTCAGAAAAGAAACGCATCCTGCTCGAACATATCTACGGCGTGGACATCGATGCGCAAGCGGTGGAAGTGACCAAACTCTCGCTGCTGCTCAAAGTGCTGGAAGGCGAGTCCGGCGAATCACTGAACAGCCAGATGAAGCTGTTTCACGAGCGCGTACTGCCCGATCTCGACCGCAACATCCAGTGCGGTAACTCGCTCATCGGCTCGGATTTTTATGACAGCCAGCTTGATCTCGATCACGAGGCCGCGCAGCGCATCAATGCGTTTGACTGGCACGTTGCGTTTCCGCAGATCTTTCAAATCCCCCCTAACCCCCCTTTGAAAAAGGGGGGGAAACTCCAATCCCCGTTGCCGGAGAGGAGCAGACTCCAACCCCAGCCCCAGTCCCAATTCCAACCCCATTCCCAACCGCAGTCCCAATTCCAACCCCAACCCCAACCCCAACCCCCTTTGAAAAAGGGGGAGGAGCGCAGCGGAGGGGGATTTGATGTGGTGATTGGCAATCCGCCTTATGGCGCATCTTTCTCCGCTATTGAAGCAGCCTACTTTCAAAATAACTATGGCGTGTGGCGAGGTGTGAAAGATGTTTATGCCTTGTTTATTGAAAATGCTATAAAGGTTGTCCGCAAAGGCGGCTCAGCTTCCTTCATCGTGCCATCTGCTTGGTTAGGAGGCCCTGATTACAGAATGTTAAGAAGCTTCCTTCTTAACTATCGAATAGATGAGATCGTTTCGCTTCCATTCGATGTGTTTGCTGATGCATATGTTGATACAGCAATCTTTGTTGCATCTTCTAGCAAGCCGAAAAACGATCATATTGTAAAAACATTCTCTTTCTCAAAAAAAGAAAAAATCTCAGCAATCACTCTCACTGAGAAAAATTATCATGAAATCACCCAGAGATCATGGGCAGAAGAAAACGACAACAAATTTATTCTGAATGTTGGTGCCTTGGCCTTGGTAAAAAGCATTCGAACCAATAACACATCGTCATTCTCCGATGCTTTCTCAATGAAACGTGGTGTTCTGTTTGACAAAGAGCATCTCACAACAAAGAAAATTTCATCACTCAGTCATCCTTATTTTGAGGGCGATGTTTACCGATATACGCTGAACTACAAGGCTCCTCAGTGGATAGAATTCGGCAATCAAATGAAAGAATGTCCGAAAGAGTTTTATTGGTTTGAAGGAAAACGATTGCTTCTCCGCCGATTGGTGAATCGCCAACAACGGTTAATGGCAACACTGACAACCGACATTTTTATTACTAATAAAAATCTTTATAGCATCGTTCCAAAAGATGGCTGCTCTGCTGAATTATTGCTGGGACTACTTAATAGCAAGCTAATTTCTCATCTCTATATTCATCAGGTATCACAAGCAACGAAGGACGATTTTCCACAAGTCACCATCAAAGATATTTTGTCGCTGCCTTTTCCTTCGCGATCTACTCAAATAACCTCACACGACAAACTCGTCACGCTGGTTGAAAAAATGCTCGCCCTGCACCAGCAACTCGCCGCCGCGAAAACCCCGCAGGACACCACATTGCTGCAACGCCAGATCGCCGCCACCGACAAGCAGATCGACCAGTTGGTGTACGCGCTCTATGGACTCACCGATGAAGAAATCACGCTGATTGAAGAAACATAAGGTGCATTGGCATTGTGAATCCGCGAGCCAACCATAATTCAAATGCTGAACGTTTGCTTGTGGCACGTTTCTGCCTGTGACGAAAGTCGCAAACCGACACATACTAGCCGGTCAATTTCCTCAGAAGCAGATGTTCAACGTCCGGTTGATTGAGGGGTTAAACCACACCTTGGCTTCTAAATAGGTTCGCTCCAATACGGCGAAGTCTCTCAATTTCGATAGAGTCCGTGATTTCGACATAGTACTTCTGATTCTCACGCAACATGCGGAAGACAGACTGAAACAGCTCCCCATGCTGGTATGACTCGACGAGGAATATGCTCGCAGTGTTTCCCACCATGCGATGGCAAAAATATGAGTACTCCAGCGAGGGGCTGTAGTAGAAACGGCCTTCGCGGAGGACTGTGTCATGTTTGACAATTAGCGCATACCTTGGAAAGCATTTCACTTGGCCGGTTCGGAGGTCTCGATATTCGTATGATCCAGAAACTAGCGCGGGGTCAATTCCTGGCTGTTTCAGAGCTCGCAGACTATCGATCTTATAGGTAAACCTCATTTCTGCGACTGGCATCGTTAGGCAAAGATGCGGAAGATAGGCCTCTGATCCCGGCGGCAGTATCTGGCTGTGCTCCTGCGGGGCCGCAGTTGCCGGGCTCTCGATGCGTTTATACGCTTCGTCCAGTAGTTCCTTTAGCACAACGGTTCCCAGCGAGGAATTAACTGTTAAATGGCCTTCCAAATACGGGGGGAGATTGCGATCTTCGGGAAGTAGTATCCATTCATCCGATTGTGCTTTCCTAAACCGCACGTTGTATATTCGGATGCATGGTATGAAGTCGTCCGAGAGTAATTCTTCCGGAATTCCTTGAAGATAGGCGAGGCTGAATAACTCTATGTGGTGGCGGTTAGCTACTTCGAATGCACCTTTTTGAAAGTTGCTGCTCGATACCACGACTGCTTTATCTGCACCGGCATCTCGCGCCTTGATGACGAAGGCCTCTACGTCAGAAACGGGCACTGGCCGAGTTTGATCTTTGCATTCGATCACCGTCAAGTAGTCGTATGTGCCAACGGAGAACCTAACGACTACATCAAACTGACGACCGTTAATCTGTTCATTCCATTTAACTATGGTTCCCTGAGCGTCCGCCTCATGAAGCGCAGCCACCAACATTTCAAATTTCTTCCACTGCGGACTAGGCATAGCGGTGATCAATCTGGCCTAACGAGGCTGTAGAAAAAGTGTTTCCAGCATCTTGCCGTAATTGCGTGAGTGTATCAACATTCATCCATCATTATTCTATGGATGAAGCAGCGATGGCCCGTTATAAACACATCGACACCAGCCCCCGATTTCTCACTGTTGACCTGCAACGGTGACACGGAATGGAGAAAGTCACGCTCGATCAACTTGCGGATGAATGACGTAAGGGGTGAGGGAAGTTTTTCAGCAGTCCCAGTTCAAGATCGGCCTGAAACGGGTTAGTCGTTCTGGGCGCTACAACCTGAAAGATCTGCTTGGCGCTGTCACTAAACTGGCAATTTATGGCATAAACTGCCATACCGTTATTGTTGTTCCTTTAGGAGAATTACCATGTCCATGAACGTATCTTTGCCACCCGAATTAGAAGCGCGCGTTCGTCAGCGCGTTGAATCCGGTATGTATGGTTCCGCAAGTGAAGTTATTCGTGAAGCGTTGCGGTTATTCGAAGCGTATGAGCAGGTCAAAACGGCCAAGCTTGATAGTTTACGCCAGGACATTGCCAAGGGCTTGAACGATGTAAAGAATGGGCGTGTAAAAGAGGTTGATTTTGCAAGTCTGAAGCAACAGGGCCGCCAGTCGCTAAAAACCCGCCGCGCAACTGCCTGATGCCTCCTATCCGCTATACCCAATCAGCAGCCGTTTCTTCACTTCGGACTAGGCCGATTGTTTACCGTATCCACACCGCTTTCACGTTAACGAATTCGCGGATGCCATGGTAGGACAATTCCCGGCCGAAGCCGGACGACTTGATGCCGCCGAAAGGCAGGCGTGGATCGGATTTGACCGTGCCATTAATGAAGCTGCTGCCGGCATGAATTTGCCGCGCGATTTTCTCCGCGCGTCCGGAATCGCGGCTCCAGATGCTGGAACCGAGACCGAAGCGGGTGTCATTGGCGATGTGCACAGCTTCTTCCTCATCTGCGGCGCGGATCACGGCGGCGACTGGGCCGAATAATTCTTCGTGGTAGGCGCGGGTTTTTGCCGTTACCCGGTCAAGGATCGATGGCGGATAAAACGCACCTTCGCCTGCTATGGGCTTGCAACCGAATATCGCCTGCGCGCCTTGCGCAATCGAATCGGTCACCTGCTGGTGCAGCTCTTCCCGCAAATCAAGCCGCGCCAGCGGGCCGAGTTGGGTGAATTCGCTCAGCGGGTCGCCCATTTTCAGCTCGGTGGTTTTTTTCACGAACAAGAACATAAACTCGTCGGCGATTTCCGCGACCGGAATGATGCGCTTGGCAGCGATGCACGACTGGCCGCAGTTCTGAAAACGTGATTTCACCGCATTGGTGGCGGCCAGTTCCAGGTCGGCATCTTTCAGCACAATGAATGCATCCGATCCGCCCAGTTCCAGCACACATTTCTTCAGGTGTTGGCCGGCGTGGGCCGCGACTGCGCGCCCGGCAGCTTCAGAACCGGTGAGCGTCACCGCATGCACATGGTGGCTGGCGATGGCTTCGGCCACATCGGCGGCTTCGATCATAAGCGTGGTGAAAAGATAGGGCGGAAAGCCCGCATCGCGAAACAACTGTTCCAGCGCCAGCGCGCATTGCGGCACATTGGAACTATGCTTCAACACGCAGCCGTTGCCTGCCATCAGCGCAGGCGCAGAAAAACGGATCACCTGCAGGAACGGAAAATTCCACGGCATCACGCCCAGCACGACGCCGAGGGGTTCATACGACACATAGCTTTTGCCTGCATCGGTCTGGATCGTCTCGTCCTGCAGGAAATGCTGGGCATGCACCGCGTAGTAATCGCAGATAAGCGCGCATTTCTCCACTTCAGCGCACGCCTCGCGCAGCGGCTTGCCCATCTCGATCGCCATCAGCTTGCCGTACTCGGCCACGCGCTCGTGCAACAGCGTGGCGGCGCGGCTCATATGCGCCGCGCGCGCGGCGAAGGTAGTTTGCCCCCAGGCTTGCTGGGCGCTGTCAGCTTGCTCCAGAGCTGCAGCGAGATGGTGACTGTCCCAACTGGTGTAGGTTTTGACGATCTTGTTGGTCGCAGGGTTCAGGCTGATATAAGGCATGATGTGCTATTCTTCAAAAGAGATGTCAAAGGTAACAAGGGAACAGAAATTGAGTGGGGCAGCTTGCCATCCGGGTTCTCGTTTCACTTACTCAATATAGCAGGCTATGAAAAAGTTTTTACCCGGCTTATTGCTCCTGGTTCTCACCGGCACAGCCGTGGCCAGCCAGGACGCCGATTTCATCGCTGCGCGCCAGGCATTCCAGGCAGGAAATTCCGCTCGCCTGGAGACTTACGCCCGGCGCTTGCAAGGCCACGTGCTGGAACCTTATGCGGCCTATTACCAGTTGAGTCTGCAACTGGGAAATATAGACGCCAATGCAGTCAAAAAATTCCTTTCTCATAATCAGGGCAGTTTCCTTGCCGACCGGCTGCAAGGCGAGTGGCTGAAAACCCTGGGCAAGAAGCAGCAGTGGGAACTGTTCACTGCGGAATACCCGGCTTTGATCAACAAGGATGCCGAACTCATTTGCTATTCCCTGCAACAACGCCTCGCTGCCAGCGACGGCGCGGCGCTGACCGAAGCGCGGCCACTGTGGTTTAGCACCCACGATCTGCCGAAAAACTGTACTCCGCTGTTCGAAGCGCTGACTGCCGCTAGGCTGCTCACCGTGGAAGATGTGTGGACGCGGCTGCGCCTGACCCTCGAGGCGGGCAACGTGAGCGTGGCGAAGCACATCAACCGCTATCTGCCGAGTGATCAGGCACTCAATGCAAGCAAACTGGACGTAGCCACCAGCAATCCGCTGCGCTACCTGGATAAACAGCGGCACGAGATCAAGACCCGCGCCGACCGTGAAGTTGCCCTGTACGCGCTGCTGCGTCTGCTGCGCAGCGGTCCGGATCAAGCCTTTGCCTACTGGCCCAAGGTGCGTGAACGACTCGACCCGGCGGAGCAGTCCTATTTCCTCGGGCACCTGGCCAGCCAGGCGGCGCGCCGGCTTGATCCGCGTGCGCTGGGCTGGTTCCGGCAAGCTGCCGCCACCCACCCCGCACCCCCCCTCTCGGACACCCAGCTTGCCTGGCAAACCCGCGCGGCGCTGCGAGCCGGCGACTGGAAGACGGTGCTCAGAAGCATCGAAACCATGTCTGCTGCGGAACAGCAGGCAGGGGTATGGCGTTACTGGAAAGCACGCGCGCTCAAAACCAAAGGCAGAATTACAGAAGCCAATGCGCTCCTCGCCCCGCTCAGCAGCGAACATAATTTTTATGGTCAACTGGCGGAAGAAGAGATGGGGGTAGTGATCGGCATCCCGGACGAACCCTATAAGGCCGGGGCGCAGGAAATCGCCGCGATGCAGCAGTTGCCCGGAATCCAGCGGGCACTGGCGTTGTATCGCCTGAATCTGCGTGCCGAGGGCACGCGCGAATGGAACTGGAGCATCCGCGGCTTCGATGACCGGCGCCTGCTGGCGGCGGCAGAAGTAGCGCGGCGCAACGGGGTCTATGACCGCGCCATCAGTACCGCCGACCGCACCGTGCAACTGCATGATTTCAGTCTGCGCTTCCTCACCCCCCACCGCGAAGCGCTGCAAAACCACCTGCAGCAGCAGCAACTGGACGAAGCCTGGGTGTACGGCCTCATCCGCCAGGAAAGCCGTTTCATTACCGATGCCAGGTCCAGTGCCGGGGCGACGGGGCTGATGCAATTGATGCCGGCCACCGCAAAATGGGTGGCAAAGAAAATGAGCATAAAAAATTACCACCATGCTCTCGCCAACGAGGTCAATACCAATCTGGCGCTGGGCACTTATTACCTCAAGCATGTGCTGACTACGCTCGACAACCAGCCGCTGCTGGCCTCAGCGGCCTACAATGCCGGCCCCGGACGCGCACGGCAATGGCGCGACGCCAGGCCGCTGGAAGGCGCGATTTATGCCGAAACCATCCCTTTCAGCGAAACCCGCGACTACGTGAAAAAAGTCCTGAGCAACTCGATGTATTACGCCAGCACTCTCGGTCATCGGCTGCAGACCCTGCAACAGCGCCTCGGCACCGTCGCACCCAAATCAACCACCAATGGACTGTCAGAAGAGGAAAAATGAGCACCATAAAAATCAATAACGTCTGCATTATCGGCGGCAGCGGCTTTGTCGGCAGGCATATCGCCCACTGGCTGACCGCAGAGGAAATCTCCGTACGCGTTCCCACCCGCCATTACGAACATGCGCGGCAACTGCTGGTACTGCCAACGGCAGATGTGGTGGAAACCAATGTCCACGATGCCGCCGCACTCGACCGCTTGCTGACCGGGATGGATGCAGTCATCAACCTGGTGGGTATACTGCATGGTGATTTCGCTGCCGCGCATGTGGAGTTGCCGCGCAAGATCGTGGCAGCATGCCAGCGCAACGGGGTCACACGGCTGGTGCATATGAGCGCTCTCAACGCCGATACTGGCGGCCCCAGCGCTTATCTGCGCTCCAAGGGCGAAGGCGAGAAAATCGTGCTGGCGTCGGATTTGCAGACGACTGTTTTCAGGCCATCGGTCATCTTCGGCCCAGGGGATTCCTTTCTCAATCTGTTTGCCCGGCTGGTGCACCGCCTGCCGCTGATGCCGCTGGCATCACCCAACGCGAAGTTCCAGCCGGTGTTTGTGGAAAATGTGGCACAGGCATTTGTGGCCAGCCTTTCCAATCCTGCCACCTTCGGCCAGGGTTACGACCTGTGCGGGCCCAAAGTCTACAGCTTGCGGCAACTGGTGGAATATGTGGCGCAGGTCACCGGACATGACCTCAGCATCATCGGCCTGAATGACAGCCTGTCCTATCTGCAGGCAATGCTGATGGAATGGCTGCCGGGCAAGCTCATCACCCGCGACAATTATCATTCGATGCAGGTGGACAGCGTCTGCGATTGCGCGGGCAGCAACAATCTCGCGGCGGTATTCGGCATCCGCCCGACTCCGCTGGAAGAAGTGGCGCCACTCTATCTGGCGCACCAGCTTCCGCGCGAGCGGTATAATCGTTTCCGCGATCGGGCGGGACGATAAACAGCCATGCAATGAAAACCTATTTAGTGGGCGGTTCAGTTCGCGACGAACTGCTGGGCCTGCCGGTCAAGGACCATGATTACGTCGTCGTCGGCTCCACTCCGGAGGAGATGGCACGGCTCGGCTACCGCCCAGTGGGCAAGGACTTCCCGGTTTTCCTCCATCCTCAGAGTCACGAGCAATACGCGCTGGCACGCACCGAGCGCAAGATTTCCCGCGGCTACAAGGGCTTTGAGGTATATGCCGCGCCCGAAGTCACGCTGCAGGAGGATCTGGCGCGGCGCGACCTCACCATCAATGCCATTGCCAAGGATCAAGACGGCAACATCATCGATCCGTTTAACGGCGTGGCCGACCTCGAAGCAGGCTTGCTGCGCCACGTCAGTCCGGCTTTCAGCGAAGACCCGGTAAGGGTACTGCGCACAGCGCGGTTTGCCGCGCGCTTCGGCTTTCGCATTGCGCCGGAAACGCTCGCGCTGATGAACGACATGGTGCACAACGGCGAAGTGGATGCGCTGGTGCCGGAACGGGTGTGGCAGGAATTCGCGCGCGGGCTGATGGAACATAAACCTTCGCGCATGTTTTATGCACTGCGCGAATGTGGCGCGCTGACCCGCATCATGCCGGAAGTGGATGCCTTGTTCGGCGTGCCGCAACCGGCACAGCATCACCCTGAAATCGATACCGGCGTACACAGCATGCTGGTGATCGATTATGCCGCCGCACAGAATTATTCCCTGCCGGTGCGTTTCGCTGCGCTCACGCATGACCTCGGCAAAAGCACCACCCCGCCGCAGGAGTGGCCGCGGCATATCGGCCACGAAGCGCGCAGCGTGCAACTGGTCAAGGATCTCAGCGAGCGCATCCGAACCCCCAACGACGAACGCGATCTGGCCTTGCTGACGGCGCGCTATCACGGCGACGTGCACCGGGCAGCGGAATTGCGCCCCACCACCATCGCCGACATGCTGCAGGCGGCGGATGCCTATCGCAAGCCGGAGCGTTTCGAGGAATTCCTGCAGGCTTGCGCGTGCGATTTTCATGGCCGCCCCGGCTACGCTGAGAAGCCCTATCCTCAGGCAGAGCGGTTACGCGCAGCGTTCAGCGCAGCCCGCAGCGTGGATGCCGGGGCCATTGCCGCCGAACTGGCCAAGACCATAGCCGATCCCACCTCCCTGCCGCCTGCCATCAACGCCCGGGTGCGCGAAACTCGTGTCGCCCAAATCAAAGCCCGGCTGCTGTGAACGTTCGCAGCACATACGTAATATAAGAGCCTGCAAGAGCCAGGAAAATGAACCTTAATAAGTGATACCAGCCGTAACTTTCAAAACCCCACCCCCTGTCACTCGATAATGCGCAGAGTAATCAACCGAGATCGCGTACCAACAACAGCGTACAAACCCAATATCCGGTTTTAGCTGGCGGCTACACATTCCGCAGGGAGTGCGCTGCCGGCAAGCAACGCAAGCTTTCGTCAGCAGAGCACAACGAGCATGATCAATCCAGGAATGATACCCAAGATCAAACCGACCACGATGGCGATTACATCCCCTGTTGAGTAGTTGCATTTGTGTTTACCCACATTTAAGGTGGCGGCTTTGTCATTGTCGAGTTTGGCGAGCATCATGCCAGAGAACTCGTCCGCGACCTGGCGCGGCGTCTCGGCAGCTTCGATACGTGAATACATGTCGGTGAGCTGGGTTTCGGCCAAGCGCAGGTCATTGCTGAAAGGCACAATGGAGCGCGCATTCCTGAGCGCGCCGATCGCTGAGGCCGTCGGTGTTAGCGCGAGGGTGCGCGCCTCAATGAGGCTGCCGGCGTCTGCGATCTTATTATGCAAGCGAGCGAGTTCCGGATACTGTTCCTGTCCAGAAGAACACGTAGCTGTGATCAAACTCGTGCGCTCGGCCACAGTCCAGACATTCGCGGCGGCCGTTTTCGACAGCGCAAAAACGGCGGTCAAGGTTACCGCCGATGTCATCAGCACGAATAAAATCTTCTTACTCATAGGTACGTTCTTTCTCCTTTATGACCCACCTTGTGGGTAATGGTTGACCCAGCGGCACCGGAAATGGCATTAAAACCCGCGTAAAGGCTGATTGAATGGACAAACCTTCCCATGCATTCGTAGTTGAATACAGAAAGCCCCCCCTCAGAATCCCCGAAATCCATTTTTAGCCCGACACCAGTCTCAAATAAAAACGGAGTTTTTCAACACAATAGGTCGTGAGGTATCGTCGCATCCGCGCCCTGCGGCAGAGGGGCGATGTCGATCACCGCTGCGACGGCGCGTTCCAGCAGGCAGGTGCTACCCGAAATCGTCAGCCACGGTGCTACGCTGGTGGAGAACTCTCTCGTCTGTCATCCACCAGAGGCAAATGGCGCTGCAGTCTACGGGCTCAGGCACTACAGCAGTGCTTGCATCTTTTCCACCATTGAGAGTGTCATTACCTGTCCCACCGTCTGTAGTTCGAAATCCAGGTTTTTATCAAACTATTTGATAATCACACTCATAATAAGTAATGCAATATTCACGCCAGTTATTTATTATGTATATAATCATATTGTTAAGTGTTAAATTAACGGGGCATTAGATATCGCTTGTCGTCAACAAGCGACAAATATTCATTGAGTATAACCAACTATCTGTTATGAGAGGATTTAATTTGTCTCCGAAAGGCGACAGATTGCGAGAAAGAGATCAAGGAATTGTTAATACGCAACACTGGTTATTTTGAATAATTTGCGGGGATAAAAATGCGTAGTCCGCTTCCCCAGGATTTTTCCACTCTCCCTCCCGATAGCGTGTTGAACGCGCTGGAAAGCGTAGGCTTCCGCAGCGATGGCCGCCTGCTGGCGCTCAACAGCTACGAGAACCGCGTCTATCAGATCGGTCTGGAAGAAGGCGCACCGCTGGTGGCGAAATTCTATCGTCCCGGGCGCTGGACGGATGCCGCCATACTCGAAGAACACGCCTTCGTGCAGGAACTGGTCGAGCGCGAAATTCCTGTCGTACCCGCGCTGGTGCTGGATGGAAAAACGCTGCACAGTTTCGAGGGATTCCGCTTTGCTGTTTTCCCCAAATATGGTGGCCGTGCACCCGAACTGGAAGGCCGCTCCACGCTGGAATGGATGGGGCGCTTCCTCGGGCGCATCCACGCTGTCGGCGCGCTCAGGCCATTTCACGAACGCCCCACGCTGGATATCGCCAGCTTCGGTGAACGGCCGCGCGATTATCTGTTGGCGCATGAATTCATTCCGGCTGATCTCGATGCGGCTTATCGCAGCGCGGTGGATCAGGCGCTGGACGGCGTGCACCACTGCTTTGTGCGTGCGGGAGAAGTGCGCGCATTGCGACTGCACGGCGACTGTCACGTGGGCAACGTGCTATGGACGGAGCAAGGTCCGCACTTCGTGGATTTTGACGACAGCCGCATGGGGCCGGCGGTGCAGGATTTATGGATGCTATTGTCAGGCGACCGCGCCGATATGGTGCGGCAGTTGACCGACGTGCTGGCCGGGTATGAGGACTTCTGCGATTTCGACGAACGCGAATTGCATCTGATCGAGGCGTTGCGCACCCTGCGCCTGATCCATTATGCGGCGTGGCTCGCGCAGCGCTGGGATGACCCCGCTTTCAAGCAGGCGTTCCCGTGGTTCAACACCCAGCGCTATTGGCAGGACCGCATCCTCGAATTGCGCGAACAGATCGCGTTGATGGATGAACCGCCGTTGTGGCAGGCATAAATCGCCAACTCTGCACAAGTACGATCTTAACCTCCGTTCGCCCTGAGTATGATATTCGCCCGCAGGCCGAAAGGCGTTGGCAAGAAACAGGGCTGTGGTGTGTTAACGTTCGTAGTGTTGCTTTCGGACAAAGACCGGCTGAGCACTGGCGCCATTGAGCCCGTCCTTGAGTAT
>JAUSLF010000044.1 GCA_030646695.1 Nitrosomonadaceae bacterium
TAGAAGGCAATCTCGTCTTCGTTCAGACCAAGGTCTTTGCCGCGTTTGGTGGCAGCATCCATTTCCTTGGCTAGTTTGATGAGCTCCTCAATCACCTCTTGCGTGGCGATGGCGCGATTGTGATAAGCGTTGAGCGTGCTCCTCAGCATCTCGCTGAATTGGCGGCTCTGCACCAGGTTGCGTGCCGGAGGTCTTCGCGAGCTGTGCCTTGATTTAAAGGTGCCCGAATTAATTTTTCGTAAGAAGCGCGGTGTCCGAGTCCGGTATAAGTTATAATCAAATTCAAAGTTCGCTCAAGTTTCCCCACACCTATTGGCGGTGTGCGCGGGAGATCGCTTCAACCAATTCCCCCCGCTTATTCCAGATCGAGGTTGCCACCGTTTTTCGGCTGGCTCGCTTGTTTCAAAAAGGAGGTTGCATCGTGGACCACGACAATCATTTTCACAGCTTCACCGTTGGCATCCGTCACGCCTTCGTCCATGTGGCAATTACTCTGCTGGCGGTGGGTGTCGCTTTTTCCCTGCCGGTGGTGGCGAAATACGTCTTGTTTTATTGGTGGCCAAAGATTGAAGATAACTCGCAATTGCTGTTATTCACGGAAATTAGCTTTGCCACGGTGCTGGTGCTGCTGTTCAACATCTCGAAGATCGCCTGGGACGGACGGCGCAGCATACACATGAACAAGATCGCATCGCTTGTTTATGCGCGGGAGGGGCATGGCTGGATGTCGCGCTGGAAGGAACGGGATATGCGCAAGAAGATTGCCAGCGTGCGTGACGTGTACATCATGGCGATCACCGGCTACGGCACCTTCAGTTCGGAAAATAACGATTTGCAGAAGACACTGGGGCTGGCGTATGAAATTCGCGTGATGCTGGCAAACCCCTATGGCAAAGGTATCGCAAGCCGGGCCCAGTCGCAGGATGACCCGGAGGCCATGCTCCAAGCCTATCGCCAGGAAACGGAGACGAGCATCGCCTATCTGCGCAAGCTTGCCGCCGCAGGAAAAAAGGTCAAGCTCAAGTTCTATGAAGAGCCGCCGTTCTGGAAGTTGGTGGTGACTGGCGAATATGTCTGGGTCCAGTACTGCCATGACAGCCACGAGGTCACGACCCAGCCGGAGTATATATTCGGACTGCAGCACGACAACCCCCAACGGGGATTTTTCGATCCCTTTTACAAGCACTTTCTCGACCAGTGGAATGATCCGCGCCACCCTGAGTTCAATTTCGAAACCAGCGAACTGATCTACCGCAACGAGGATAGTAACGAAATCCGGCGGACGCCTTTTCCGCCTGAGGTGGAAGAGGGCTGGCTGCCGGAGGGCTGAGCCGACCCGGCGGTTAACTGCTAGTCTTATTCCAATTCCAGTTCGAAAGTGAAACGAGGCGATGACGAACGAACGCCGCAGACAGTACATCCCCAAGGGGGACTTCCTTCGGGGCGAATAGTACGGCCAGGCGCGAGTGAGGATATTAACGAAATGTCACTGATGAAATGAAATTGGAATTACTGTGCCATTAAACCCAGGCAATCCATCAAGACGTGAGATGATGGCAAAACTGTCTTGCAACTGACCGCCAGCACGCGCCTAAATACGATTCGCCCCCTCCTACGAGGTGCATCCTGATTCTAGGCATCTGCTCGCTATGCTCATGCCACCGCCCATATCGCTGACAGCAGCTCCGCCTGTGCCAGCACCGTTTTCGTCGCCTCCTCTTGCAAATCCGGCGGATAGCCATGCTTTTTGAGGATGCGTTTCACCATCACTTTGATTCTGGCGCGCGCACTTTCACGGACAGTCCAGTCGATAGTCACACTCTTGCGCACCTGGGTCACCAGTTCGGTGGCGATGACTCTCAACTCGGCGCTGCCCATCGCTAGCACCGCACTTTCGTTTGCCGCCAGGGCGTCGTAGAAGGCAATCTCGTCTTCGTTCAGACCAAGGTCTTTGCCGCGTTTGGTGGCAGCATCCATTTCCTTGGCTAGTTTGATGAGCTCCTCAATCACCTCTTGCGTGGCGATGGCGCGATTGT